>CALWTD010000001.1 GCA_944384395.1 uncultured Clostridia bacterium
TAAAAATGGCAATCGCATTTATCCAGGATTAACAAGCTTGTTAGACCATGGTATTAGCATTGACCATGTTGACGGAGATAAATTGAATTGTAGGCAAAGTAACCTTGAACTTGTAGCTCATGCTCTCAACTGTCAAAGATATGCAGACAGTCAAAAGGACAACGATTTAGGATTTTAATTGGTAATAACAAAAAATTGATTTTAAAATCACCCTTTTTCAATTTTTTGTATTACACCAGAAAGGGTTTAAAAGGAGGTGCAAAATTGTAAAATTTTTATTAAAAATTGCACTTAAAATTATACTTATAGTACTAATTTTATTCTTACTAGCTTATGGACTTTCAAAATGCTTTGGAATTGATTTGTTAGAAGTTCTAAAAAATCAAATTTCAAAAGGCATAAAAATTTAAAAGGAGGAAGGATGTCTAAAAAGAAAAAAATACTTGGAGCATTGGGAGCAATAGTATGTGTTGGAGCATTAGCAACAGCAACATATTTTGCTGTGCCAGAAATTACAAATAAAAGTTGGAGTGAAATGTTAAATATAGGCATTTCAAAACCAACACCAGAAAATCCAACAAAAGAAGAATATTCGTTAAAGATTACTGCAAAAAATGTAACATACATTTGCACTGATACAACAGGAAAAACCTACACAGAAGAAGAATTGCAATCAAAAAAATGGAATGGCGAAGAATTAACATTTGTAATTACAGCAAATGAAAATTATTATATTTCTTCTGTTAAAGTTAATGGTAAATCTGTTGAGTTAGAAAACAATCAACTTAATGTTATCATTGATAACAATGTAATAATTGAAATCGAAACAAAAGAAATAAAAACATACACTGTTGATATTGTTGAAGATAGATATATAACTTGGCAATTAACAAAGAACGGCGAAGCTTTATCAACAGGAGACACAATTCAATCTAATGATGTATTAGGTGGAAGAGTGATTTCTATCACTTCGGGTTACAAAATAGGCTCATTTCTTATAAATGACCAAGAAAAAGTATCGTTATTAGATGAGCTTGGTAAATTTGAATATAAAGTTGAAAATTTTGATAGCGATACATTAAGAATAGCAGGAACAACTGTAAGAGATGTAAGTACTCGTTTTGTTCAAATGACAAGAGATTATTCTCAATTTTATGCAAATGTTAAGTTTGCATATACAAGTGAAGAATACTCTGTTTATTCCATATCTGTGTATGGTTTGTATATAGGTCAAGAAGTTAAAGGCACTTTCAATTTGCAAGAAGGTGATATGATAAATTATATTAAACTAAATGACCAAGATATTGAATTTTCATTGGATAACCAAGAAGTTACATTTACTTTTGTAGTACCAAATGAAGATTTTACATTATCAATTCGAACTGAGTATATGTTACCTGTACAATATACAATAAACTATGATGAAAGTTTGTTTGAAGTTTCATTTGATAATGGTGAATTTGACGGTAAAATCTTAACAATTAGTAGAGATACTTCTACTAACATGAACATGAAACTAATAGTAGATGGGTACACTGACGAGTTCGGTGAATTACTGACTCATAAAATACTTGTTTCATTTGGGGAAAATGAAAAAGAATATTCAAATATAAACGAGCTGTATTTCAATATTGATTCGAGTTTAGGGGCTTATGAAATAACTATTACTTTGGTTGAAACATCGGAGGTTGCATGATGAAATGGGTGCTTAGGACTTTAGGGTTAATAGCACTTGTTCCAATATGTGTTTGGGCTTGGTTTTATTTTGGTTTTGGAATATTGCCACAAACTGTTGGTAGTGTAAAAATAAACAGTTTAGAACTATACGACAAAGAAGAAACAGCAACAGAAGATTCAACCTTTGTTTTAAATATCAATTATTATAGCAACAAAAATAACACAGATAAAGCAAAACAACTTTTTGAAATTATGTTCACAACTTACCTAGGTAACGACACAAACAATATATTTTCAAAAGGCATCCAGATATATGGCGACGACTTTCAATTTGGTACAAAATATTTAGATTATGTTGATACAGGCTTTTTAGGAATGGGTTCTCACACGGAATGGTATAAAATTGTTCCAGAACAAAAAACATTTTACTATGACCAAAGTTATGAAGGTGAGGAGGATGAACCATTTTCAATCGCAAATAGCTTAGGATTATCAAATGATTACAGCTTTATGATTAGTGTTGGAACAACACCTTTAAAGTTAAACTTTAAAAATCAAACAAGAATGGAACATAATACTTTTTATAATAAGTCATTTAGCTATTTAGTTGGCAATAAAAAATACTATTCTTGTTTTAGTATTGATGTAAATTATTTTATTTATCACATTTTACAAAATACAAAAAGTTTAGATGAAGGAACTCATATTGTTACATTAGATTTGTCTAATTTCTTTGATTGTTATTTATATAACGAAGAAACATTGCAATACGATAAACTTACAGCTGATACTGAATTTACATACATACAAGCTAAAATCAATGTAAATAACGATGGTTGTACAACTAAAAATCAATCATTATTTAAGAAAATCGCAAACAACGATGAAACAAAATATGATGAATCTAGTAGTAGTAGTTTATTTTGGAAAACAATAAATAATGTTGCCTTATCTAACAAAGATTTTGATATTGATTCAAACGGATATTTAACTTTAAAA
>CALWTD010000002.1 GCA_944384395.1 uncultured Clostridia bacterium
TGAACTTTTAGATTTAATGAATAATAACTTGAATTAGTAATTTTAATTTTTATTGATTCCTTTAAAATTTATATATTTTTTTCAATAAGAATTAAAAATGGATTTTTAATCTTTGAAAAAAATATATATTTAATTCAATAAAAATTAAAATTGTAATTCAGTTAAATTTAAAATTTAAGATAAAATCAATATATTTTATTAAAAAAAATCATATTCGAGTAATGAAATATATTAAAACCTATTAAAAACAGCGAAAAACATTGTTTTTCGCTGTCGGTTACCAAAATAACCATATTAACCAAAAGGAGGTTAAAAATGTTGCCATTTGGAAAATATTTTGGACAAAATCCAATTAAAACATTAAGACTTAAGCTTAATTTAAAACAAGAAGAATTAGCTGTAGTTCTTGGAAAAGAATTAGATAAAAATTTAACAAAAAAAGATATATGCCGTTGGGAAAATTGTGTCCATATGCCAAGAAATGAAGTACTTATCACAATCGCAAGACTAGGCAATTTAAATCCACAAAAATTTATTCAACAATTCAAAGAACATTTTGAAACATACAACGAAATTGTAGGGAGGAAAAAAGTAAA
Source organism: uncultured Clostridia bacterium (assembly GCA_944384395.1). Classification (GTDB taxonomy): domain Bacteria; phylum Bacillota; class Clostridia; order Christensenellales; family UBA1242; genus UBA5893. Next base: position 597 of record CALWTD010000002.1, read on the forward strand.
TGAAAAGAATAATTAACGCACGCACGAAAAAAGCTCGTGTTAAACAAGAACTTAGAGAAAAACGCAAAGTTAAATGGTATGCTCGAAGAGTTATTCGTTTTCTTGCCAAACAATATAAAAAGACTGGTGAAACAATCATTGATATAGACTTATATAAATTTAACGAAGATAAGCTTGTCAAGGTTCTCCAAATGTTGCAGTTGGAAAAACAAATAACATACATAAAAGCAGACGACCTTTACACTGTAACAATATTGCTTCCAAAAACTACACAACATAATATTCAAGAAAAAGATATTAAAGAACCAGAAAAAGAACCATTAACATTAAAGCGAGATAATCAAGAGCAAAAATCTTTGCCTACAACAAAAACTAAATCAGTAGACGAAGAAGAATATAAGCCATTTTAATTAAACAAAGGGAAGTACATATGTATAGAATAGATAATTTAACATACAAACTGCAAGACTATTTAAACAATAATCATGTAAATTGGTATATTGCAAACAATTGTTTTATTATTACAGCAGAAAATGACATGATTCAATTATCTTTCAATATTGAAAATGGAAAAATAACAAGTAAAACTAATTTAAATTATACACTTGCCTATGAGCTTGTGATTCCAAAATTTATGTATTACAAAATAAAGTCGCAAAATTTTATATTAGATTTTGAAAATGAAATAAATCTAACAATTAGCGAATATTACACACAGGGCAAACAAATAGACAATTAACTTATATAACTTACACATTACACATAAAACACATTACAAAGGGGTGATTATGAGAAAAAAAGACAATTCTCTAAAATACTTCCCCTGGTTTCGATTTAATCGTGAAATTTTAAAACACTTTATAAAAAAGTATCAGATGTTCGGCAGAGGATTTGTCATGACATTGTGCGAAGAAATTGCATATTCGTCAAACGGATTTTTTATCAAATTTGATAAAAACGAACAAAGAATTTTTTGTGATGACTATAACATACGAGAAGACAAATTTATTGCAATGTTAGATATGTTATTACAGCTTAATTTTTTCGACAAAGCAATGTTTGATAAATATCACATCTTAACAAACGAACAGATACAAGAAGCTTTCATTGAAACAAAATGCAAAAAGAAAATAGAACAAGTAGAGAATGTCGAATACATTCTCCCATGTTTTACATCAAAAATTCATGAATTATCACTAAAACTAGGTGGAAATGTAGATAAAACAAGTGAAAATAATGTTATTAGTACACAAACTAAACTAAACGAAAACATTGTGGATAAGTCAGTAAATAATATTAAAGAAAATATAAAAGAAGCCACAAATGAGCAGGTTGTGAATTCAACTGTTGTTTACACTTTTAAAAACATAGACGACAAAATCAATAATATGAATGATACTGACAAATCAAGATTAAAACAGCTTGTAACTAAATTTGACGACAAAGAAAGTTTTTCATTTAATTTGGTTGCTGGTGAATATAAAATATCTGCATATAAAGTCTTATTTGCTATGATTGACCTTTTAAATGCTTCAAAAGATAAATTCACTATAAAAATAGGTAACAATGCACAGAGCATTACAAAAAAAACAATTATACAAATGATATATGAACTAACAACAGTTGAATTTGTGCAGATAGTAGAAACAGTAGCAAACAGAAAAGACATTCGAGTTCTTCCGTTCTTTGTACTTGGTATGATTGTAAGACTAGATAATAAAAGAGAAGAAGAAAGAAGAAAAATGCTACAAAATGAAAATGATTATTATAAAGAATGTGAATATTACGGTGCAAGCTCATATAATGCACATTTAAAAAATAAGGAGGAAAAATGATAACACAACAAATAGCTATATTTATATTGGGAGTTTTGATAGGTATTTCAACAATAGCATACTTTATTGAATTTTTGACTTTGCAAAAATTTACACAGTTTAGAGAAAGGATTCTTAGACACCGAGAAGTAGAACAATATATGTTTATAAAAAAACAAAAAAAGAAATTAAAAAATTTTAAAGTTTTTGAGGTAAAAAAAATATATAGAATTTATAAACAAATTGCTGAAATGGAAAATCGATTTAAAATAACTAGAAATGAATTAAACATTCTATTAAGTTTGGAGGAAAAAGATGTTAAAGATTAAAGATAATGTTGATTTGAAAGAGCTTGAAAAATTTGACGAATTGGAATATAAGCCGAACGAATATTATAAACAGCCTTATTATGTAAATAGTTCGGGCACTGTTTTGATTTTTATAAAAAGTAGACATTTAGAGTTAATAGGATGTAGTAATGTGCGTAACGAATATGACATTTTATTTGACTTAATCAAAGCGGATATGATCGAAAAGGTGGTAAAGCATGAGTAATATTTCAAAAATAAGAGTTTGTCGGGAGCTGATAAAATTAGATCACCTGCTAATACATGATAGACCAATTGAGCTTACAAGTGCTCAGATAGATTATTTATTGTCAGCAGGTTTTGAAGGTAATCCAGCAAGGAAATCATTTATTTATACAGATAAACACCTTGAGATTGAATATTTAGTAATTAAGGAGAGAGAAAATGAGAATTAGATTACATGGTGTTTCAGAAGAGATTTCAAAGTTTACGAAATTGTTCAAGGCTCTTGAAGAATCAGAAGTAATTGACATTTTGCAACAGTCTAAACCATATGCAGACCGAGGAACTTCAAAATATTACAGAGTTTACTTGGATGTTGCACTCAAGCGAGGAACAGATGAAAAAGAACAACATGACTTTTGACCGGGATAACTTCAAGCTTTCTTTGATAAAAAACTGTAAGCTTGTAGGAGAGTTTGAGTTTCCTGAGATAAAACCTACACAAACGATAATTAGTAAATTTGAGGTAATTCCTTTTAATGTGGCTAAAAGTGTTGAGCAAAAGCAAAAATACTATGTGCATTTTTATATTGATGATTATCAGTTTGACCGTGTTTGGTATGCTCCAGAAAAATACATGGAGTTTTTGAAACAGTTTAAAGGTGTCACCGGGCCCGATTTTAGTTTATATACCGATATGCCAAAAGTTATGCAACTCTGGAACTGTTACAAATCGAAAGCATTGACAAGATATTGGCAAGACAATGGAATAGATGTTATACCAAATGCAACATGGAGTGATGAAAGTTCTTATTCGTGGTGTTTCGATGGATTGCCAAAAAATTCAACAATTGCAGTAAGTTCTGTTGGATGTGTAAAAAATACCAGGGCATTGTTAAACTTCTGCAAAGGTTTTCAAGAAATGAACAATAGACTAAATCCAACAAAAATATTATTTTATGGAGTTATTCCAGAAAGTTTAAAGGGTGATAAAAGAATAATTCAAATTGCTACATATATGCAGTTAAAGTTGCAAAATTTAAACAAGGAGGTTATTATATAAGTGGGAGGAAGAGGTACATACATTGCTTCAGGTGGATTTACTAAGGAGACTTATAAAACTGTTGGTACAACTTCAAATGGAATTAAAGTTATTGAGAAAATTGATAGTAAAAATTCAAGTGCAAATACGCCACTATTTTCAAACACATCAACTGCTTACGCAATAACAGGTACAGATGATAAAATTAAGCAAGTTACTCTATATGAGAACAGGAAGAAAAAATCTGATATAGATATTGGACACACGCACGGCAAATTTGGAGTTAAAGATGTTCATGTTCATGACTATTCTCCAGAAGGTGCTAGAAGTAGTATTGCAAGAGAACCAACTACGGAAGAACTAGAACTGGTAAAAAATATTATGCAAAAGGAGTATATAAAAAATGGCAACAGTAATAAATGATGAATTCTCGGCAAAAGATTTAATCAATGAAATTTTGTTCAATGAAGACATTATGGTTATTTATAAAGGGAATCGTTACTTTTTGGCCAATGAAAATGTTGACGGAACAGAATACAAAATTGTATCAATGCAAAATTATAATGTAACCCATGAAGAGTATATGAAAGAACGAAAACTATATACAGATTGGGAAACGGCACTAAATAGCTACAAAATGCTTGATGGCACAATTCTTAAAGACGCATTGAAAGAATCTATATATGACTAAAAAAACAAGCCTAAAAGTGGCTTGTTTTTTATAATGCAAATTTTTAATTTGCTTTTTTTTCACCCAAATTGCACCCAAAACAAAAAATATACTATATATGGTATTGTATAATAGCAATAATATGCCATATATAGTATCAAATAAAATTGGCGGAAAGGACAGGAAATATAAAAAGCCTGTTTTTTATATGTTTTTGTCTTAAATATTGCATAAAATTGTTTATTTTTTATCGATTTT
>CALWTD010000003.1 GCA_944384395.1 uncultured Clostridia bacterium
TAAATGTGGTACAATAACAAAAAGTAGGATAAAGGGGAAGAGATGAAAAGAAAAAGTAAACTCTTTTTAAGTTTAGCAAGTATGATGTTTGCAGTTGCACTCTTGTGCTTTGGAGTATATGCAGCACTTAGTGTAAGTTATGGGATTTCGGGAAGTGTTGTGTATCAAGTTCAAGATGTTTTTGTTGATATTGAAACAAGATTATATTCTTCTTCAACAGTTTTACAATATTATGAAGAACTTGAACAAAATGTAAACATATTAAATAATGATAGTGGAGTAAAAAATTTTCCTAAAGACAACGATACATATTCGCCAAATGGATTTAATGCAGAATTATTAAACAAAAATGTACAAGGTGTATATAATCATAAATTTTCAAGTTTAACGGACATTCAAACACAAAACACAGGAACGAGTTTAAATTTGGAATATGGTTTACAAAATTCAATAAATAAATTTGCATATTATGTTGTTGTGCAAATTACAAATTTGAGTGATATAACTTTGTATGCCACTGTTGACACAAACAATTTGCAAGTTCCTGAAAACTCAATATTTTATCAACCCCTTATGACAGAGATAAATGGAAAAGTTGGTCAACAAGTAAGCAAGGTTAATATGATTTTTGCATTTGCACTTGATGACCCAACAAGTCCTATTGATGCCGGTGAATTTAAATTTCCTGTTTTGATTACAAAAGATAAACCAGTTGACAATTCTCCTGCGTTAGTTTTAGACGATTACACAATGAAAGACTATGTTTATGGGACAGAAAATTTAAATGTAAATCAAGAACAATATAAAACAAAAGAGATAGTAGCAGGACAAGAAAGTTCTATTCAAATAATAAACCCACTTGTTGAATATGAGCAAAATACAAGCAATATTTCAAAAATTTCTTCAACTTATAATTTTAGCACAATGACCAAATCTTCGGGTGATGAATTGCACCAAATAACACTAAAATACATTGCTAATAATTTTAGTATGCAAGGAGTTCCACTTGAAAATATAACTTATCCACTTTTTGCAAGTTCTTATAATACCAACATTAAAGTTTTTGACAATAGCAACAATCAACTTCAAAATGTTAACTTTTCAATAGATGAAGAAAAAATAACTATATCAAATATAGATGTTTCAAATTTTAATGTTGAAATAACATATCCAAGTGAATTTAATGACATTGTTCTAGAATATTCAAGTTCGGTTAATGGTTTAATGCATGGCCAAAGTGTTCAATTGTGTCTAACAAGTGATGCAAATATGACTGTTACATACAAAGACAAAGTTGTTAGAGAAGTTGAAATAAAAGAATTAGAAGGAATAAAATACTTTACAACTTGTTTACAAAGTATAAATTATAGTCAAGGCGAAAATGCAGATATTGATTTGTCAATTCTTGTTGATGGAAATATGTCTGGAAACTCATTTAGTAATATAAACATTTTAGATGAATATGCAAGTGATTTAGGTTTTAACGCACAAGAAATTGTACAAGTTTTTGTTTTAGATGGAAAATATGAAAATTTAAATTTAACAAACTTGAACGAAAGTGTATTGATTGGTGCTGGAGAATATGATGGCAAAAATGCAACATTTAAAATAAAAAATGTACCACTAAAGCAAAATTTAACTATTGTTGTTTTGTTTACTGATTCATCATTTTTAACTATGTGTGAAAAAGTTAAAGTTGCATTAAGTGTAAATGAAGATAAATATGTGTGGCAAAATAAAACCTTAATTTCATTACAGGAAAAACCATATAGTGTTGTAATGGGAACAATAAACAATCAAACGATTGGTGTGGATATTCAAAATTCTTATGTGGAAGTTGCTGCTAAAAACATGGATTATTTTACATTTGATGTAACATTAAAAAATTTAACGCCTGGCAAGGAAAAAGTTAAAATATCTTTGTATCCAAATCAAACAGCCAATATTTCTCTTGTTGCAATAGATAAGAGAACGGTTGTAGATTTGCAAAAATATTATTTAATGGTTATTGCCGCAGGAGGAACTTATGCTATAGGACAAGATGATTTAAAACAACTAGATATAATAAGTTTTGGTGGAATTGCAGGATCATTTTTTGATTCTTTCGAGATATTTTTACCAAATCCTTGTCCAAGTGAATACAGTTTTACAATTGTTGGTAGTTGTTTTGATGAAAGTACATTGACGAATGAAATAAGTTTTAACATTAGTGCTAGTTTTTGTAGTGTTAATCCATTAAACTATGTTTTAAATAACGAAGGAACAGAATATTATGTTGACTCATTAGACCGAATTGATGTTGGAAGAATGATGGAAAACAATATTTGGCAAGATGGATATTTGCAAATACCAAAAACATATATGGGTTTGCCAGTTACAAAAATTAACGATGGAGTCTTTGTACAAATTTATCAAAGATTGGATTACCTTGATATACAAGCAAATCTTAAAGAAATTGCAAATAGTACATTTTCCCAGTTTTATGGTTTACAAAACATCAATTTAAGTAATTGCACAAATTTAACCACAATAGGAGATTTTGCGTTTTTGAATTGCACTAATTTACAAAGTATAGATTTAAGTGGTTGCACAAGTTTAACAACAATAGGAAATCAGGCATTTGAATTGTGTTCTAATTTAGCAAAAATATCAGTGACAAAAAGTTTAACAACTATAGGAAGTCATGTATTTTATGGTTGTTCTGAATTACAAAGCATAGATTTAAGTGGTTGCACAAATTTAACAACAATAAAAGATTATGCTTTTAGAAGTTGCAGTATGACTGAAATAATAATCCCACAAAGTGTAAAAACAATAGGAAATGATGCATTTTGGGGTTGTGAATTGACAAAAGTAACATACGAAAAAGAAGGTAGTGGATACACATTTAAAGATGGAGTATTAACAATAAATGCAATGCAAGACGAACCAGCATGGTATAATGATAATATAAATCCACTTGTAACAGAAATTGTATGGAATTGTTCTCCAACAAATATTGGAGATTATGCGTTTTCTGGTTGCAGTAGCTTAACTGAAATAACAATACCACAAAATGTAAAAACAATTTCTGATAATGCGTTTTCTCATTGCTATAGTTTAACCGAAATAACAATACCCGAAAATGTAACGACAGTAGAAAATTCGGCATTTGATGTATGTACTAAATTAAACACTGTTATAATAGAGAATTTGGATATTGCAAATGCGATAATAGATTCATCAAGTCAAGGGGATTTGTTAAATCATTTACAATCAGGCACAGGGGTTGTTAAAGTTAAGTGTAATAGTTTAAATGAAATTGAAAACACATCATATTTAAAGAGTTCAAGTTTTAATCAACCAACAGATATTGTTGATGGTTATGCAGTGTTTACAAAAAAAATAATATTTTAAATAACAAAAAACTGCCAATCGGCAGTTTTTTATTGTAATATAAAACCCCCAGATAGTCTGGGGGTTCGGTTTAGGTTTACCGATGAACAAAATTTCTCCTTTTGTGTTAAACTTTTGTTTGTAGTCTAACAAAAAATAAAAAACACAAAAGGAGAAAAAATGTCTAAACAAGTAAACATAAATAGTTTAGCACACACTTCTTGGAATTGCAAATATCACATAGTATTTGCACCAAAGTATAGAAGAAAAGTATTCTTTGGACAAAAGAGGTTAGAAATAGGAGCAATTCTAAGAAGTTTGTGCGAATGGAAAGAAGTTGAAATAATAGAAGCCGAGGTGTGTCCTGACCATGTACATATGTTGGTAGCAATACCCCCAAAGTTAAGTGTGAGTGGGTTTATGGGATACCTGAAGGGTAAAAGTAGTATTTTAATATATCAAAAATATGCAAATATGAAATTCAAATATAGAAATAGAGAATTCTGGTGTCGAGGATATTATGTAGACACAGTAGGGAAAAATAAAAAGGCGATAGCTGAATATATTGCGAATCAATTGAAGGAAGATAAAGAGATGGAACAAATGACAGTATTTGAAAAAATAGACCCATTTAAAAAATAACTAAGATTCGCAATCGGCAATGTTAGGCTACGCACGATTTCGTGCTGCCTTTGAAGTAGGGTTTTACCCGTAATATGAAAAACCACCAGCTAAGCTGGTGGATTTTTATTTGTAATAAATAAAAAATTTTATAAAAAATTAAAAAAAATTAAGACAAAATGATATATAAATTGTTATATTTATAGATGTAAAAGGAAAATATATGGAAAATGCAACAGAGATTTACAATAATATGTACAATAATGAGAATCTAGAACAAATTCTCAATATATATGCAGATAAACTTATATATTTTATAAACAACATAATAAATGATATAAATGTTGCCGAAGATATAATGATGGATTGTTTTGTTGAGATTTTGTTTAGAAAATTAAAGTTTTTGGACGAAAAAAATTTTAAAGCATACATTTATAAAACTGCAAAAAACAAGGCTTTAAATTATATAAAAAAGAATAAAAACATTGTAAAAGTTGATTATGAAAGTTTTGTTAGTGAACAAAATAATACTATTTATTTTAATGAAACTAAAAATTCTTTATTAAAAGTTATAAGTAGTTTTAAGCCATTATATAGAACTGTTTTATATCTTTATATTTTTGAAGAAATGAATTTGGAAGAAATCGCTAAGATAGTCGAAAAATCAGTTAGGCAAGTTAGTAATATAAAATATCGTGCAATAAAAAAATTGAAACATTTATCAAAACAAATTTTAAATTTGGAGGTGCTATGAAAACTAATAAACAACGAGCAACAATAATTTTTAAAAAATATCAAGAAAGTCAAAAAATACAAAATAACCAAATGGCTAATAAAGATATATTCAAGCAAAAAAGTAAATTTAATTTTAAAATATTTGCTTGTGTAATGGTAGTAGTAGTATTAATTGCAGGAGTTACACTTGGTTGGGTTTTTGGTGTAATTAGCCAAAATGATTATGCAGACAAAATGTATATAGTAAATTTTGATAAGTATGTTGCTATTGGTGGTGGCAGTCAAATTATTGATAATACTAATCAATCTAACACTTTTGTTCAAAAATTAGATTCATCAGATAATGAAAAAAATTATTTACTTGGTGTAGATAAATATGGAAATATTGAAAAACTAAGTTTTGCTTTAAATAATAGTTCAAATAACGAAGAGCAAAATAGTGATACAAAAATAGAACAAAATAATTGGCAACTTAACAAAATTTTGGCATTTAATAAATTTACAGTTGTTGAGTTTGGGCAAGATGTTACAAGTCTTAAACAAATTGAAAATAATTATTTCTTTTGTAAGTATAGTTATATAATTGATAATGATACAGGAGAAATGTATTCGTTAAATTTAAAAGAATTAAACAACAACAATAATTTTTCTTTAGCATTCATAAGTTATCAAACACAATTTTTTGAAGAAGAAGGAATTGACAGAGAACAAACAGAAGATAGTATTTATTTCTATAAGGGACACAATCGTGATATTCAAAAAGTATTTAGATTATATGTTGAAGATGATGAACTTGTTGTAAAAGAAATTTACAATGAAAATTTGGGATTAGAATGTAAAACGTATTTTGTTGATAAATATAACAATTTTTATATTCGTCCTGTGTATCAACAAAACTATTATACAAAAGTTTCGTATTGTATTAGCAATGGTAAGTTGATTAGATTAGATACTAAATTAAGAAAAGATTTAAACGGCATTGCATATACCGAAGATGGAACCATGCAAGTAAATGAAAATGGCGAATTGGTGCCAAGCACTTTTGAGGGGGAACATATTTGGTTATCCTCTGTTGATTTGGTTAAAAAAATAGGAACTATTGAATATTATTATAGAGATGAAGTAGATAGTGTTGAAAATACACTAAAAGGAATGAACTGTATATTTAAAGTGACATGGCAAGATGAAGATAATTATACTTTTGAAAAAATAGATATTCAAAATTGGGAAAATATTAAACCAAAACAATATGTTTTAACAAAAGACTATATGTATTTTAGAAGTGAAGAAAAAATTTTTAAAACTGAAATTACAACAGGTTTAACAACAGAACTAATTAGCGAGTATTATTTCACAGATATTTGGACTGATAATTTAGGAAATGTTTCATTTAAAGCGTTGAATAGTTATATGCAAAATATATATGGAATAATAAATAACGATGGACAAATTGAAATTGATATTCAAGATAGAGAATTTGTTATAGTTTATATAAAACCTTTAAAAATAGTTGATTAATAAACTATTTTACTGTGAAAAAATGTTAAGTTACTATTGTTTTTAAGTATCATATAGCGTAAACTCGAAAATAGAACCCACAAAAGACAAGTTTTTAAGGGGCAAATTGCTTGCAGGTTTGCAGAAGAAAAACGCAGTCGCCTTTCTTGAATGAGCGAAGAGAAACGAAAGGAAGATAACGAGTAAACTAACTATTAATCATAAAAAAAGAACGATTATTCGTTCTTTTATATTTAGTGGTGCATAAGCGGGGACTCGAAATAGGACCCACTGATAACGAGTTGAGAGGGAGAATAAGTGCTTGCACATATTTGACCACGAAACGAAGTTATGCCTTTTGCTTAACGCAAAAGAGCATTAAGAGAAAATGATAAGGCTTGTTATTTTGATTTGCTTTATACCTTTTAAAACCTTTATTCCCCATTATTTATATAACAATTAGAGTTTAACTCGCACCCTTCCGTTTTATCTCGTTTTGCCTAATTTTATTAGGCATTATTTTGTAGTGACGGGAAAACTCCAAAGGTTATGGTAAAAGAAAATGAACACTACAAAACTTTGATTGATTGCAACAAACAACTTGAAAAAATTTTAAAAGATTTAAGGCTCACGCCAGAAGCAAGGAAAAAAAGATAATGGAAGATTTAAAAATTGAATATATTGAAATTGAAAAACTAAATAATTATGCAAACAATTCTAAAATTCACACGAAAGAGCAAATTGAACATATTGCGAATTCTATTCAAGAATTTG
>CALWTD010000004.1 GCA_944384395.1 uncultured Clostridia bacterium
TTTTCTCCTTTTGTGTTTTTTATTTTTTGTTAGACTACAAACAAAAGTTTAACACAAAAGGAGAAATTTTGTTCATCGGTAAACCTAAACCGAACCCCCAGACTATCTGGGGGTTTTATATTACAAAAAAAACACCTGTCGGTGTTTTTAAAATATTAAACAAAATACAATTATAAGCAAAAATCCAACAATAATACTGCTTATCATGATAGATAATTTTAATTTTTCTTTTTTTTCTAATGTTTCAATATCATTTTGATTTATTATTTCATCATTATCTTCATTTTCTGTAATTATTTTTGAATTTTTTTTCAATTCTTTGTTTTTTGTTTTCTTATCTTTTTTATCACTATTAGAATATCTAGAAAAACCAGCCTTTAAACGTTCTTTTAAATCTTTAAATATATTTGGTTCTTCATGCTTTTCGTTTGCAAAATCGCTTGTATTTATGCTTTCTCCAAAAGTTTTTTTGTCATATTCTTTTCTTAAATTTTCATCTTTTAAAACGCTGTATATTTCATTAAGTTTAGCAGTTTTATCTTGCGCAAAAGAAGCATCGCCCTTGTATATGTCAGGGTGATATTTTTTTAATTCGTTAAGATAAGCTTTTTTTATTTCTGCTATGCTTGCATTTTTGCTTATATTTAATATTTTATAATAATTATCCATTTAAAACCTTTTTCAAATATTTGCCTGTGTAACTTTGTTCTACATTACATATCTCTTCTGGACTTCCCTTTGCAACAACAGTGCCACCACCATTGCCACCTTCTGGACCAAGATCAATAATATAGTCTGCACATTTAATTACGTCTAGGTTATGTTCAATAACTACAACGGTATTATTATTTTGCACCAATTTATTTAAAATTGCAATAAGTTTTTTTACATCGTCAATGTGAAGTCCCGTAGTTGGCTCATCTAAAATATAAATTGTTTTACCAGTTGACCTTTTTGCAAGTTCTGTTGCAAGTTTAACTCTTTGTGCCTCCCCTCCACTGAGTTCAGTGGCGCTTTGACCAAGTTTAATATATCCAAGTCCAACATCATAAAGTGCTTTAACCTTAGTGTATATGCTTGGTATATTTTCAAAAAATGAAAGTGCATCTTCAACCGTCATATCTAAAACTTCTGCTATATTTTTACCCTTATATCTAACTTGCAAAGTTTCGTTATTATATCTTTTACCCTTACATACTTCGCATGGAACTGTTATGTCAGGCAAAAAGTACATTTCTATTTCTTTAACTCCTGCCCCTTCACACGCCTCACATCGTCCACCTTTAACATTAAAACTAAACCTGCCAGCAGTATAACCCCTTTGTTTTGCGTCTTGCGTTTGTGCAAAAAGTTCTCTAATAGGAGTCCAAAGTCCTGTATAAGTTGCAGGATTACTTCTTGGAGTTCTTCCAATTGGCGCTTGGTCAATGCAAATAACTTTGTCTAATTTTTCTGTGTTTTTTATCTCTTTAAAATTTCCTAAAACTTGGCTTGCACCATTTAAGGTATTTGCAAGATATGGATATAAAACACCATTTATTAAACTACTTTTGCCACTGCCACTAACTCCTGTTATTGCAGTAAAAAGTCCAATAGGAATGTCAACATTTATATTTTTTAAATTATTTTCTTTTGCACCAATTATTTTTATAAATTCTTTTGGTTTTCTTCTCTCTTGTGGAACAAATATTTTTTCTTTACCACTAAGATATTTTCCTGTTATAGACTTTTCACAATTCATAACGTCATTAACTGTTCCACTGACAACAATCTCACCTCCGTGAATTCCTGCTTTGGGTCCAACATCAACAATAAAGTCTGCACTTCTCATTGTGTCTTCGTCATGTTCAACAACAATTAAAGTGTTTCCCAAATCTCTTAAATGTTTTAATGTGCTTAACAGTTTATCATTGTCCCTTTGGTGAAGTCCTATGCTTGGTTCGTCTAAAATGTATAAAACGCCAACAAGTCCACTGCCAATTTGTGTTGCAAGTCGTATTCTTTGACTTTCTCCACCACTTAGAGAATTTGCACTTCTGTGAAGTGTTAAATAGCCAAGTCCAACATCATTTAGAAAGTTTAGTCTTGCTTTAATTTCTTTTATAATAGGTTCGCTTATTTTTGTTTCCGTTTCGTCAAGTTTTATTTCATCAACATATTTAATTAAATCAGTAACGCACATTGTGCTCATTTCATATATGTCTTTGGCATTTATTTTTACACTTAGAGCAGATTGATTTAATCTTTTTCCACAACAAACCTTACAAGGCATTTCTTTCATATATTTTCCAATTTCATATTTAACAAATTCACTATTGGTTTCTTTGTATCTACGCTTTAAATTGTTTATAATTCCTTCAAAAGACGCATTAAATTCACCACTAAATCGAGTGCTGTGCATCTCCATTCTTATTTTTTCGCCATGATTACCATATAAAACTAAATTTAGCATATCTTTTGATAATTCTTTAACAGGACAATTTAAATCTAATCCATAGTGTTTATTTAGCATATTAAAATATGTTCCTGCCATAGTGCTAGTATCTCCACTCCAACCCACATTCAAAAAAGCACCTTGTTTAATAGATAAATGTGAATTTTTAAGAACAACTCCCTCGTCAATATCTTCTGTATATCCAATGCCTGTACAATTTGGACAAGCACCAAAAGGACTATTAAACGAAAACATTCTTGGTGTTATTTCTTCCAGTGTCCAACCACAATTTGGACATGCAAATAGTGTACTATACAAAGTTTTTTCGCCGTCGCATGAAATAATGCAAAGTCCATCGCTAAGTTTAACAGAATTTTCTATGCTTTCAAAAAGTCTTGATTTAATATTATCATTTAAAACAAGTCTATCAACAATTACATTGATATTATGCTTTTTATTTTTGTCCAATTCAATATTTTCATCAAGAGTGTAAATGCTGTCATCAACTTCCACTCTAACATAACCACTTTTTCTTAATTTTTCAAACAATTTTTCTTGTGCACCTTTTTTTGCTCTAACAATTGGCGACATAACCATAACTTTACTGTTTTGTGGCAATGACAAAACTTTATCAACTATTTGATCTACTGTTTGTTTCTTTATTGGTTCATGACAATTTGGACAATAAGGAACACCTATTCTTGAATAGAGTAGTCTTAAATAATCATAAATTTCGGTAACTGTTCCAACCGTACTTCTTGGGTTATGATTTGTTGTTTTTTGGTCAATAGAAATTGCAGGAGAAAGTCCTTCAATTAAATCAACATCAGGTTTTTGACTTTGCCCCAAAAATTGCCTTGCATAAGAAGACAAAGACTCGATATAGCGCCTTTGTCCTTCTGCAAAAATAGTGTCAAATGCAAGTGTACTTTTTCCACTTCCACTAACACCGGTAAAAACAATTAATTTGTTTCTAGGTAAATCTAAATCAACATTTTTTAAATTATTTTCTCGTGCTCCACGAATTTTTATTATATCTTCCATAACTTAAATATTATACCACAAAAATAATAATAAATAAATTTAAATACAGATTTTTTAAAAAACTTTAATATTGACTAAAACCCTTATTTATGATATCATAAACATATGAAAAGTTTGTCACTTATAAAAGAAAATAGTAAAAATTATGATAAGTTACGTAATGAAATGATCAAAGAAGCAGAACATAAATTCGGCAAAAATATTTTTACTGATTTTCAATTGCCAATTGATTTTAGTTTAAATAACTTAGATGATAGTATATTTAGAAATCGTACAACACAAACTTTGCCGTTACCTTATTCAAATGAAATTTTTGAATTGTTAAAAAAAATGCCTAAAAAAGCTATCAATGATGTTTATAACTTCAACAATAAAGGATACAACATAACTGGAGTATATTTAATTGGAAAATATGACAATAAACCTGTTTTATTTGCTTTCAACATTTGTAGATTTTTAGCGTATAAAGATTACTTAAATTTTTCTATTAAATTAGATGTTTGCGTAGGTGGAAAAACATGGCTTCAATTGTTAAGATTAGATTCTTATGGTCCCTCACATCCAAATTATTTTCAAAACAAAAAAGTATGTCAAAAAGAAAGTGAAGTACAGTATGTAAAAACACCACATTTGCACATAAATTCGCAAGAAAATGAAATTTTAACTCATAATATTATCGATTATTCACCTGCAATAGAACTAGATTTTAATTTTGAGAATTTTAGAAGTGATGACAAAACATTATTGAAAAAATGTTTTGAATATTTTAAAAAATATGCGAATATAGAAATTGCAATCAATAAAAAAATTGAAAACGATTATCATTATGATTTTAACAATCCCCTTTATGATTATTCAAAAATTAGTCAGGTGTACAGTGTTAAGGAGTTTTGCAAATGAAAATAAAAGAAGCATTAAAACAATTAAGTAAACATCATAATATAGTTCAACAAACTTTAGATGTATATAGCATAGAAGTACAACTAAATAATGATGAACAACAGCGAATAATAGTTGCAATTAAAGAAATAGACGGCGAAACATACTTAACTGACTATGGGTATAGTTGTCAATATACAAATCTAAATGAAGAAGAAATAAAAAAAATATGCAAAACTTTTGATGTTGAATTTAACAATTATGCAATACAATGTAAATATGAAGATGAGAAAGACTTAGCAAATATTATAAAATGCATAAATAAAATTCTATAAAAATCCAAAATTTAAGGATATAAAATATGTTTAATATTTTTAAAAATAATAATAAACAAAAAGAAAACAATAATTTTAATGATAAAAATCAAAAGCAAAATATAAATAAAACGCAATCCACATATCAAAATTTAAGTTCTTTTATAATTCCAACTATTAAAAACGAAACAATTTCAGACATTAAAAAAGAAATTATACAAAAAGCCAACGAAGTAATAAAAAAAGAAATTTTAACATCAAAACAAAGTTCTCAATATAACGAAGTTATAAAATTTTTACAAGTTGATGAAAAAATGTACGATGCGTTTAAAATATTTAAATATCTCATTACAAATACTAAATATGACCAAAACGCATTTACAGAAAAAAGAAAAGATATTGAAAATCATTTAACTTTTGATGAAATTGTTATTAAAGACATATATAGATGTCTATGTAAAAATAAAACAATATGCACTGGATATGCTTGTTCAATGGTGTACCTTCTTGAAAAAATAGGAATAAAAGCATCACACGAAACTATTTCACCACCTAGTAAAGATAAAAATAAATATCACGAAGTTGTTGTGTTTGAAAATCAAGGAAAAACCTACATAAGCGACCCAACCTTAATAAGAATTTTAATTGATAAAGCAGAAATTAAAAAGCCTACTATAAACAATTTTTGTTATGAAAAAGATTACTATTTCAATAAAATTCGACCAAATTGGATAGTTGTGGCACAATATAGGAACATAAATATTGAAAGTGATGATATAAACAATTTAACTAACTATGAAATAGTAAAGTAAAATATATACTTTAAAAAAAGACATTACCTAATGTCTTTTTTTAATTTTAAAATCTCATCTCTAAGTTTGATTGCCGTTTCAAAATCAAGTTGTTTAGATGCAATATCCATAAGACCTTTAAGCCTTTCAATCTCTTTGGAAATATCTTGCTTAGATTTTTTGTTATCTTGTTCTGTAACCTTTTTGCTTATTTCAAGCGTGTTTTTAATGTCTTTTATAATTGTTTTTGGAACAATATTATGTTTTTTGTTATATCTTTCCTGAATTTCTCTTCTTCTTGCAGTTTCATCAATTGCCCTTTTCATAGAATCTGTTATTGTGTCAGCGTACATAATAACTTTGCCCTCACTGTTTCTACTTGCTCTGCCTATGGTTTGAATAAGTGCTCCTTCACTTCTTAAAAAACCTTCTTTGTCTGCATCTAAAATGCAAACAAGTTCAACTTCTGGCAAATCAAGTCCCTCTCTAAGCAAATTTATACCAACTAAAACATCAAAGTCGCCTCGCCTTAGTCCGTTTATTATATCTATTCTATCCATAGTGTCAATTTCCGAATGAAGATATTTTACTTTTATTTGTCTTTCAGCCAAAAATTCGGTTAAATTTTCTGCCATTTTTTTTGTTAAAGTTGTAATAAGCACTCTATGATTTTTATTTGTTATCTTTACAATTTCATTTATTAAATCTTCAATTTGTCCTTGTGTTTTTCTTACTTCAACAATAGGGTCAAGTAGGCCCGTTGGTCTTATAATTTGTTCAACAACATCATCACATACACTTTTTTCATAAACAGCAGGAGTTGCCGAAACAAAAGTAACTTGTCCCAATCTTTTTTCAAATTCATCAAATTTTAATGGTCTGTTGTCATATGCCGATGGCAATCTAAAACCATATTCAACAAGATTTGTTTTTCTTGCTTTGTCGCCGTTATACATTGCCCTTATTTGTGGTATGGTCATATGGCTTTCATCAATAAATGTCAAAAAACCTTTAGGAAAATAGTCCATAAGTGTAAATGGTGGCTCGCCTGGTTTTCTGCCGTCAAAATATCTTGAATAGTTTTCAATTCCACTGCAATAACCAATCTCACGCATCATTTCAACATCATAACTAACACGCTCTTTTATTCTTTGTGCTTCAATATATTTTTCCTGCTCAATAAAATATTTATACATATCATCACGGTCTTTTTCAATGTTAGAAAGTGCAAGTTTAAGTTTATCACTTCCAACTGCGTAATGTGTTGCTGGAAATATTGCAACATGACTAAGTTCGCAAATTGTGTTTCCAGAAATGGCATCAAATTCGGTTATTCTGTCTATTTCATCGCCAAAAAATTCAACTTTTATTGCGTGTTCACTGTTGTTTGCTGGAAAAATATCAAGCACATCACCTTTTGCCCTAAATCTTGAACGTTTAAAATCAATATCACTTCGTGTGTATTGAATATCCACAAGTCTTCTTATTATTTCATCACGAGAAACATTATCTCCCTTTCTAATAGATACTTGCATTCTAAAATATTCTTCCGGCGAACCCAAACCATAAATACACGACACAGACGCCACAACAATAACATCGCTTCTCTCCATAAGCGAAGCCGTTGCACTGTTTCTAAGTTTATCTATTTCTTCATTTATTGCCATATCTTTTTCAATGTAGGTATCGCTTGAAACAATGTATGCTTCTGGCTGATAATAATCATAATAAGAAACAAAAAATTCCACTCTATTGTTTGGAAAAAACTCTCTAAATTCGTTACAAAGTTGTGCTGCAAGAGTTTTGTTGTGTGCAATAACAAGCGTTGGTCTGTTTAACTTGGCAATAACATTTGCCATTGTAAAAGTTTTACCACTACCAGTTACGCCTAACAAAATTTGCGACTTTAATCCATCGTTTAAGTTTTCGCACAATTTTTCTATTGCTTGCATTTGGTCGCCTGCTGGTTTAAATTTTGAAACCAATTCAAATTTTCTATATTCCATACTACCCTTTAAATATAATCTTTAAAAGTAAACCTAAAACAAAACTTAAAACAGTCAAAAGCAATGTCCGTAAAATCATTCCCCAAAAAGCCTGTTTTTCTTTTTTTTGGTCTTTTTTAAATGTAAGTCCCTTGTTTTTTAAGTTTACACAATAATAATAACCTTTTTTACTATTAGACACAACAAAATCAAGGTAATTATCTTTACAAAGCGAAATCATTATATCATTTAGTTCTGCAATCGATATAACATATTTTTTAGAAACAAACTCAGCCAAATCAGATGTTAAAATTAGGTATGTTTTTTTATCTAAACATACCGATGAAAGATAAAGCATAACAAGTTTTTCTTTTTTGTCTAACATCATTACCTACATAATTAAATAATATAAAAGTGTTCCCAAAAATGAACCTAATATTGCAAAAATAAAAAATATAATAAATAATAAAAAAGTTTCAAGTTTAATTTTTTTTAATTTATTTTTTTCAATTATTTCTTTTTCAAAAATTTGTTTAGAAAGTGGTGTTGCACAAAGACAATATTTATCGTCATCAAAATATCTAATATTAATAAAATTATTTGTTTGTAAATGTTTTAAAATGTTTTTTATATTTATTTTTCTTTTTATATTTTTTTGCAATAAAAAATCTTCAAAGTCAGCAATTTCAAGCACTTTGTAATCATCTCCACATTCATTTATTATATAATTTAATATTAAAATTTCACTTTCATTCAACATAAATTAAAACTTTATTTAAAAAGTTTATTATTATTATTTGTAAAATAAAAAAAATAATTAAAATAAAAAAATAGCAAATAAAACATTGCTATTTTTGTTGATATTCTTATTTTTTATTTTTTAACATTTTTTTACCATATTTTGGAATAAAAATAATTATAAAACAAAAGCCTTCAATCACAACAACAACTGTCCACCAATGAATATAAGTATATATTAGTGGCGCTTTATTTGTTGCAATTTTTATTTCTGCCTTACCACTTACAACGTTGTCTTTGTCAACACCAATAATAATATTTCCGTTTAAGTCTGTTCTTAAAATATTATTTTCTCCAACAACCGATTTTACTCTTGCCAAAACTTCTTCATCAGGATGACCATGCGAATTACCTTCCCCAACACTAATCACTGCATACGAAGGACTAACTGCACTTAAAAATTCCAAAGATGTAGAAGTGTTACTTCCGTGATGTCCAAGTTTTAAAACATCACAACTAACATCTGTAATACTATATTTTACTAAAACTTGATCTTCAACTTTCTTTTCGGCATCACCAGTTAGCATAAATTTTCTATTTGCATATGAAATAATAATAATCGGCGAATAGTTATTTGAGTCGGTGTATGTATCATCAATAGGCGACAAAAATTGAATGTTATAGTTTATGTTATCATCAAGTTTTGGCATACTAGTGTATTCATCATTTAAAAACCAATCACAATCTTCAAGATACATCTTTTCTATCATAGTTCTATAACACAAAGAATTACAATTACCAACACCTGATGAGTAACCAAGTTCTTCAATCTCTTTGTCGGTAAATACATTTGGTCTATAAAAATTTAGCACTTTGTAATTGTCAAAAACAACATCGGCACCACCCGTATGGTCTTCATCTTGATGAGTTATAACAAAATAGTCAATAACTTTATCATTTCTTCTTGAATATACTGAACTTAAATATTCCAAAAGTTTTTCTTCACTTTTTCCCGGACCTGCATCAACAAGCATAATTTTATCGTCTGGAAGTTCAATCAAAATACTATCACCCTGTCCAACATCAATAAAATGCACTTTTAATTCACAGTTTTCAACATCACTTGTTACAACAGGATTAAAATAATTATTTATAAATGTTTCTATTTTTTGATTAAACAAAAATGTTGAACAAAGTAAACAAGTTATAATAAGAAAAACAATTATTCTAACTTTATAATTTTTAGCATTACTTTTAGCCATTTATTTCAATTTCCTCTTCCATAAATTGTTTCTTTGTTTTATTCTTTTGTGGTTTTTTATTTAACAACTCTAATATTTGTGGCATTTTATCTATTGCTTCTTTATATCCTTCTTCCACCATATCCATCATACCTTCTGTTTTTGAAGCACTAAATCTTTTTGTTTCAGGTCCAATCATAACATCAGCGTGCAAATATCCCCTAAGTGCAGTGTTTTCCATCAAAATTCTGATAGAACAACTTGCAACATCAATAACTTTTAAACTATCAGTACCATATGTCCTATGTTTGTTTACATCAACACCAATAACATAATCACAACCAAATTTTTTTGGAATGTTTGTTGGAATAGTGTTTTTAAGTCCACCATCACACAAATGATAATTGTTAAATTCAACAGGTACAAACACACCAGGCACGCAACAACTACCAGCAACAGCCTTTGCTAGATTGCCTTTTTTTAAAACAATTTCTTTTGTTGATTTTATATCACAAGCCACACACGCATAACTTTGTGGCAAATCTTCTATATTTATATCGCCCAAATGTTTTTTCATTATTTCTTGTATTCCATCAGTTTTTGAAGGCAAAAAAGGAATTCTATTTGTTTTTATTTCTGACTTATCAATAGTTTTAGCAACCTGCATCATTTGACTAAAACTATATCCGGCAGCGTAAAAAGCTCCAATAATGCTACCTGCACTCGTTCCAACAATCATAGAAAAATCTTTATTTGTTATCCCATACTCTTCAAATGCTTTAATGACACCCAAATGTGCAAAACCTCTTGCGCCACCACCACCAAAAGCAATTCCAATTTTAGATTTTTTGTTTTTTGACAAAAATGATATTTTAGTTTTATTTTTTCTTGAAAAAAATTTCATAAATTCTCCATAATAATATATGTGTATAGTTAAAGTTTAACATAAATACATAAATTTACCAATAAAAATATTATTTAAAATTGCATAAAAAAATGCAATCATTTGATTGCATTTTTTGTATTATTAGTTGTTTGTTTCATCATCATTATTTGAATTTGCTTTAAGTTCTTCAATTTTTGCTTTTGTTTCTTCAATATCGCTCTTTAAGTTGTTGCTATTTGTAACAAGAATATTATATGTGTTTTCAAGAATAGGCAATCTTTCTTGATTTTGTTTCATAACTTCTTCGCAATGAGCAACACTTACTTTTAAACCATCCAAAAGGTCAAGGTCTTCTGCAAGTTTCTTTGCTTTTTCTTCGTCGATATCTCCATAATTATTTACGCCATATAAAACAACTTTTTGTTTTGCAACAAGAGCTTCTTTTCTACGAAGTTTTTTCTTGTCATTTTCCAAACTCTTTCTAACTCTAGCAAGTGGCAAATATTCCTTTTTAACTGCTTTAAGGTCTTTATCATTTGCTTTAAGTCTTTGTGTTAATGTTTCAAGTCTTGCTTCATATTCTTCAAGTGTAAGATTTGCATCACTTACTGGCTCTTCTGCTTCTTCTTGTTGAAGTTTGTCTTCGGCATCTTGTGCTCTCTTTTTGTATTCTTCAAGTTCAGCTCTTTGTTTTTTAAGTTCTTCTTCAAGCTCTTTAACTTTGTCGTCTTGAACAGTTTCTGTTACTTCTTCTGGTTCTGCAACTGGTTCTTCTTCAACTTGTTCTTCTTCAAGCTCTTCAACTGGTTCTTCAATTGTTTCTTCTTGTGCAGATTCTTCGTCAACCTTTTCTTCTTCAGTTGTTTCTTCTTGTGCAGGTTCTTCAATAAGTTCTTCGTCATCATCAAAGAAGATATCATCAAGATCTATATCGTCAGAATCGTCAGTTGATTCATCCGTTTCAGTTGTTTTTGTTGTATCTTCTGTTTTTTCTTCCTGTGAAAGTTCTTCTTTATTTTGTTCTTGTTCTAATTTTTGTTTTTCTTCAATAAATTTAAGTCTTTCTTGTCTAAATGCTTCTTTTTCTGCTTCAAGTTTAGCATATTCATCATCAAGTTGAGACTTGTTTAACATAGCCTCTTCTTCATCGGCCTTGTTTAAATCAACATCTTCATATTGTTCGCTAACAACATTTTGATTTTCCAAAAGTTTTTGTTGAGCATTTACTTGTTCGTTATTGTATGTAATTTGTTGAGGTTGATAATATTCTTCATGCTTTTCTTCTTTTTTTGCTCTTGCTTCTGAATCAAGAACACTTAAAAGTAAGTTGCCTAAAAATACAACAACAAATCCACCAACAACGATAATTCCAATAACTGCCAAAACATTTAATAATACTTCAATCATTTTAAAAATTCCTCTCTTTTTTATTTTTGCAAATATTGCATAACAATTTGAATAACAAATTGGTGGAGACGGCGAGAATTGAACTCGCGTCCGAAAAAGTTTAAGTAAGTTTTTCTACATGTTTAGTTTGTGTTTTAAATTCATTTTTAAAACTTGCACAAACACAATTTTTAAAAATTATCCTAAAAATAAGATTGAAAAGCTAGGAAACTAATCAAAATTTTGTGTCTAACTTACCTAATAAACCCGACACTAATTTATTAAGTGGCTAATTTGCACTTAGGCAGCCATAGCTACGGCATTATTATTGTTTGCGTTTAAGCATTTTTCGGTTTTTTAGGTAGGCCGAAACTACCACATGCTTTATACCTAGTCAAATCTTCCCCGTCGAAACCGTATCGTCCCCAAATGGACTAACAGCCTTTTAGTTCTCTATCGAGTTGTCTGTTCAATGTTTTTTGTTTGAGAACTTCTCTCTTATCATATAATTTTTTACCCTTAGCAACACCTATTTCCACTTTAACAAGTCCGTTTTTTAAATATACTTTAAGTGGAATAAGACTAAAACCTCTAACAACAACTTGCTTAGAAAGTTTATCTATTTCATAGTCATGCAAAAGAAGTTTTCTATTTCTTGTTTCTTTTGGTAAAAACACAGAAGTTTTTTCGTAGGGTTTAATGTAAGCATTTTTTAAAAACACTTCACCATTTTTTAATGATACAAACGCATCATTTATGCTAACCCCACCACTGCGAACAGACTTCACTTCACTGCCCAAGAGTTGTATGCCAGTTTCATATGTGTCGGATATAAAATAATTATGATAAGCCTTTTTGTTACTGCAAATTATCTTTATCGCACAACTCATTATAACACTCCTTTTATAATTTTTCAATAGGCAAATACAATATTTTTATATTATTTTACATTTTATTCAATATTTATGCTAAAATAAAATCAATTTTCCTATCAAAAACGTTAGAATTTACTACTTTAATCTTTACTTTATCACCAATAGAATACACATGAGAATTGCCTTT
Organism: uncultured Clostridia bacterium; assembly: GCA_944384395.1. Classification (GTDB taxonomy): domain Bacteria; phylum Bacillota; class Clostridia; order Christensenellales; family UBA1242; genus UBA5893. The sequence continues at coordinate 12,761 of CALWTD010000004.1, forward strand.
CAGCTTTAAAGATTTTTCCATATACAAATATGCATCATCAGGCAAAGTTTCAATTCTAACCAACCCCTCTATCGTATTTTCTAATTCAACATAAAAACCATAATTTTGAACACCAGATATAACACCTTCAAATTCTTCTCCTATATGATTTTTTATATAAACTGCCTTAAACAAATCGTCAACATCTCTTTCTGCCTCATCAGCATTTTTTTCTGTTTCACTAGCTCTATAAGATGCATCAAGAACAAAATCAGCAAGTTCTTCTCGCCTTTGTTTTGTCAGTTTTTTGTGTAATGTTTCTTTTATAATTCTATGAATCACCAAATCAGGATATCTTCTTATAGGTGAAGTAAAATGACAATAATAATCAAGTGCCAACCCAAAATGTCCCAAACACTCGTCCAAATATCTTGCCTTTTGCAGTGAACGAAGCATAACTTTATTTGCAATTTCAGTATAAGATTTGTTTTCTGTTAATTTTAAAAGTTCTTGAATAAAAAGTGGTGTAATATCTTTAATCTCTGGTGTTTTTATACCAAGTCCATTAAAAAACAAACAAACATCTTTAATTTTTTCTAATACTGGTTTTTCATGTATTCTGTAAACAAAAGGAATTTTTAAAGTTGCAAAATGTTTTGCTACAACTTCATTGCAAACAACCATAAAGTTTTCAATAAGTTTATGTGCTTCATTACGCTCTCTTTTTTTAACAAAAGATACATTAAAATTTTCATCAACTTCAAGATATGTTTCGCTGATATCAAGGTCGAGTTGTCCTGCGTCATTTCTTCTCTTTTCCAAAATTTTTGAAAGCGTATTCATTAAAAGTAAATCATCTTTTATGTCTTTAAGATTTTCACTTTCTTGTTTGTCTCCACACAAGACTTTATATACTTGGTCGTATGTCAATCTATGACAAGAGCATATCACACTTTCGTATATTTTATAAGATTTTATATTCCCACTTGGTTCAATTTCCATTTCTACTGTCAAGGTAAGTCTATTTACATTAGGATTGAGTGAACAAATACCATTAGATAGCTCCACAGGAAGCATAGGTAGAACCATGTTAGGAAAATATGCACTTGTACCCCTTGTATATGCTTCATTTTCTAAACTTGTGTTATATTTCACATAATTTCCAACATCTGCAATATGAACACCTAAAATATAGTTATTACCACTCATTTCAATTGATACTGCATCATCAAAATCTCTTGCGTCAGCGCCATCAATTGTAAATATTTTTTTATTTCTAAGGTCAACTCTACCATTTATATCTGCGTTAGAAACAATTTGCGAAATCTTTCTTGCTTCAGTTAAAACTTGTTCTGGAAATATTTCGTATAGTTTATGTTCTCTTATTATCCCTAACTCTAAACTGTGAATATCATTGCTTTCACCTAAAATTTCAATAACTTGACCACTTAAATGATTTGAGCGTGATTTGTTTAATTTTACAACAACCCTATAATTTGGCTTTGCCTGCATGGTTAGTTTTTGAGGAACAAAAATATCTTTTGTTATTTTTTTGTTGTCTGGAATAACAAAAGCGTCCTTATTGTGATATGTTATCGTTCCTACAATAGTTTTATTTGAATTTTCTAAAATTGACACAACTTCACATTCTGTACTTTCTTCAGTTTGAGAAATAATTTTTGCCAAAACCAAATCTCCGTCCATAGCACCATTTAATTTTTTTTGTGCAATGAAAAAATCAGGTAAATTTTTTGATATAGGACTTAAAAAAGCATAACCCTTTGCAGTTCCAATAACTTTACCTTTAATAAAATTTTTATCATTTACGACGGCGAATTCACTTTTTCGTTTTTCATAAATTTCACCTCGTGAAATAAGCGAATCAATAACAGTTTTAATTTCTTTTGGAGTTTTTGTAAATCTTCCAGCAAAATATAAAATCATATCGTCTTTGCTATGAAATTTTATTTTGCTACTTTTTAAAAAATCTAATATTTTTTGTTTCATAACATTAGTTTAACATAAATTACTGCAATTTAACAATTTTATAACATTAAAAAAACAATTTTTTTGTAAGTTAAGTAAAAATGCCATTATAAATAACATTTCAAATAAATTTAGTTTTAAAAACTTATATAATAAAAAACTAAAATTTATATAAATTTAAAACATAGTAAATATATTTTTTCATTATTATATAAACAACTATGAAAGTCGCGACAAAATGCTTTAAAAAAGCATTTTCGTTTGGTCGCGAGAAAAGAGAAAAAACAAGCGCCAAGCACTACGTTTTGCCATTTATGGCAAAACTGTGCCTAAGCGCAGTAAAAGTTTAAGTTTATTTTATTCAATTCACTTTATCTACACAAAACATTTGTACAATGTTAAAAAATATTTCAAATTAACCTTTTTAAGTCGCGACAAAATGCTTTTTAAAAAAATTTTCGTTTAGTTGCAAAAAATGTTATAGTTATAAAAAAAACCGATAAAAACAAAAAAAGACAAGGCTCGCTTTGGTAGGCTAGGCATGAGTTTAGTTTCCTAAATGATTGTCTAGACTAGCAAAGCAGAAACGAAGTATTTTGAAGTTTTTATCGGTTTTTTGGTGCGGATGAAGGGACTTGAACAACTTTCAAGATATAGTCGAAACCCTTTATTTATAAGACTTTCAGCAAATTTATGACACTATTTTTGACACAAATTTTCATTATAAAACATAAAAAATGCAGTCTTTATAACTGCATTTTTTACTACTTACAAATTTTAAAAATATCTTCACCAAATAAAGATTTTAAACATTTATAACAATAAACATGACCTTTATAACGGTAATACCAACTATTCCAATCTTTTAATTTTTTAAAGTAAACATTACAATTTGTCTTGAATAAATCGCTTATAAAAATTTAAAGCATAAAGTGGAGTTATTTCACTCCTGGAACTCATACTGTGAGCATCTTTTTCAACATTTTTCAAATTGTAATTTCTATCATAGAAAATAAAATTTTCTTTCATATCAAAGTTTATTGCAAAATAATTAGTTGGCTTTTTAAAATTATCTCCAAACAAGGACCTATCTTTTTCATAAAAACTTAATTCGATAGGCGAAAACATAACTAAATAGTTTTTGTTTCCAGAACTTGCCGGATTTTCAATTATTGTCTTAATACCTTTTGATTTACATATAAAACAAAATTTTAAATATAAATCAAAATACCTGGCTCGTTCATTATTTCGCTTTAACAATCTCACAACTGATTTATTATTAAAATCAAGTTTCTTTCCGGCATTCCACAATCTATACTGCAACTGATTTGCATCACAAAAATGAGTGCAAGGAAAGAAAGCAATTATAAAATCATTTTCAGCAGTCATATCAGTAAAGATTGTTTTAATTTGCTTTTTGTTTATTAAATTTTCAAATTCGTTTTCAATCTCCTGGAATAAATCAATTTGAAAATCTGTTTGAAAGTAATTGTTTAAAATGTCATAATCATAAGCAATAAAACCTTGTTCTTTTAGAACATTTTTAAAAGTTCCACTTTGTTCAAATAACAAATGAAAAATCATTTTTTTTATTCCTTTTAAAAAATCATTCCGTTGAGTGTTACTATTGTCAAGAACATTGACCGTTACCATGTAATTTTGTAGGTCTATAAGTTTCTAATTCAGTTGTTAAATCTTTTATTTGTTCTCGAAACTTGTCATGCCACATAGAATACCAACTATTCCAATCTTTTAATTCTTTAACTTCTTTTTCTAATTGAATATAGTCATATCTTTGTTGCAAATATTGTTCAATAATTTCTTCTTTGTTTTTTTCTTCTAAAAATAACTTTATTTGCTCTTCTTTATCTTCCATAATTCTCCTTTAAATTAAAATGGTAAACTACTATCATCTTTTATAAGTGTTGCTTGTACTTTATCATCATAATTACTTTTTATATTCACAAGATGAGTAAAATCTTCTCTACTATATACTCTATAAACATTATGTATTCTTCTTTTAAATGCGTTCCATGTTTCAGGTTCGTTTTCTTGTACACTTTTATATTGTTCAGTTAAATCTATATTAGATGAAATATAAACTTTGGTGTAACAAGCAACTTTATTTACATATCTTGCTGATAACATTAAAGGATATTTATCTAAATAGTTTAGCATATCACCAATTTTGAAACCACTTCTAAACTCTTCAAACATAATTACATCTTCACCATTATAATTATCAAAAGAAGATTTATCATAACTTGTAACCCTGTATACATTTTCAAACCCATACTTGTTTAATACATAGTGAGTTTTACCACAACCAGCAACACCATAAATATAATAGACTTCAACATTTCTTTCTTTGTTTCTATATTCTTCAAACCTTAAATCTTGCCTATATTGATTTATTGCTTGCAAATTACGAATATAATAGTTTGGAAACATTTTAGCAATTTCTATATTCGATTTACCTTCTTCAACTGCTCTTAATACATCTGCAACAGATGATTTATTTATTGAAGAAAAATCACCTATTCGAATTGTTTCACCCACTCTTGTATCTTCTTTGCTACAATATTCAATAGCCTTTTGTTTACTACCTTCTCTTTTTTCTATATGAGCATATGGAAAATATTTTTTAATTGTCTCAAATTTTTTTGGCATAGTAAACTCTATATACATTTGAATATGCTCAGTATATGTATTACCACCCCTTTCTCTTTGAAAAATACATCTATCTAAATTTACCAATTTTTCAACATATGCTTTTAACTCATTATCATTTGTGTATACATTTCTAAAATGCAAATAATCTAATTCACAATATTCAAATTCTTCTTGAATTAAAGATTTTTCTTCCAAATCTATATTATTTATTAAATAACTTTCAATCTCATCATCAGTAAAAGTCGAATAAGTATATGGATTGTTAATTGTTAAACACCAATTACGATATTGTTTACTTTCACTTTCTACTAATTCTTTTTTATCATCAACTCCAAGTTCCATACTAAACCTTTTAACTTGAATACAAGAATACAAGAATACAATTTTGCGTAAAGGTAATACTTACTTTACGCAAAATTAAATTTTAAAGTATTGTTTTTGTTTTATGCCTTCGAAGTTGCCTGCTTGTACTTTGACCAACATCATTGACAAGTGCATAAATTTTTAATTTACACACTTGCCAACAATGTTTTGGAAAAGTGGAAAAATTTTCAATTTTACCACTTTACCACAAAGTATGGAAATGTGGAAAAG
>CALWTD010000005.1 GCA_944384395.1 uncultured Clostridia bacterium
ATCGGATAATTTTATGTATGCACAAAATGGTAATAACTGTTTAAAAATTAAAAATTTTTATGTTGAAATAAACAGCAAAAAATTTAATTGTTTAACAAAAGATTTTTTTGCAATAAAAAACAAATCAAATTACATTGATTTTGATGAGGATATATCAATCAACACAAATTCACCTTTTTCAATAAAATTCAGTTTAGATGCTTATTTTACATCATATCACAACGAATATGTCTATGTTGAAGAAAAAACAACAGTGCTAAAAATTACGCAACCTCAAACAAATGCAATGCTAAATGAAAACAATCAAATAGAATATTCATTGTGGGGAGTCAATTCATCAAATAATAAATTTAGTTATAATGTAATATTTTTGTTTGACTATTTTCCCAATGCTTAAATATGATATTTGTAAAATAACAATTAAACAAAAAAAGACCTAACTAGGTCTTTTTTGTAATTATATCTAAATAGGGAGATATTTAAATAAAAGTTTTTGCCTTGTGTTTTTAACACGCTAGTATAATAATATGTAACTATTTCTTTGTCAATACCCATTTTTAAATATTTTTTTAATATTTTAAACAAAAATTAATACATTCTTGTCGAAAGTTAAAAAATTAACAATATTGCAATTATGAAATTTGATATAAAAATATCAATATATTTTATTTATTTGTCTTTACCAATTCTCTAAAGAACTCATGAACATGAGGCATAACTCTATTTAATGCTTGAGTAAATCTTTGCATAGATAGTTGATTATATTCTAATTTAAACAACTTGGTTTTTGCTAAATTTAACGCATCAATATTCAAATCATCAACAATATAAAAACAAATAACTTTCCCAAAAACAGATTGATAATTGTTTTGGCTTATGTACAACACATTTGATAAATCATTAAAATAATCACTATCTATAATTTCATCATAAGCATAGTTTAAAAATAATGCAAGTTTTGTTATTGAGTGAGAATTTCCATTAGAACCTGCAAGAAAAAGCCATTGCATAGATAAATCAATGTTTTCTTCAATGGCAGGATTTCCATGTTTAAACCAATACGATAATAAATCTTGGGCAACAACATCACCTGACACAGCTAATTCGCATTGATTAATATATTCTTGTGCATAAATATCTTCAATTTCAATAGACCCTTTATTGTAAGTTTTTTTTGAAATTTCTGCTCGTCTTTCTAGAAATTCATTTCTATATTCTTCCTCTGTTTTGTAATTTTCAACATCATCATTTTCATTTATATTATTCTTCAACAATGTGTCATCAATTTTTTCTTCAATATCGTCTGCCATAATACCCCCTCTGTACTACTATATACAATTTATTATAGCAAATTTTATTAATGTTTACTAACAGTTTTATTTGATTTTTTTACATTTTTTTCTTGCTCTTTTTTTGCTTTTAAATATACATTTGCAAGCATCAATTCAAAATAAGGAAATACAAATACCAAAAAAACAAAAATAGTTAAACCTAAAATAATAACAATATTAGACCAAACAGGCATAACAACTAAATAATTTAACATGATAATCAAACTACTAAAAAATAAACTAATCAAACAAATAAACAAAAATTCAATTAAATATATCAAAAAAATTTCGCTTCTATAACCATAAACCATATTTTTGCTGCGATTTAAGCATTCAATAGTTCCAATATCAGTATTTTCACTAAAAATATAAGAAATAAAACTAAAGTTCAATCCAACAATTATTCCTGGCACAATCAGTAATAACGACCACAACATTGTTATAACAATAGAAGAGACCTTTAAACAAAAAGCAGAAACGCAATTTTTATAATAATTGAATACATATTCAATTTTTGTTGGTTTATTTTGTAAACAATCTAAAATATTTTTTTTAAATCCAACGCACAAAAAGCACATTGCAAAAAATGCAAGTCCAAATCCAAACAACGGAAAAAGCATCAAAATTGCCAAAGTTATCCAAACAACAAAACTTGACAATAGTGAAAATGTTTTGCAACAACTATATGCTTTATTTGTTTCAATAAACAAACTATAATTATTTTTTTTCATAAAAACCTCATTTTAATTATTTGCAAAATTAATTTAAAAATTCATAAATAATTAAAATGAAAATATTTTAAAACATATAATTGCAATTATAAAAAATTCAAAAAAATTTTTCGTGTATTATAAGTATCTAAAGCCAAACTGCATAAAAACAAGCAAGACAAGGCTCGGGTGGTTTGATCACGAAGGAGTGTAGTAACCTACACGACTTTGTGAGCAAGCCTCGCAATAAACGAAGTATTGCGCACTTTTGCACATTATGTTACTAAATTTTAAAGTATATAAAAACCAAACTGCATAAAAACAAGCAAGCCTCGCAATAAACGAAGTATTGCGCCGTTTTTATGCAGTTTGGTTACATTATTGGTGAAAATAATCGGTATATAGCCTGCATTAGTTTTGTTGCAAAAAATTTCTTATTAAAATCTTTTAACGTAATTTTTTTTGAATTTATTATGTCGTTTTCAAATATTGCTTTATTAATATTTACAAAATTTTTATTATACAAGAGTGCTGTAAGTTCAAAATTTAGTGCAAAAGACCTATTATCCATATTGCAAGTACCAATTGAAACAACCAAATCATCAACCAATATTGTTTTAGAATGTATAAATCCATTATATAAATATACTTCAATATTTTCATCTAATAATTGTTTTACATATGATAATGTAACATAATACACAGATTTTTTATCCGGTTTTCCTGGTATCATAACTTTTATGTCTACACCACTTCTTTTTGCAATGATTAAAGTTTTTAAAAATATTTCATCTGGAATAAAATAAGGTGTTTGTATATATATTCTCTTTTGTGCCAAAGATATCATTTTTAAATATGCGTCTTCAATATGTCTTTGATCCGATTCAGGTCCACTTGTTATTATTTGCACACCGATATCACCTTTTTCAGTTAGTGCTTCTTCATTAAAATAACCAACTTTTACCAATTCATGGGCGTCAAGTTTTTCTTTTTTAACACATCTAAAATCATTAAAAAATACATTTTGTAAGTCCCAAACAGCTCTGCCTTCTATTCTGATATGAGTATCACGCCAAGGCGATAACCTTTTCTTTTTACCCATGTGGTCATCTCTAATATTTATTCCGCCAGTGTAAGCTATTTTTCCATCAATAACAACAATTTTTCTGTGATTTCTATAATTAACTTTAAAATTTATAAGTCTTATACCCATAAATGGAGGAAAAAACTCTGCAACCTCACCTCCGGCTTTTTTTAATTTTCTAAAAAATCTTCTTGGTGCTCTAATCGAGCCAACAGAGTCAAATATAAGTTTAACTTTAACGCCACTTTTTGCTTTTGCAATTAATATATTCATAATTTCTTTGCCAACTTTGTCATCAGCAAATATATAATATTCAATATTTATGGTGTTTTTGGCATTTAACAAATCTTCTTTTAAACTTTTTATTTTTTCTTCACCACTTGTAAAAACATTTACTTTGTTGCATCTAGAAAACAAATTTTCATCACAACTTTTAACAAATTTAATCAAATTATATGCATAGTCAAATCGTTGATTTTTTTGTATTAAATCATCAAAATCAACCTTTTGCCAGTCCAAATATTTATAGTAGTCTGTTGTATATCGTTTTTTTCGTCTAATTAATAGCCTTGTTCTTAAACTTAGTCCACCACCAAATAAAATATAAATAATAAACCCAACAACAGGTAACACGGTTAATACAACAAACCAGCTAAAAATAACTTGTGGTTGTTTTCTTTCAACAAAAATCATTGTTATAAGCAATATAATATTTATAGAAAATATAGTAATTATTGCAATTGTTCCTGCTGGCATTTTTTCTCCTTTTTATTATTTTTAGTAAAAGACGGAATTTCTTCCGTCTTTTACTACTTTTTTATACTTCAACTACAAAATTTTTTGAATAATACACTATTTCTTTAACTTCGTTTGTTAAATTATCCATAAATGAATAATATATTTCTAAATTAAAATCATAACCTTCACTTGACTCTTTAATTATGTTAAGTTCATAACCATTGTTTTGTGAATATGTTAAAGAAACGTATTCATCAATATAAGAACTTTCACTCGACAATCTAACAGATAATATACTTGTGTCTGTAAAATTATGTAGAATTGAAATTAAATCAAAGACGTCGCTAACCTGTTTACTTGTTTCTTTTTTATTGATGTATACAAAAGTATACTCTGCACTATCTTGATTATGTAAATGTATTATTGCATTTTCTATGCTTAGATTTTTTACCACCAACATTGTTTTATCACCTTGTTCTGTTATTATTGTTTCTATAACAAAATCATTTTGTGTTAAATTTGCATTGTTGGTAAATATTCTAGTACTTGAGCTATCAAAATCGAAATTTGAAACATCAATATCAATATAATGATAATTTGTTCCTTCAATTGATGTAATTTCTTTATATCCTAAAATACTTAAATTGTTGAATGTAATATTAACATTTTCTGTGCTTTGAACAACTTCTGTTTCGTCATCTTCACTCTTATTTGCTTTCAATTCATATAATGTCATTGAACCATTGTACATATCTGTTAAAACAGTACCTGCTTGATTGTTACTTGATATATCTTGTGAAATTTGCATTGTATTCATATCATTTTGTAAATAAACATTTACATTAACTACACCCATGACTATATCATTATATTTAAATGTGTAAACATATACGCTTGTTTGACCATTGCCAATTTGTCCGATTGTACCCTCACATATATATCCATTATTGTTTTGTCCATATAGATTAAATCTTGCACGAGCAGTTATGTTTTCATCATAAATGTTTTTAAATATTACTTTGCCTAATAATTCATCATAAACACTTTGTTGTGTTGGCATATTTAATGAAGAATAAAAATTATATGAACTAATTGTAACCAAACTATTCTCTTCAAATTCCTTGTCAGTCAAAACTATATCATTAAATGTAAAAGTTTGAGAATCTTTAATTGTTACTTTTAAACTACAAGAAGAACCAGAAACATCTAATATTGAGCCACTAGATATTACATTGTCATTTACAGAAATTATTAATTTATCTTTAATATTGTCAACATTTAAACTATTTCCATTGTCATCAGTAACATTTATAAGTTTTAAAACATTATCATATAACACTTGCCTATTTCCATCAATTTGAGTATATAACAAATTTTTTGTTTTTAGAGTTACTTTTGTTGGGTTTATTTCCCTTGGAGCAACTAAAACTGTGCTTATAAGTTTACTATAATTACCTGAACCATATTTAACTTTAATGTCAATAGCAATATAACTATTGTTTGTATCATAATTTTCTGGCAACATAATTTGTCCATTTTCATCAATGCTTACACCAGAGTTTCCATCACTGCTTTGTGATGTGTTGATTGCAAAAGTTAAGTCATTGTTTTCTTGGTTATTTGCATGACTTGATACATTCAAATCTTCGTTAGCCCATGCACTTGTTGCATTTGTATATCCCGTAACCAAAGTAAATGGTCTAGAAGTTGTTCCTGCCCAATTTGCAAAAGTAATAATATTGTTAGAATAATCATCTACAAATCTTAATGTTCCCGAACCATATGCTAAAACTGTGTTTACTTCAATATATTTAAGAGTTACTCTAACATTTGAAGAAAAATCGGTTTCTTTTTGATATACACCATTTCTAAATCCATAAAATACATGAACATTTAATTGTTCTTCTTTATATGATAGAGAACTATTAGCAAAATCAGGGTCATCAGTCATTTTTAATGTCATTGTGTAATTGTCAATGTTTGTACCACTAAAATCAACTCCTTTAAGTCTTGCTAAATCGCTATTACTAATACCATTTATATACTTTCTATTCTCACTTGTATATAGTGATACTTTTTGTCCGTTTGTTATTACACCATTTTCAAATAGAGAGTATGTTACTTGTTCGTTTACATTACACAATATTTGCATAGTTTTTAGTTCATTGCTTTGTGTAATAAAGTATACATTAATGAATTGATTATTTGTTAATTCTCTTAATCCAATAACAAAGTTAATATCTTCAACTATAATAGAATTTTCAATTTGTATTTGATAAGTAACATCTTCATTATTTTCATTTATTACAAATGTAACTATGTCAGATTGACCATTTGGTTGTAGTGTAATTTGATATTTTTTATCACTAATTTTAAAGTATTCATAACCTGACGTTGATTCACTTGTATCAAGTGGCCAATAAATTAAATAAAATTCATAATTTTCGATTGATGGAAGACTAAACATAGAATTAAGGTCAGCATAAATTTCGTTGTCTTCAATGTTTAATGGTTTTCTAAATAGTTGGTTATTAAGCGTATTTTTTGCTTCTATTCCTAATGTTATTGATTCTGTTAATTTATCTAATGAAACTTGGTTCGAATCGTCTTTTTTGTTTAATGTGTATTTTATATAAGCAGTGTTTGTGTTTTGGGTATATCTTTCGCCAACAGAAACACTATTTTTACTATCCACAACATCAATAACATCTAACAAGCTAAATGGTACACCATCTCTAACATACGTTGGTTCTTCAACTGTTTGTAAATAATATCTTTGTTTTAAAATTATTGGCACATCAATTGCTTTATTTGTGCTTGAAGAACTATTGTAAAAAGTTATGCTTAAATAACCATTAAACGACGTTCCATTTACAAAATATTTCTCTGGGATAAGTTCCATAGTAAATGATTTGTCTGAATATTCAACATCTGTATTTGAACTATTTTGAACAAAATCACCATTTTGATCTTTAATTTTAACCAATACTGAAATGTTAGAATCCGACACTGAAACATTATTCGTTCCGTCTCTTGATTCAATAACAACAGGCAAAGATATATCAGCACTTGATGTTTGCTTATCATCTACCAACTGAACTGAATCAAGTTCGTAAATTGTTTGAGTTCCTGCATTATAAATTGGATTATACCTAGCAACGATTGTAATGTAAAACATAAACTCATAACCATATTCGTCTATAAATATTAAATCAACATTAGCATTGCCAAACTCCAAATCATCAAATTTTAAAGCAAGATCCATGTTTAAGTCTGTTTGTTGTCTTTTTTCAACATATTCTCCACCTTGGTCTATTAAAATATTAAAATATGGAGCGATATTACCACTAACAGCACCAACAATGTCATTCGTATGAGCAATATATATATAATTATCTGCAGGAGTTGTGCTTCCTGCTTTTGCAATTGTTAAAAATTCCGTTGAAGTAATTAAACATCTATTAACTTGACTATTAACAGTTTTATCATGATTATAAAGCATTGGCTCTGTGTAATCATTTTTTATAATAAAACTAAATGTATAAGTTTTAGAGATTAAATTATTGTATGTCACAATAATATCTAAAGAAACATTTACTTCTTCATTTGGTGCACCCATTGCCAAGAATGTGTAATCATATACTATATTATTAGAATTTGTGTATTCTGTTGTTCTTAAATAACTTTTTGAATTGCCTTGAATATTATTTAATTCTAAACCAAATGAGGTTGAGGAAAAATCATTTACCGTATAATATGAATTGTTTGAAACTCTCTTCATATTTATTAAAGACGAATAATTTTTATCAGTTGAACTATCTATTGTTCTATTTAAAATTGAAGTGCTTTGTCCAGTTGAAAGATTTATATTATCTTGAATATCAAAAGCAATATCAAATATATAATTAACATGATAAGTACCAACATTCAAAGATTGATTGCCAACATTAACTATTATGTTTTGTGTCAACTTACCTTCATTTAATGCTCCAACATTCAATTGTTCTTTATCAATAATATTATAAGCTTTGTAAAAATCTACTTGTTTACCTGCATAAGTTAACCCAACTCTTGATTTTATATTTATATCATAGAGTTCGAAATTTTCCACTTCAATTTTATCGTAATTATCGCCGTTTAAAGTGTATAATTCATAAACAACATCATTGCTTGACAAATCATCGTTGTTTGATAATGTAACAAATGTATCTAATTGAATTCCTTGCATATCTGGTGCAATATGTACCATTGTATTATCATTTCTAAGTGCAATTCCACCAAGTGATACAAATTTAATATACATATCTTGTTCAATAACAGATTGCTGTGTTATTTTAAACGATATATTAACTTTTGTACTAATATTATCATTTGTGCCTATATAAATAATTTCAGGATTTAACTCTGCATTTTGCTTATTTTCTGTTAAAAAGTTAACAGCATTTGCACTTATTACACTAGTTTTTGAAATTTGCACTGTGTAACTTGAAACAGGAATAAATGTACTATCAACCTTATAGTAAATGGTAAATATAACATCAGCAAAGTTTTCAACAAGTTTTGTTTTATCAAATGTGAACTCTGAACTGTTTAATTGTTTCTTTGGTTCACTTTCTTGTTCCGTGCATTCTTTTATATAATCAGATTTAACTCCAATGTAAATATTGTCTACTTCACTTTGTGTTACTTCAATTCTATTCTTTGTGTTAAACACTGCACTTTCATTAAATGAGATTTTTGTTTCGTCTTCACTTAAATAAATATATTCTCTATCCAAAAATTCGCTATCATTTGAATTTGGTTGTGGATAATTTATAGAAAGTGTGAATGTAGGTTCCACAGAGAACATAAAGTACATTTCATAAACTGTATATTGTGTTGCACCATTTACATTTTTGATTACTGCTTTATAAGACACATCAGTTTTTGATGCAACTTTTGGTACATTTATAACTAAATTACCGTCTTGCAGAGAAACACTATAATTTTCTTTGCCTTGAACATTTGTTGAAACCATTGTAAATTCTATATTTACATTGTTGTTTACATCATTTAGCCAAGTGAGGAAATTACCGTTGCCAATATATTTATACAATTTATCAAAACTATAAGCTTCGCCACTTGCTTGTGAACCAGCTTCTATGTTTCCAAAATGATATTGATTGTCTTGTGAGTTATTTTTATCGGCTTTTTCTATTGTTGGTAAAATATTAATTGTATATTCCCCAGTATATGTAAATAAATTTTCATCAGATTGTAAATTAAACACAATTCTAAATGTTACAGAAACTTTTGTATCTGTTAGTCCTAGATAGATTTTTGATAAGTCATTATTATTAATAAATACAAAAGATTCAAAATTGTTTTCTTGTTCGTTTACAATCTCAATAGACTCAATGGATTCAATATTTGGATTTACGCCACCATTTATCTCTTTTGCAACAAATTCGTCTAAAATATTTATTGTTGAACCCGAATAAACATCCTGTAAATTTGTTTCAACAATAAAGTTTGAAAGAACTTCAACTCTTACAATTTTTAGTGCACCATATTTTGTATAAAACAAAAGTTGCGTTGTCCAATTTTCTGTTGAATTTTCTGTCAGTATTTGTTTGTTGTCCAAATCGATAGAAATTTTTTCATTTTGATTTACAATAAAGAATTTTAATTCGTTTGTTATATCTTCTGTTACATTGTTTGTAAGTTTAGTCAATTTATAAATACTTAAATCATAAGGAATTGTTGCATTTATAGTTATGTCTTCAATATTAGGGTCATTTACTCCATTTTTTAATTGTGTGAATGATAAACTAGGTATTTCTCCAACACTAATGTAGTACCAACCATTTACTCCACTTCTTGTCGAAATTTCAACTTTTAATCTTATTTTTTCTGCATTGTTAGATTTTATTGTAATAATCCCGTCATTTACTTTTGCATAATTTGAAATATTGCCTGCGTTTGTTTGTTTCCAACCATAGTAATAATAGTACAATTCTTTTACTGTATAGGTTATTGATGATTGTTCAACAATTTCAAAAACACCATCAACTTCTCTACCAATAGAAAATCTTTTATTATTTAATGGACTTTTGTTTGGAACTGTTGCACCCAACACTTCATTCATGTTTAAAGTTGCTGTTTTTTGCTCATCAAAACTTAAATATTCCATCTCAAAAGTTGGATTGTTTGAAATTAAATCTGCACCAATTACTTCTTCGGCATTTTTTGATTCGCCATCAAGATATGGATAATATGTTTTTACAACCAATTCTTTTTTGATTTTTATTAAATAAGGAATAATAAGCGACTCTGATGATGACGCATCTAAGTTAGCATATAAAACAACATAAACATCTTTTCCAACATATTCTGCGATTAAATTGCCATTTTCATATCTTGCGTATGTGTTTACATCACTTTCATCAAGATTTCTAACATAATAATTTGCACCTTCAATTTTTCTAATTCCAATTGCATCAAGTGGAAGTTGATTTTCTCCTGTCAATTCAAAAGTAATTTTTAAGCCGTCTTCATTTGCGCCAGAATATTCAAAGTAATATGTTAAATAATTTTCTTTTAAAAATTCAACATCTAGTGCATCTTTTAAATCATCAATAGCAATTATATTTCCATCAATTTTACCATTTTCTCTATAAACCATAAATGGTAAATCAAAAGGCAAAATAAGTATGTTAAATTTCAAACTGCTTCCATTTGATAAACTAACAACAACATACAAAGACTTATCGATACCAAGCATTCGGTTGTTTGCGCCAACAACTTGAAGAGTAGCCCCATCATAAATAAGATTGTTGCTTTGAGGTGTAAATTCAAATGAAAGTTGTTGAGAATTGTCATAATTAAAATAATTTGTTTTAAGTTCTTCTAATGTGATACTCTGTCCATCTTTAAATGACAAATAATACTCTCCATCATATTTAACCCATGCAGTTGATTCTGTATTCATTTGTATATTTGGAGAAACTTTTAACGTAAGGCGTGCAAAGTTATAACCATTGTAGGATATTGAAACCATTACACTATCAGTTGTAAATAGATTTGTTTTACATTTCAAAACAAAATCATCACCTTGTTTTTCAACTGTATAATTTTCATCATCAGTTGTTATGTTTATATAATTGTGATTTATATTATATACATTATTATATTTGTCATCAGTTGCATTAGCAATTCTTAATATATTTATTGGGTAAGATTTACCTGTTTCATTTCCATAAATAACATAATCGCCATAAACTCCATTATCTCCGTTTTGACTATTTAGATATAAAATTTGATTTTCATCTATAATCTGCGCCTTTATGTTTGGTACAACTTTTAGGTTAAGATAACTTACAGAGTCTGAATTTGTTTTGTTTATGTCTTCACTTTTTTCAAATGATACAACAACAGATTGAATTGTATTTTGAGAATTAAATACCAGTTTTACTTGGAATTGATATGTTGTAGTTTCATTGTCTAATTTACTAAAATAATTATCAGCAAACAAAACCTCATCTTTGTCAATAATATAAACTTTCTCGGTATTAGTTGACGAAATTATTTTTTTGTCATTATTTATTGTTGTAAACAAAGCATATTTAGAGTTATCGGCAACTTGTGTTTTAACAGTATAACTAACTGTTACATCAAGCGTAATAACACTGTCAGCATAAACTTCCACTTCATTTGTAACTGCCTTTGAACCTTGAATAGCAGTGTCAATAATTGATGTTTTAACTGTTACATTTGGTTTTATACTAAGAACAATTGTTTGACTTATTCCAAGTTGTGGTAATGAAGCAATAATTGTAAGAGATTTTGTTTGACCAAAATCTTTTTCAAATCTTATGTTTTTACCGGTCTCCGTTGTTAAATCATAAGAAATAAGTGGCAAAGCATCATCATAATTGCTATCATTTTTTATTTCAAATTGCATTTTTGGAGTCAATGATACATCATTTACTTCACCAGTTTCACTATCTTGATATCTATATACATATTCAACTAAATTTACATTGCCTTGATCTGTACTATTTAACCAAATTGTTGAACCTGAATATCCAACGACAGGTATAGTTAGTTGTGGGAATTGATAATTTACAGTTTGTTGTACATTATATTCGTACTCTGTTTTTAATGTTTGACTTGCAACATTATTTGAAACATTTTCAACAAGTTTGTCAACCTTAATAACTTGTCCTGCTTTTTGAGAAGTAAAATATAGAGTATCTCTAATTTGGTTATCTGCATCAACAAGATTAAGTTCAGCATTACCATCGCCAACAAAAGTTATTGAAGATGTTCCCGTAACAACCAAAATTTGACTTGTGCTTTGGAGAGTATAACTAGAAGAAAGAGGTTTTCTTCCGTGTTTGTCTTTTAAAACTATATTTAGCGTTGTGAAATCAATTGTGTTATTATCATTTTTTACAAATAAATGTTCTGATATATCTACATTTTTTAGTGTGTATGAATTTGAAATATCTTTTATATTGCCTGTTGCTTCATCGGTTTCTATTTCAAGTTTTGTATTTATTCTATTTGTTGGACTTGTTTTATAAGTATCATTTAAATTGATATTAAAATTAAATTGCACTGCATGACCATCATAAATTTCAATATAACCAATTTGTGTATCATCGTTAGTTGAATTTACCAAAACATCACTAACATTGTTAGATGATTGATTATATCTAACATATAAATTTAGTTTCATTTCGCTTAATCCTGTTGTTAAACTACCAATTTTTAAACTAAATCTATAATAAGTCTTATTGTTTTCTAACGAATTTTCTTCAGTTATATTAACTGTTTGAATAATGTCTGTTTCAACACCATTTGTTTTTGCAATAACTAAAATATTTTCATCGAGAATAGCTTGCTTTAATATTGCTTCTTCAACTTCGTTTTGCTCACCATTATATGTAACAACGATATCAAAAGGATTGGTTGAATTGTGCACAAACGCCATATTTGTTTGATTATTTTCTTCAAACTTATAATCTTCTATATCCCCATTGAGTTCTATACTTGACTCAATTGATTTTAATGTTTTTGTAATAGTAACACTTATAGCACTAACAGCACCGTAATCATCTTGTGAAAACTGGTTTATTATGTATTTACCATTGTTGTCTAACTTTGGACTACCCAACATATCAGTTTCAATAGTAACATAAACAACCCTAAAAGTTTTTCCATGTGCTTGTAAACTTTTTGCTTTTACAATACCATTTTCTAGTTCATATAAACTATAAGTTTGCGTTCCAAGCATATAATCAACAGCAGGTTTACAATATAAATAATCTTCTAAATTATCGCTTGAATATGCAAAATATCTTGTTGTTTGATATAAATTTTGAGTAGGAACTTCAATTCTATTTGATAAATCATATTCTTCATAATTTATGTTTGTGTCCTCTAAGTTATCAAAAATTGTAAGGTCAATTGGTGTCAAATCATTCCATCTTATTGAATAAGATATTGTTGCATTGGTTGAAAATGTTTGCCTTATAGGTTCAATATTAACACTTTCATCAAAATATACAATTTCTATTACTAAACTTTCAGTGTCAACATTTTTTAAAACTGAAAACTGCCAATAATAGTCATTATAATCGCTTGTAATCACAGGAAAATAATATGTAATATTTTCTCCGTTTAAATTTTGTTTTATTTGTGTTTTAGAGTATCCATCACTTGGTAAAAAAACAACATTATAATTTTCATTTTCATTATTTATAGCATTAAAATAAGTGTTGCCTTGTTTATAATAGAAAGTTATTCCAACGTTTGACATTTTGTTTTGAAGTGACACGTTTTCATTTATTGTTGAAAACAATTTAATTCCTAAGTTTGAACTATTAACTTCGCCTTGTTGTACTTGTTTTGATGCATATAAAGTGTTAATTGTGTCAACATAAACATTTGAAACTTTACCTAGTACAGTCATTTTGTCTACCGTTAAATCAACAACTTTTACAGATTTTTCTGCTTTCACTGCACTCTTTACATTAGAAGAAACATCATTTGTCATCTTTTTCAACTCTGACATTATTTCAGAAAATCTTGTTTCTTCAGTTTTATCTTCATAAAGTTTTAAAATTCTTTCTTCAATTGGAGTACTTGCAAAGGCATAACCTTCAATTGTGCTAACATCGTTAACTGCACTAACTTTATTAGTTACAAACTTATTGCTTGTACCAACTTGTGCAATATTTTCGTCATTGCTAGATTTCAACATAAAGTATGCATTTTTATATTTTGTTTCATAACCATTTGTTCCATCGAAACTATATTGATATGCACTTCGTTGTGGATAAAATTTCAAATATGTATTAAATGATGAATCAACAACAAAAACATCTTCACTAACATCTATTGATGATGAACTTGTAATAAGTTCAACTTTATATGCAGGCACATCAACATTAACATTAGTTTTTGCTGATTCACAATTTGTATTATTTACAGAAGTGGCACGAATTACCGAATGTCCACCAACAATCCAAGATAAACCATCGCATTCTGCATCGTTTGTATTTTTCACCACACTAATATTAAAGTTTTCACCAATTTTAACATTTTTAGGAATAGAAATCACCCCATCTGTTAAAACACCATTTTTTTCTGTTACGTTTGTGCCTTGAATAAATGATAATTCAATTTCCAATTTTGTTACATCTTGTGTACTAGTTACAATTTTTGCAGTAAAATCGCCATCAACGTTATACTCTGCAAATTCAAAACTTATGTTCGTTGGATATACTTCTGGTTCATCAAAATAACCAACGGCAACCATAATGCCATAGCCTATTGCAAAAACACCAACAAGCGAAGCAATACATATTGCAAAAATTTTTAAAAATGTAACAAATTTCATAATTATTTCTCCAAACTGTGCGACTTTAAAAATATTATTTGCATTATTATTCAAAATAATTATATAGATTATGTTTTCGCAAGTCAAATATTTTAAATATATTAAAATTATTTAATTTTAAATAATAATAATAATAAAAAATATTTATTTATTTTAGAATTTATTTTTATATTTTTTATTTTTTATTTATTTATTTTTTAATTATTTATTTTTAAAATAAAATATGCAAAAATTTTTTAATAAAATGACATATATATATATATAATATTTAGCATATTGACAAAACTAAAATACAAGTGTATACTTATGGTAACTAAACAAATAATGTGTTCATCTAACAAATTAATCAAGGAGGAATAAATGGATAACAACAATTCATATTTTGAAATTCCTTTAAAGAAGGACAATAAAATTATAGCAAAACAAAAAATTTTTGTTGGAGACAACAACTCTTTTTATTTTCAACAACAAGGCCAAAAAGACAGCATTATTGGTATAGATGCTTATAATAACAAAATCATTTTTAGTAACGAAGATAAAAAATTTTCATCTATTGCAACAAGTGAAAATGTAAGTGATGAAATAATAATGATAGACATAAAAAATTTAAAAATAGAATACAATCAAGACATCACTTTTGTCGCCGAAGAAAATGGACAAAAATTTACATATAAAATAACTCCTTATGCAGTTCAAAGAAAGGCACAAAGTGAAAAAGAATTTAAAAATATTTTACAATTTAAAACCCCATTAGACATATCTTTACCAAATGATTTACCAAATCAAATATCAAATGGTGTAGTTGAAATGAAAGAATTTCCTACACAAATGGCAAGCCTTTTAGAATCAAATTATGGATATTCAACTTTTACTTCAAAAAATGGCAATCTTAAACTTTTAAAATCTCCAAACAACGAAGTTTTAGTAAATAGAGGTTCAAAATTTGTTAAAACAAATGGTTTTGAATATTTTAAAAATGGTCAAGAGTCAATCCTTGGAATAAAACTAGAATCCAGCAAAGGAATTGTTCAAGGAAAATCAACACTAGGAATAGGATTTAATATATCAGAAAAAGAATTAAAAGATGCTTCAACTTTTATTGAAGGTAAAAAATTATCAAATGAACAATTTAAAGACAGAAACAATATTGACGCAAGCATTGATTATAAAAAAGCGCAAAATTTAAAAGAAACATCAAAAAATATTAAAGAGGTCATAAATACTAATATGGAAAATATTGAACAAAAAATTGACGAAGAAAATAAAAACGAAAATCAAGATATAAACCAAACAAAACAAAATATTGCAGACCAAAATGTTTCAGATAGTCAACAAGAACAAGAAAAAAAAGACACCAACAATGATTCAACTGATGGTTCTTCGTCAAGTAATATGGAAACCACAAACAATGAACAACAAAATGTATCTGAAAATTCCAGTACAACAAATGATGATAAACCACAAGGCGATAGCGATAATAACTCAAATCAACAACCAGCAAATGAAGTTCCACCAAAAGCAGAAGAAAAAAATAATGTAGAAAACAAAGAAAATAAACCAACTGAAAAAAATGAGGCAGAAAACAAAGCAGATGCAGAAAAAAATAAAAAATTAGCAGAAAAACGAGCATCTAAACATAAAAAAAGAGTGAAACTTTTTATAAAGATATTTACAGGTCTTGCATTGTTATTCCTTTCAGGTGGTGCAATGTTGGTATCAGGTGGCTTAATGCTCTCACCTTTACTATTATTCTTAGGATTGTTTACAACATTCTTTGCTCTTGGCCTTTCAACATACGCACAAACTGAAATGTTTCAAAAATATTCAGGACAAAAAGGTTTCTTTGGAAATTTGAAAGACAATATCAAGTCGTTACAAAAAGACAAGGTAAAAGATAATACAAAAACTAATGAAAAAGAAAGAGCCAAAGTTGCAAAAATGGCTGAAGAAATTGAATATAAACGAAAAAATGGTTTAACTAGAAAACAATCAAATAAATATTATAATCTGTTAAACAAACAAAAAAATGGAAAGGAACTATCAAAAAGAGAACAAGCCAAATTTGACAAATTGAGTGCCATTAAAGAGAATAAACTCAATGATAAAGAACAAGCAAAATATGACAAATTATTGGAAAAATCAATTCAAGAACCTAAACTTTCAGACAAACAAGAAAAGAAATTACAAGAATTATTATTAAAACAAGAAGATAATGCTTTAACAAATAAAGAAAAAGAAACATTACAAAATCTACAATCAAATCTTTCAAAACGAGAAAGAAAAGAACTTGCAGATTTACAGTACAAAAAAGAAAACGGTATAACATTAAAAGACCAAGAAATATTAAATATGAATTCTCAAAATATTTCAAAAACCGATATAAAATCTTTAAATGAACTCACAACAAAGGTTGAAAATTTTGAAACTCTAACAAAAGATGAAAAAATTGATTTAAGCAGTTACACTCAATCAATAGCAGATGGCTATGACAAACAATTCGAAGCAGATAGAAAAAATTATCTCCATAACACAAAAGTACAAATAATGGAAAGAGAAAAAATTATTGAAGAGAATTCAAATTTAGTCAAAAATAATCAAAAACCATTTTTGTCCCAAGAAAAAATTGATATATTAAACAATGAAATTACATCACTTAGACAATACGGTAAACAAGTTGCAAGTTTGGAAAATCCAAATTTTGAAGTAAATAATCAAATTATTGACCATATTGCAGCAGATGATATTACAAAATACACACACAAAGATTTACAAAATAAACAATTTATAGAATATAAAAATGAAAAATTACCATCTCCAAAGTCATTTTTAAGTGAAACATTAAAAGAAGCAAAAAAACTTCAAAATCAAAATTTAATAAATCAACAAACTAATCAACAAAACAACAATGAAAATTCTGTTACTAAACAAAAACAATAATAAAAACTGCCATTAGGCAGTTTTTTATTACATATTTATACTGATTTTTAATTTATCAAATTGCTTTAATATCTTATTAAAAAATAAAAACATAATTCAAATAGAAATTTTAATATACCAACATATTTTGTTTCTTATTAAGTGATAATTTCCACCACTTTTAACATTAAAAAAGGTCTTAATAAATAAAATAAAAAAGAACAACCAAATAAGGTTGTTCTTTTAATTTCATATAATTGAATATGTTTGTAAAGAATTGGGTTTCTTTGTTTAATTTAAACTTTCTTGTATACTCATCTGTTTTTTTAAGGTATTTCTACCTTCTCGACTTAAAGATTTCTCTTTAAAAGGAGGTGATCCAGCGGCACCTTCTGAT
>CALWTD010000006.1 GCA_944384395.1 uncultured Clostridia bacterium
TGAGTAAGAATTAAATTTTTGTCCTTTACTAGCCATAAAAATACCTCCTATGATAATTGTATCATAGGAGGCACTTTTATTAAAGTGGTTTTTATTTTTGCGGAGCAAAAATTGGGTTCACTTCAATAAACGATGGTTTTTTGATAAATTTATCTTTTTGAGAATTGTGAAGCTTTTCTTGCCTTTTTGAGACCGTATTTCTTTCTTTCTTTCATTCTTGAATCTCTTGTTAAAAATCCTTCTTTTTTAAGGTCTGCTTTTAAACTTTCATCTGCTAAAACAAGTGCTCTTGAAATTCCATGATTGATTGCTCCTGCTTGACCAGAAAGCCCACCACCCACAACATTTACAATTACATCATATTTTGTTGTTGTGTTTGTGTGTTCCATTGGTTGACGAACAATAAGTTTTAATGTGTCTAAACCAAAGTAATCATCAATATCAACTTTGTTTATTGTTATTTTACCTGTTCCGTTAGGAATAAGTCTAACTCTTGCAATTGCTTTTTTTCTTCTACTTGTTCCAAGGAATTGAACACCTTTGTTTTTAAGTGCAGGTTTTGTTGTTTTCTTTTCTGCCATTAGTTTCTAACTCCTTTTAATTCAACAGTTGTTGGTTTTTGTGCTTCATGATTGTGGTTTGCATCTTTGTATACTCTAAGCCTTGCATACATTTTTCTTCCAAGACTTGTTTTAGGAAGCATACCTTTTACTGCGTGTTGTACTGCAACATCTGATTTTGTTGCCATAACTGTTTTATAATCCATTTCTTTTAATCCACCAATATAACCTGAGTGGCTTCTAAGCATTTTTTGTGTAAGTTTTTTGCCTGTTAAAACGGCCTTATCTGAATTTATTACTATAACATGGTAGCCTGTGTCTACATGTGGTGTATATGAAGGTTTGTTTTTGCCTGACAAAATGTCTGCGACTTGTGAAGCGAGTCTTCCAAGTGGCATATTTGTTGCATCAACAACATACCATTTTCTTTCCACATTTTCTGGCTTTTCCATAAATGTTTTCATTAAAATTTCCTCCAAAAATTGTGTATACCTTATAAATAAGACCATTTCTTTTTAAGGGGCTAACTTTACAAAAAAATATGCCTTATTCAAGACGTAAACAAGTTTATTATATATCAAGTTATTTGTCAAGCATATTTTTATATATTTTATAATTAAATTTTAAACATTAAATATAATCATTTTTTTTTGTTTTAAATTGTAAAATATAATTTAATAAATGTATAAATATGCATATTTATTTATAATTATTTAATCGTATTTTACATCAAATAAATATAGTCCCCTGCCGTCTACCGTTTTACCACCAAGTGCACGATTGCCTGTTTTAAACATTTCATCAATGCAAGAAATGTCAAGATGTGCCCTTGCAATATCAATAATTGTGCCAATTATTATTCTTACCATATTGTATAAAAATCCATTTCCACTAATTTTAAAAATTAGATAGTTTTGTTTTTCTTCTAGCGAAAAATCATAAATTGTTCTTGTAAAATTTGTTACATCCGTTTTACTTGAACAAAAAGCTTTAAAGTTGTGTGTGCCTTTTATTTTTTCAATACATTTTTTAACGACATCTATATCTATTTTATAATCTAGTTTTGATACCATATCAAAAAGCATTGGACTAACTATTTTATCTTTGCAAAAAACATACATATATATTTTTGTTTTTGCACTTGTTCGGGCATTAAATGAACTGTCAACTTGTTTTGCCGAGTAAACTCTTATATCTGGTGGCAAAAATGTGTTTAGTGCTGTTGGCAATTTATCTAAACTTATTTTGTTTTCACATTCAAAATGTGCATACTGCTTTAAAGCATGCACCCCTGCATCAGTTCTTCCACTTGCAACAATATTAACCTTTTCTTTTAAAACCTTATTCAAACAATCTTCAAGCACAGATTGGACAGTTACTTTGTTTGGTTGTTTTTGATAACCACTGTAATTTGTGCCTTTATATGCAAAACATATTAGAATTTTTCTCATATATAAAGTGTAGAATATTTTTAGTAAATAATCAAATATTTTAAAATGTTTAATTTTACACAATATAAATAATATGCTAAACTTATTTAGATTTAAAATGGAGAAAATATGGAACATAAATGTATAGACGGAAATACTGCGTGTGCCTTAATGGCGTATAAATTAAGCGAAGTTTCTGCAATCTATCCAATAACACCATCTTCAACAATGGCTGAACTTGTTGACGCATGGGCTAGTGAAGGCAAAACAAATATATTTAATCAAACAATGCTTATTCGAGAAATGCAATCAGAAGCTGGAGTTAGTGGAGCAATTCATGGAGCACTTCAAACAGGAAGTTTGGCAACAACCTTTACTGCAAGTCAAGGACTACTTCTTATGATTCCAAACATGTATAAAATTTCAGGCGAATGTTTGCCTTGTGTTTTTCATGTTTCGGCGAGAACGGTTGCATCTCATGCCCTATCAATTTTTGGCGACCATAGTGATGTTATGGCAGTTAGGAGCACAGGATTTAATATAATTTCATCATCGTCTGTGCAAGAATGTTATGATATGGCACTTGCAAGCCATATTATTACGCTTAAAACAAGTTTGCCGGTTTTACACTTTTTTGACGGATTTAGAACAAGTCATGAAATGCAAAAAATAAATTTAATAGATGACGAAGATATTAAAAAGATTTTTCCATTTGAAAAAGTTTATGAATTTAAAGAAAGAGCGCTTACACCACAAAATCCCATTTTAAAAGGCACAGCACAAAACAGCGATGTGTTTTTTCAAAATAGAGAAAGAGCAAACGGGTTATATGATGGAGTTTATGAAAAAGTTTGCGAAACATTTAAAGATATAGAAAAAATTTGTGGAAGAAAATACAGCGCATATGAATACTATGGAAACCCAAATGCAAAATATGTTGTTGTTTTAATGGGCAGTGCCTATCAAACAGCACAAGAAACTGTTGATTATTTAACAAAACAAAGTAGTAGCGTTGGTGTTATATATATAAGACTTTATAGACCATTTTTTGCAAAAGAATTTTGCAATATTATTCCTAAAACCACACAAAAAATATGCGTTTTGGATAGAACAAAAGAAAGTGGAAGTGTTGGCGAACCTTTATATCTTGACATTATGACAGCACTTAAAGAAAATAATTTAAACATTGAAGTTGTTTGTGGAAGATATGGACTTGGTGGCAAAGAATTTAATAAAGAACACTGTGTTGGTGTTTTTGAAAATTTAATGGACACAAACAGCAAAAACCACTTTACAGTTGGAATTGATGACGATGTAACACACACTTCCCTTATTTGTAAGCAAGTTATAAATGATGACGATTGCTACGAATTAAAATTTTATGGACTTGGCAGTGATGGAACAGTAAGTGCAAACAAAAACAGCATAAAGATAATTGGCGAAGACACAGGTATGTATGTTCAAGGATATTTTGAATATGACTCCAAAAAGTCAGGAAGTTTAACAACTTCTCACCTAAGAATAAGCAAATCGCCAATAAAAAAAGCATACAGAACATACTCTCATGACTTTATTGCAATTCACAACTTTACTTTTATTGGCAAGTACGATTTAATTTCAACTTTAAAAGATAATGGAATTGTGCTTATAAATACACGACTAAACGAAGCAAAACTCCAAAAGTTTTTGCCACAAGATTTTATTGAAACACTTAAAAACAAAAAAGCAGAACTCTACACGATTGACGCATATAAAATTGCCGAAGAAGTTGGACTTGGAAGAAAAATAAACTTAATTATGCAAACAGCATTTTTTAAGTTGTTAAGAGTTATTCCTTTTGAAAAAAGTTTAAATCAAATAAAACAACTCGCAATAAAAACTTATTCAAAAAAAGGTGATGATGTAGTAAATAAAAATCTATTAGCAATAGACAAAAGTATTGACCAAATTAAAAAGATAGATTATTTAAAATTTACAGACAGCTTAAAATCACAAATCACAGCAAAAACAGATTGCAAATTTTTTAATGAAGTTATATCCCCTATTGAAAAACTAAATGGCGACAGTTTGCCAGTTTCTAAGTTTAATGTAGATGGAAGTATTCCAACAGATACCAGCAAATATTTAAAAAGAGGAATAGCTTTAAACTTGCCAAAATGGATAAAAGAAAATTGTATTCAATGTGGTTTTTGTTCGCTTTCTTGTCCACACTCTGCAATAAGAAGTGTTTTGTTTAAAGATGACGGAAATATAAAGCCAGAGTTTGAGTGTGTTGACGCTATTGGAATGAAAGGATACAAATTTAAAATACAAGTAAGTCCACAAGACTGCACCGGCTGTGGCGTTTGTGCAAACACTTGTCCTGCAATTAAAAAAGCACTAAATATGGTAGACACCCAAGAAATTATGGAAAAAGAAAAACAAAATTATAATTATAGTTTATCTCTAAATAAAGATAAGTCCATATTTAATAAATACACTACAAAAGGTCTACAATTTTATGAGCCATATTTTGAATTTAACTCAGCATGTGCAGGCTGTGGAGAAACTCCTTATATAAAAATATTAACACAATTATTTGGCGACAAACTTTTAATTGCAAACGCAACAGGTTGTTCTAGCATTTATGGTGGTTCATACCCTGTTTGCCCTTATACAAAAGATAAAGACGGGCATGGTCCTGCATGGAGCAACAGTCTTTTTGAAGATAATGCTGAATACGGATATGGAATGGCACTTTCACAAAGTCAAGGCAAAAAAACAATAAACAATATTATAAATGAAATTCTGCCAACAAAAAATGAAGAATTAAACTCACTTTTAACTAATTGGCAAAAAACTCAAAATTGCACATATGACGAGCAAGAAAAAATACTTAATTTATTAGATGATAACAATGAAAAAGAAAAACTTTTAAAGTTATATAAAGATAATTTTGTAACAAAATCTATTTGGATAGTTGGTGGCGATGGTTGGGCTTATGATATTGGATATTCTGGACTTGACCATGTGCTTGCTTCAAACGAAAATGTAAACATATTAGTTTTAGACAGCGAAGTTTATTCAAACACTGGTGGTCAAACATCAAAAAGTTCACCAAAAGCAAGCGTAACTAAATTCAATTCAAATGGAAAAACAACAAAGAAAAAAGATTTAGGTGCTATTTGTATGGCAAACAAAAATTGTTATGTTGCAAGCATAAGTTTGGGTGCTGATATGAATCAAACAATTAAAGCATTAAAAGAAGCAGAAGACTATAACGGCCCAAGCATTGTTATTTGCTATGCCCCATGTATTAACCATGGCTTTGATATGTCTAAAAGTAATGAGCATATGAAATTATGTGTTGAATGTGGCTATTGGAATTTATATAGATATAACCCACATAACAGTAAACCACTTGTTTTAGATAGCAAAGAGCCAACAAAGGATTATAAAGATTTTTTAATGACAGAAACAAGATACACTTCTCTTATTAAAAAAGATAAAAACTTGGCACAAAGATTATTTGAAGAGAGTAAAAAAGACGCAATAGAAAGACATCAAAAATTGCTTAATATATTAAAATTGCAAGATGAATAATTAAAAAAAAATTACAAATAATAAAAATGTGAAATTAAAACAATTATGTTTTTTTTCACAAAAATATAGTGGCATTATTGCCACTATTTTTTATGTTTTTTTTATAATTTATAAAAAAATCAATAAAAGCAAAAATCTGTGAACACCATATGATAAAAGGCATTCACAGATTTGCTCGGTAGGGATTTATTTATTTTAAATAATAAATTTTAATATTTAATTAAATATTTATTTATTCCCTACACTAGTATTATGTTTCATTATTTTTAATTTATTCAAAATTTTTTAAATGTTTTTTTATTTTATTTGCAACTTGATTTGGAGTAAATCCAAAATATTCATCAAGGACGTTGCCATTTGCACTTTTTCCAAAATTTTCTATTGATATTTTTAAACCTTTTTCTCCTAAATATTTATACCAAATATTGTCGTTTGATGCTTCTAAACTCACTTTTATTTCACCCCTAGACAATATATCTTGTTTATATTTATTTGATTGTTTTTCAAATTCTTCAATGCATGGAAAACTTGCAACAACTGTTTCTATATTTTGTTTAGCAAGTATTGACTTAACCTGCATAGCAAGTTCAACTTCACTTCCTGTTGCCATAATTAAAACTTTGCCTGTGTTTCCACTTAAAATATAACCACCTTTTATTATATCTTCAAAATTGCCATTTTGATTTGTTAATGTTTGCTTTGACAAAACAAAACATGAAGGACAACTACTTTTTAGTGCTATATCGTAGCAACTCAACAGTTCTCTAATATCACATGGTCTAAACACATTGACATTTGGAATTAGTCTAAGTGTTGAAAGTTGTTCTACTGACTGATGTGTTGGTCCGTCTTCGCCAACTTTATAACTGTCGTGAGAAAACATATACATAACAGGAATATTCATCATTGCGCTCATTCTTATTGGTGGAATCATATAATTTGAAAAAGTTAAAAAGGTTGAGCAAAATGTTGGACTGTTTAAATACAATGTAAGACCGTTGCATATTGCACCCATGGCATGTTCTCTTATTCCAAAGTGGATATTTTTGCCTCTTGGATTTGTGGCAGAATAATCACCTGCACCAGATATATATGCTTTTGTTGAAGATGCTAAATCTGCTGTGCCACCAACAAGCCTTGGCATTTTTAAAGATAATTCTTTTAAAATTATTTCGTTTGCATCTCTACCACTAAATGATTGAGATAAAAGTTCTTCCCTAACAAGTTTATAAACATCTACTTTTTTGTTATCCATAAACACAACTAATTGTCTATATAGTTCTGGATTTGTTGTTTGATATATCGCAAACATATTGTTCCACTTTTCAATTAAATTAGCATTTTTTTCTATAGTTTTTTGTGCAATTTTTTTAACATCTTCGGGCAATTTATAAGGATTCGCAACGCCTAACTTAGATTTTAATTGATTTAACTCTACTTGTGTTAGTGGCTTTCCATGTATAGAATTTAAACCTGCTTTATCAGTTCCATAACCTATAACTGTTTTAAAAATAATTATGCTTGGTTTCGTTGTGCATCGCTTTGCTCTTGCTATTGCTCTTGTAACACTGAAATAATTGTTGCCATTATTTACTTTAATTACATTAAAATGCATTGCTTTAAACTTTTTTACTATGTTTTCGCTGTTGGCCATATCTGCATTCCCGTCAATTGTAACATTGTTATAGTCATATAACAAGATAAGTTTGTTTAGTTTTAATGTTCCTGCTAAACTTAAAGCTTCTTGTGCAACACCTTCCATCAAACAACCATCGCCCACAAAGCAATAAGTGTAATTGTCGATAACAGGACATTTTTGAGCATTAAATCTTTTACCAATCATATTTTGACCGATTGCCATACCAACGGCATTTGCCACCCCTTGACCAAGTGGACCTGTTGACGTTTCAACAAAATTTGTTACTCCATATTCTGGGTGACCCGGAGTTACTGAATCAAGTTTTCTAAAATTTTTTAAATCATTTTCAGTAAGTCCAAAATTAAACATATAAGCTGTTGCATAATATAATGCACTTGCATGACCAGCAGATAAAACAAATCTATCTCTTGCAATAAAATTATGGTCTTTAACATCATAAAAATAATGATCTTTAAAAAGAGCATACAAAATTGTTGTTGCTCCAAGTGCAACACCCGTATGTCCACTATTAGCAGTTGTTATCATATCTGCCGACAAACACCTTAAATAATTTATACATTTTTGATTTATATTCACAACAAACTCCTTAATTTTTCAAGTATCTCTTTTAAAATTGTTTCTTTTTTCTTATTTCTTACATTTATTTTAATATCACTTGCATTATTTAACTCTTTATCTCTATCATTAAATGCAATAATATCAACACTAAGTGTTTCTAAAAACGAATTGTCATCTATTTTTTTTGTTAAATTATCTTTTGAAAAATACAAATACACAACATTTGCATTGGCTTTAAATTTTGCATTGTTATAATTTCTTTCAAAATATAGATATGGAAATGTCATGACTGTGTTTTCAAATTCTAAACAACCTTTAATTGCTGAATTTTCTTGTTTTTCTAAATATTCAACGCCACATTTTTCTTGCATATCTTTTCTAGAAAATAAAGCATAATTTACATACTCATTTACATCAAGAAAATACAAATTTGTGGTGTCTGCCAACAATTTGCCAATTGCTAAATTATATTTATAATCTAATCCTATTATTATTATGTTTGATTTCATATGTAATATATTATCATATATATTTTGTTTTGCAAATTATAAATATTTACTTTATTGAAACATATTTAATTAATTTGCTGATTTATAGATTTAAAACTTCGAATTGTATTTATAATTTTTAATAATAATTTTTGCTTATCACTTCCATTAGATTGATTTGTACTAATAATAAGTAAATAATTATTGTCTAACAACATTAAATCCATAAGCACATTTTGTTCTTTTGAACCAACAACAATACTTTTAATATTTTTTTTTGTAATAGTTGAATAAGTATTTTCTTGAATAATGTTAAATCCTGCTTCTTTTAGCGTTTCTAAATTTTCTTTATACAAATAATCTAAGTCATAGTTTTCTTTATTTTTATCGATTACAAAAGATAATGTATCATCATTATAAACACACTCCATTATAGAACCCTCTATAAGATTTTTATCATCTTTTTGAAAAACAACTTTCCAATTTTTGTCCAATTTTAAATAAAACTCATACTCTTCAAACATATACATATTTTGAGAAGTTGTTTCGTTTGTTTCAATTTGTTCAATATAGGCTTTAAGTCTAAACATAATAAGTTTTTTATAAACATTCTTTTGTAGATTTTTATCATTTATAATGTTATTTATACAACTTTTGTACATTATTAAATATGATGCCATAATCTCTTTTGCAAACCATAACGGCAATTTTTGTTTTTTTAGTATTTGTTCTGGCAAATTATTAAAAGCATCAGTCACTATATTTTTATCACTAATAATGTTATTTAAAAGTTCAACAATTTTGTTACGCATAACCAAACTAATATTGAATTTTAGTGAATACAGTGCACACGCTTTGGCTAATTGATAATTATGTTTATTTAAATAGTAAAAAGAATACAGATAATAATAAGAGCCTAAATCTTCCAAAGATTTTATTACTTTATACGAATTGTCTAAAATAATTTTTAAATTAACATAATCTTTTAACTCTAAATAACAATTACAAAGTTCAAAATATGCAGGATATGACATTGGCGAACATTTTATGCAAGAGTTGAAATCTTGTATTGACATTTCGTAATTTTTTAAATTTTTATAAGCGATTGCCCTTTTATAATATATCCAACCATTAACTCCTGTTGTAAACTTTACAGGAAAAGAATTTGGATTAAGTGTTGCAAAAACAAAATAATCTTCAAAAGTATCAAAAACTAGTTTATTATCTGTTATATCGAAATAATCAAACGCAATATTTAGATAGTAAAGCATATTGTCCCATTGTTTTTTACCATTTTTTATATTTACTTTT
Organism: uncultured Clostridia bacterium; assembly: GCA_944384395.1. Taxonomy (GTDB): domain Bacteria; phylum Bacillota; class Clostridia; order Christensenellales; family UBA1242; genus UBA5893. The sequence continues at coordinate 9,590 of CALWTD010000006.1, forward strand.
GATTCTATATAAGCAAAAAACTCCTTTTCTAATTTATTTATTTTTTGCAAATAAACAGCTGATTTATTTGAATATGTATCACAAAGTGATTTCATATATTTACAAATTTGCATTTGATTAAAAAAATCAGTTTCATTGTCTGTCTGCTTTGTAATTTCATTATAAAGCAAATCTAAATCAACATCTAAATTGCCAGAGAGTGTTTGCTTTATTTCGTCAAGTGTTTTCATATTTATATGTTAACACAAATAAAAATTTTAGTAAACAATCTAATGATTACAAATTATAATATTACATAAAAAAACTCACTATAAAGTGAGTTTTTAAAATTTATTTTTATTTATAAGATTGCATTTTCTTTTTTGAAACAACCATATAAACTATTGACCCTGCAAGTACAAGTACTGCAACGCAACAAAGAACAATTGTGATTACTTCGTTTGTTGTTACACCAGAATTTCCTGGTTCGTTTACTGTAAATTCCCTAACTACAGGCACTGCCTCATTTCCTGCATCATCTACTGCTGTAAATGTTACTGTATATCTACCTGCCGTTTCAATGCTATATTCAAATTTGCCATTGTCTTCATCTTCGTGAATGTTTTTAACTTCAACACCTGTTGTTGTATTTTTTACAACAATCTTAATGTCGTTTGCAGACATACCTTGTGTTTTGTTATCTTCAACAGTGATTTTGCTTAGATCAATTGAGAGAATTGTGTCAATTTTAACTGTGCTTGATATTATATCATCTTTAACATCAACAACAGGACTAACCAAATCACCAACTTTAATTGTGTGTGTTACAACTGTTGAATTTTTGTTTGTTGATTTATCATAAACAGTGTATGTCACTGTATATTGTTCGTTGTAGTTTAATGTTACATATAAGTTTCCAGCATTTGGATGTTCTCTATCTTCTGGAAGAAGTGTTCCTTCAGCAATTTTTTGTTCTTCTTCAAGCCACAAACCATATTGATTTAATAGGTCTGCCATTTCACTACCTTTAATTGTTCTTGTATATGATTTTGAAGAAATAACAATTTTTGATGATTCTAAGTCAATTCCAGAAATATCATCTGCACTAAATACAGGAATTAAAACTTTGCTTCCAACTTCGTATGAGTCATTTAAATTCCATTCAACTCTTACTTCTGGATTTGTTGTGTCGCTTACTTCAACTTTAAATTCTTTTCTTTCACTTTCAACTTCTTCACTGCCATTATACAAACTATAAACAATTGTATATGTTCCGGCTTTCTTTGGTGTAAATGTTTCTTTGTTTATTTGACTTCCAACAGGACCTATTACATTTACTTCATAACTCAAATCTCCTGAGCCTGTGAGTTCTGGAACAGGAAGAGTTAAAGAATTGCCTAATTCAAGTTTTCCATCGCTTAGTGCCTCTGGAAGATTGCTAAATCTTGGTTCGTCAACAAATGCTTTTTCTGCAACATTTACTGTTTGATAAATATATGTTTTGTTGTTTCCTGCGTCTGTTATTTCATAAACAACTTGATAATCCCCTGCAAGTGTTGCATAGAACTTAGCACCACTTAAAGTGTATGTTCCTGTACTTGAAGACCTCATAATAACAGCGTTTTCAACATCAAAGTCTTGAGTTTTTGTTTCACTGTCAACTTCTTCAACGTGTGTTACTGTGATATTTACATCAACGTAATCAACAAGGTCATCAGTAAGTGTTAATGTTGGCAAAACAACTTCATCGTTTTGTTCATATGGACCAGCCCAATCAGAAAGACTTATGTTGGTTGGTGCACCTGTATCTTTGTTGTCTTTAATTAGAATTTCAACTTCGTCATATCCATATTTAAAGCCTTTGTATGCTTCAATATTATTGTCAGCATTTGTTTCTAATGTTGTAAGTGGAGCATCGTTTTCTGTTTTTGCTCGTATTTTTAATGATGTTGCACCTTTTTTATTAACAACGATTTCATATTTTCCGTCTTCATTTGCTTCAAGTACTGTCCAATTTGCATCGTTGTCATATTTATACATAACTTGTGTATAAAGTCTGTCATCATTTTCATCACTTGCAACAGGTTTACTAAATGTTATTTTATCTCCTGTTGATACTGATTTACTAAATGTGTCCTTAAATTCTACTGTTGGGGCTGATGTAAATTCAAAACTTGAGTCAACAGTGAATTTATAGTTTAATGTTACAGTGTTTCCTGCACTATCTTTTGCCTTATAATATGCTGTATAAGTTCCGTCTTCAAGTTTGTCTATTCCAAGATCTTTTGCGTCAACCATTGTATTTGGGTCAAACTCAAATGTATCTGTTCTATTAAACACAATATCTTTTGTAAATATTTCATCAACATCTTGTCCAGCATCTGTATAAATATCGTCTGAAGAACTTGATTGAGATGTGCTTCTTATATATCTTACAAGCTCCATATCACTTAATCCATCAGCAAGGTCTTTGGCATATATTGCTTTTAAAACAATGTTTTGACCATTTGTGAAGTTTGTTTGAAGTTTGTAGTCCACATTTTTAATGTTTGCTGTATTATCTGTTGTATATGGATCTGCAACTATAATCTCTGGTGCTTTTGTATCTTTTACACCACTAATTTCAAATCCTGTTTTTTCTGCTTTTTTGCCAAGTGCGTCAGTTACATTATAATAAAATAAATATCTACCATTTTCAACTGTGTATGTTTTTCCATCAATAACATATGATTTTTGTGCAGTAAATTTGTTTCCGTTTATTGTTTGGCTTGTTACATCAACTGTTTTACCATTTATATAAACATAAGCATCTATTGTATAATAAACTGGTGTTGTTTCTTCACCCATTTTACCAATTGGTGTTGGAAGTTCAATCTCATCGCCAATATCTGCACTTGTATTTACTGTTTTTGAATATTCAAATTTTAATTCATAATCTTTGCCATATTCTTTTTCAAATTGTGTGTCAGACAAAACAGTAAACTCTTCAGTTCTTGTATTTAAATAAACCCCTTCACTTGTTTTTGCATCAAATCTTACTGAATATATACCTTCTTCAAGAGAATCATAATTTAACAATCCTGTTTCAGCATTAAATGATAATGTTCTTTGAGATGGTGTTGTAATTGTTGTTGTAATTGTATATTCTGTTTCAACTTCTTCGTCACTAAATTCAACTTCTGCCTGTGGAATATAAATATCACCTTTGTAACTTTGCCATACGTATTTTGGAAGAGTTCTCTTTGTGTTTTCAACAATATTGATTGTGTTTACACCAACTTGTCCATTTACTGTTACAGTTGCTGTGTACTCTTTTTCACCATTTTTAATTTTATAATTGATAGTATAATTACCTATTCTTGTAATTTTAAATTTTCCTTCAACAACATCAACACTTTCGCCTATTGGACTAATTACAGTGTAATTTGTTTGATTTAATACTGTTGGTTCTGCTCCGTTTACAACCAATCTTGCTGTTGGTACTGTATAAGTTGAGCCAACAAGTGCTGTTGCGTTTTGTCCATCTACTTCAAGCATTGTGAGTTCACTAGCCGTTTGTTCTGCATAAACAGTTTTGTTTGGTGTTTCATAACTATTTGGTAAAACTACCGCATTTAAACCTGCTGCTGCCAATGTTGAAGTTGTTAATAATGCAACCATGCAAGCCTTTTTCATTGATTTTTTCATTATTGTGCTCCTATATAATATTTAACAAATAGAGTTTATACTATAACATTTTTTTTGTCAACGAATTGAATAAAAAATATATACTATAAAAAACAAATTTTAAATTGTGTTTTTTTAATAAAAACAAGAGCAAAAAATTTATTATCAACTTAAAACCTGTTCAATCTATTTGTTTTCGATGTTATTTTTTGAATAATGTTTATATTTATGTTGTGTTTTTATGTCGATTATTTTGTTCTATTGTAAAAAAAAAGACTGTAACAAAAGTTACAGCCTTCTTTTTATCGGTATTAGTTGTTGCCACATGGTGTATTGCAGCCACAGCCACAGCAAGAAAGTAATAAAAGTAAGAATATAATATTCATTCCATCGTTACCACCGCCGAAGCAACCTGTGTCGCAACCACAAATTTGCAATAAGAACAATAACCATATAAGTGAACAACAGTTGTTTGTTCCATGTCCGCAGTTACCGAAACCACCAAAAAGATTCATATGTACCTCCACAAAAATTAAACTTGAATATGTAAATCATTTTATCTTTTGTATTTTGCTAGTTTTTTCCTTTGCTCATATCACTATATGAATTTGGTGATTTTTTGTTACAAACTAATTTATGTGTTTTATAATTTCTTGTTTTAATTCTTCAATTCCTATTTTGTTTTTGGCTGAAATGTATACGCCGTCATCATTATCCTTACTTAAAACTTTATCACATTTGTTATAAACTTTTATTATTGGACATTTTATATTTAAATCGTGTAATACTTTATTTACGACTTCAACCTGACTTAAATAATGTGGATTACTTACATCAATTACATGCAATATAATATCAGCATCTTTTGCTTCATCAAGTGTAGAACTAAAAGCATCTACTAAATCGTGTGGTAGTTTTGAAATAAAACCAACCGTATCGGTTAAAATAATTTTTTTACCTTCACAAAGCCAAACAGTTCTACTCGTTGTATCAAGTGTTGCAAACAACTTGTCATCAGCATATATTGACGCTTTTGTAATTAAATTTAATAATGTGCTTTTGCCTGCATTTGTATATCCAACAATTGCAACTTTACAAATTGAGTTTTCTTTTCTTGACTTTCTTTGAACATCTCTATTTTGTTTAATTTTTTCAAGTTCTTTTTCTAGTTTTAAAATATTGTTTTGTGCTATTCGTCTATTTATTTCTAATTTGGTTTCACCTGGACCTCTCATACCTATGCCAGCACCACCAAACTTTCCACTTGTTCCACTTATTCCTGCAAGTCTTGGAATATTATATTTGAGTTGTGCAAGTTCAACTTGCAACTTTCCTTCATTACTTGTTGCTCTTTGTGCAAAAATATCTAAAATTAAGGTTATTCTATCTATTACTTTAACATTGAATATATCAGATAAATTTCTTGCTTGCGAACCACTTAATTCATAATCTACAACAACAACATTTGCACCATTTTTTTCTATTTCTTGTTTTATTTCTTCTACTTTTCCTGTGCCAATAAGTGTTGCGGGAGTTACCTGTCTTACAAGTTGATATGTTTGACCAACAACCATAAGTCCTGCTGTTTCACAAAGACTTTTAAGTTCGATAAGTGACATATCAACATCTTCTTTGTTTGAAAAAATTACTCCAACTAAATATGCCTTTTCAATTAGCTTCTTTGTTTCGTATGCCATTATTTACTCCTTAAATTAAAACTAGTTTAGTATAGCACAAAAAACACTTAAATTCAATAATTTAACTCACAAATACAACTTCGCCATTAAAAGCATCAATAACTGCGTTTTTAGATTGCAAATTACTTGTTTTTACCATAAATGCCCAAAAATAATTGGTGTTATTGTTATATTTATTATAAACAATAGTTAAATAACATTCGCAAGATTTGTTGTTTTTTGAATTTTGTTTTATGAAATTTTTTAAAACGTTAAATCCTTTTTCAAGAGCGTTGTAATAACTAATATTAAAAGAATTTGAAATACAATCAAGCTTAACATAACTATCATCTAAATTTTCAATTAAAATTTCTATGCTTGCATCATCGTCAAAAACACTGCCAACATCACACATAAAAGTTGAATTAAAAGGATTTTTTTCTAAAATATAAATATATTCTTTGCCATTTAATTTAACAAATGTATTTAAAGATTTTGCATAATTATTGTCGCCAAAAAGTTTTACTGAAAAAATACCATAAGCAACCTTTTGTGTACTAACACCATTATACTCAAATACATTTTCACGCTCACCTGAATAAAACTCCACAAAATATCTGTCAGTGTTTTTCATAAAATAATTATGCTGTAACTGTGAAGTCATGTTATAAATTTGACTTCTTCCAAAATATAGATTTATACAAACAATTCCTGCCACACATATAATAATTATTGTTATAAAAATTACATATTTTTTCATAATGTAATATATTCATAAACGCAATAATATAGAAATGATTTGTACAGTAAATGTATACAAAAAATTTGTAAATTTAATAAATAAAGTATAAAATTATATTAAGGAGTTTTTATGACATTAAAAGAATATTATCAAGATGCCATACAAAATGGCTATGCGCTTGGTGCTTTCAATTTTTGCAATTTAGAAAGTTTAAAGGGAATTTTGGACGGAGCAACAAAATTAAATGCACCGGTAATTGTTGCAGTATCGTCAAGTGCAATGAAACATATGGGAGAAGAATATTTAAAAAATATGATAATCGCCACAAAAAAAACTTACAACATTCCTTTTTTCTTTCATTTGGACCATGGCAAAGATTTTGAAATTTGCAAAAAAGCAATAGATTTAGGTTTTGACAGCGTTATGATAGATGGAAGCAGTTTACCTTTTAACGAAAATGTTAAACTTACAAAACAAGTTGTTGATTATGCACACAAATTTAATATACAAGTTGAAGGTGAACTTGGTAGACTACTAGGCGTAGAAGATGAACACATTAGCAACGAAAGTATTTTTACCTCACCTATTGAGGCAAAACAATTTGTAGAAAAAACAGGTGTAGATTCACTCGCTGTTGCAATAGGAACAAGTCATGGAATAAACAAATATAACAAAGAGCCTAAACTTGAATTTGATATTCTGCAAAAAATACAAGATAATTTGCCGAACTTTCCTTTGGTTTTACATGGTGCATCAAGTGTTGATGAAAAAACAATTGATAAAATAAATCTTTTGGGTGGAGAAATAAAAAAAGCAAAAGGTGTGCCAAGTGAGATGTTGAAAAAAGCATGCACACAATATAACATTTGCAAAATTAATGTTGACACAGATATTAGAATGGCTACTACCCTTGCACTTAAAGAATTTTTTAACAAAAATAAAGATAGTGTTGATACAAAAAAATATTTTGGCTATGTGCAAGAAAAAATTGCAGAACTTATTGAATACAAAATAGAAAATGTATTTAATTCTATGGACAGAAAAAAAGACTAAGAACTTTCTTAGTCTTTTTCTTTTCCATCAATCTTTTCAAAAGTTTTTGGTGTAAAATTATTTTTATCTATCTCTTTGTATATTGCATTTAAATTTTTATTTAGTGCATTTAATACGAATGAAGAAAGTTTTTTACCATATTTTTGTTCAACATATTCATTTATAAGTGTTATAACAGTTTTCCCATCTTTCTTTTCAATTGTTTCTTGATTTCCAAATAATTCATTTAAAATATCTTGTCTTAAATCCACAAAACTTTTGCCAAAAGAGTGAGCATAATTGTTGTCGGCAACATCTTTTCTAACATACAACTCGTTATTCATAATTTCTTCAATTTTTGTTGTATCCATGTCTTTATTTTTATTGTAGAAAGACAACATATGTTCAACAAAATTATAATTTCTATTTAATTTCTCTAGTTTTTTATCGCCAACTTCTCCCAAAAGTATTTTGCCTACTGATTTGTCTATTTGCTTTTTAAAATTAGATTCAATAACTCTGTCAATGTACTTTTTTGCACTGTTTTTTGTTAAATATGTTTTTGTATCCTTTAAACCAATAAGTTTTATTTTATCTGCATATTTATTTTCTTCACTATCTTTTTCATTTACTTTTGCATCAACAACTTCTTTGTTTTGTTTTTCAGTATCTCTATATGCATCTTTTTCATTTATAATAATAAAGTTTGGTTTATACTCTTCTTTTTTGACTTCTGCCATTTGTTCTTTTTCTGTTTCTTTCTCTTTGGTTTCAATAAGCATTGGGTTTGAAACATATTTAGGCAAAAGTGCTTCTTCTATTGAAGTTGGCATTATATCGTATTTATATCCAGCATTTAAAACACTTTTTTTAACATCATCTAGTGTTAAACCCAATTTTTTAATAGTTACAAGTGCAACATTAAATCCTATTCTTGCTGCTTCGTTTATTTCACTATTTGACATATCTAAGCCTGCCAACGCATTAGACATTTGAAGTGTTAAACTATCTTCAATTTTTCTATTTGTTTCACTATCACCATAATCTATTGCTCTTGAGAGTAAAACTTCTGCATATAACCTACTAAAAAATAGTTCTTTATTTGTTAAATTTGACCTTAATTTTTTTGCCGCATTTTTGGTTGTGATTGCAAGTATACCATCTAAAATCTTTGTAAATTTTTCTTGTTCACTTATTTTATATACAGATTTATTATCGAATACCAAATTATTGTTTATATATATTTTACCTCTATATGATGGCATTGAAGATAATTTTTCTTTTTTAAAAATTTTTCTACAAAGATTTAAAACACCATATGCTAAGTTTTTAATTATTGCTTTTACTTTATTTTCGTTTTTATACTTGAACAATTCGCTTTGGTCATTTTTTTCAACAATTTTAACTTTGTAAACACTTTTTATTTTTTTTACAAGTTGTTCGTATTTTGGAAATGTTTTTTTAGAAAACAATATACTTTTTGACGCAAAAGAACTGCAAAGTGGATATCTTAAATGTCCATAAGCATTTTCATTTTCCTTTAAAGCATAACAAGAATATTTGTTATCATAAATAGGATAAACACCTGTTCTTACATTTTTTAAAGGTGCACTAAATTCATACCACTCTTTTTTTGTTTTTAAACCTGATTTAATTATGTCTACAATTCTTGAAGATTGTAATCTAGCAATAATATCTTCTGTACTTAAATCTCTATAATGTCCAAGTAAAAAGATAGCATCTTCGCCTGTTGCTTGATAATTTTTTAAATCTTTTAACATTTCTTTTGATATATTATTTGAGTTTATTATTGCCATATTTCCTCCATTTTTCTTTATTATAACATTTATATAATAATTTTTCAATACCCTTATTAAAAATTTTCAATATATTGTAAGTTTTTTGTTTTTATATGAACAAACTAACAATATATTATATGAATAAACAAAAATAAAAAAACCCGTCTGGGTTTTTTTATGAAAACAATTTTCTTACATAATCGTATGCTACTATTTGTACCATTGTTCTGTTCATTGGGCTTGTGATTAAAAATGCTTGTCCAACACCTGCTGTAACAATAGTATCTTGCTCTTGTTGGTTGATTTCACCAGATTTTCTATAAAGTTCAACTAGGTCATTCATATCGCTAGGCGCAAGCGAGAAAATCATTGAATATTGGCTGGCATTAATAACTGCTGTTGATTGTCTTTCTATTTCTGGCGAACCAACAAAGTCCTTAATATTTTGTGTAATAACAATTTGCATTCCACCATATTTACGAATTCTTTTTGCCATTTGTGCCATAAAGTCTAGCGCAATTGGATATTTAGGGTTAATAAACATATGGGCTTCATCAACTGCAACAATAATCTTTCTAAGCACATTATATTTTGCATTGAAATCTTTATTTTTTATAATTTCATTCATTAAATACTTAAATACAATAAGCATCTGAGCATTTGCAATAACTTGGTTGTTACTTGCAAGAAGTGATTGAAAGTTAAATGTAATAAAGTTTTCTTTTGTTTCAAGTGTTGTTGGTCCATTCCAAAGTTTGCTGTTTCTTCCACCTTTTGCAAATTTTTTGATATATGTTTCCACAATGTTTAAGTTATTTAGCACATATTCGTTTGTTTCAGTTTTAAGTTTTTCTAGTATTAGACTATACAAATCGTCAAAAATTGGAAAATCATCTGCTTTTAAAGTTGTAAAATTGCTGTTTTCAGTTATTCCCTTTTTTGCATAAACTTCAACAACAAGCGAGTTTAAAAGTTCAAATGGATCCGATTCTATACCATCTAATATAACACGAAAGAATTGTTCCAAAAATTGTAAGTGTTGTGCAAAAGTATCGCTTGAATTGTACTCTTCATCAATTAATTCACCATTTTCGTCCTTTTTGGCTGTGAGTGATATTGTATCGTCTTTAAGTGATGTCATAACATGGAATGGGTTTATAATTCCCATTTGAGATGAACCAACATCAATAACTTTTCCTTTAAGATTTATTGCAAGATTGGTATATTCATTTTCAGGGTCCAATATAAACACCTTTGTATTATCTGCTGCAAAATTAGTTAAAAGCGTTTTTGTTGCATAAGATTTTCCTGAACCGGATTTTCCTATAATCATCATATTTGAGTTAACTCTTTCTCTATTTCTCAAAAAGAAATCAACAAATACAGGGAATTCATTGTCTCCAATATAAAATCCATTTTTATCCTGAAGGGCAGCACTTATAAATGGGAAAATCGCAGCAAGGCTTGTTGTTGGAATTCCTCTTTTACAGTCGTTTACATTATCTCTCATTGAAATGTTTGAACTAATAAAAGCATCAACTTGCCTTCCAAACATTTCACTATACTTAAACCCTTCTTGTCTAAGCATTGCTTTAACTTCTTTTCTGGCAGGTTCTTCACAAGTAACAAATATATTTACATCAAAAAGTTGTTCATTGTTGTTTTTTAAACTAACTAGCAAATTTCTTAATGTTTCAAGATGAGTTTCGTTTTCAATCTGTCTACTTGTTGATGCAGAATGAGCAAACTTACCTTCCATTTCCATAATTGCTTTATCTATTGCTTTTTCTGACTCGTACTTTTTTTGTGGTTTTATTTTTGTTACAACTTTTGTTCGGTCTAATAAGTAAAACGACGCACCCCAAGCATCAGGAACTTGAATAGGATAATCAGAAATTGCAAATTGTCTATATGGCTTATTGTCAATTAAAACCCTACCTGCTTGAAATTTAATTTTCTTTGGAACTACCCAATTATAATATTGATTCATAGAAATAGAATCCAATTCCCTTTCATCAAATTCTTTCCCATAATTTGCTTTTAAAAACACCAAAAGTTCTTTATCAGTTAAAATTCTGGCATTTATTGGAGTAACTGCTTGAATTAGAGTTGTAATCATACCATTTACAGTATTTTCAAGAATTTCTCTATCTTTGTCATAGACAACAATATAAAAATAATCTTTGTAAATTTTATCCTGACGATTACGCCTTTCCATTTGACTAACTCTTTCTTCAAAAACACCTGCTCTAACATCAACTTCAGTTTTTGAAATTTCGCCTTCGTATTGAAGTTCTAAAAGATTGTCGTATTTTTTATCTTCGTTATATATGTAATTATCAAGAACCATTGCTTTGTTTAATTTTACAATACTTGCAGTTTGGTCATTTGTTAATCTTCTAAGTGCGTTGGCAAAAGTGTTTATAACCATATTTCTTTTGTATTCGTTTAAAAGGCTAAACACAATTGGTTGAATTTCAATAACCTGTGCATAATATTCCTTAAAATCAATAAATCTATCTTGCTTTAAACCAACAAAAGGTATAATTTCTGAAATAGAAGCATTATGTTTTGTTTTGTTTGCAGAATATTTTTTTTGTTGTGCCAAAAATCTAAATAAATATCCAAGAGTAGAATATAAACGCATATTGTCGGCAACCTTAAAAAACAATGACACGATAATTGCACACCATGCAATCCCAATCCAATAATTTATTCCACTAGCAAAATTACTTAAAAATAAACCCAGCGCACCAGCAACACCAATCGCACCAACTATAATATCGCCAAGTGTAACATTTTTAATAATTTCCATTTTTATTTTTGTTTTTCTTGGAATTATTCTCATATATACCCCTTAAAATTACAAATCAATTATAGTATAACCCAAATATAAATAAAAACAAAACAAACAAACAAATAAATTAAATATAAATAAAAAAACTTTCTATTTTTAGAAAGTTTAATTATCTTTAAAGTCTAAATGGTTCATAAAATTATCCAAAATTTTATATGATTTAATTATGTTTTTTGCAGATTTTTTTTCAAATTCTGACATATTATTAAACTCATAAGAAAAATTTGTAAACTCATTATTTTTTTTCATTTAGTACTCCATACTATTTTCATTATTTAATTTATCTATGTAACAAAGAATTCTTTCGTTGTTTTCCAATAAATTTTCAATTAGATATTTAAAGGATTTAAAAAAACTTAAATAACATTCAGTTGCTTCTTTATAGCCATACGCTTCTTTTTTTTGTTCCTCATAGAAATCAATAACTTTTTTTAAATAATTATAATCTTTAAATGTTTCTTGTTTTTTTACTATTTCAATTATTTTTTCATTATTTTTTTGTTTTATTGCCTTATCAATATTTTTCTTCATCTTTTGAACATATTTTTCTATTCTTCCATTTAATTTATTTGAAGCATATTTGGCAAAATTTCTATAAAAAAACGAACAACTATGATTACAATAATCAATCACATTTTCTATTTGCTCTATATTATCATCAATTTGATCCAAACATTTCTCATAATTTTTGCTTGTTTCTATTAAAGAAATTCCCAAATCGTACATCTTTGTTTTTATATCCATAACAACAACCTCTTTTAAACTATACCTAATTCTTTTATAGACTATCATATTAAACGCAAAATGTCAATATGCAAAAAAGCAAAAAACTACATCTTATTGTAGTTTTTTGCTTTTTGATTTAATATCTATTATCTAATGTGTATTTTATATTAAAATTATATTATAATCAATCTTGAAACACAACAAATTGCCTTATTTGTTTATTGCATTGCAAAAATTTGTTCTGCAAAATTTTGCCAACCACTATTTGTTTTATAAGCATCAACGCTTTGTGCTGGAACATATATTTTTGTGTAACTGCCAAATAGTACCGAATATGTAACTGTTGGTGGAACGGTTGCTCCAAGTGTAATTTGTTGTAATGACAGTGTAGAATCAAATGCATAATCGCCTATTTCTGTTAAATTTACGCACGCCGACATATCAAGATTTTTTAACGACAAACAAATATAAAATGCACAATTTCTTATCTTAGTAACACTTTTTGGTAATGCTATTTCAAAAACAGAATAATTATTTTCAAAAGCAGAGTTGTATATTTCATAACTTTCAAAACTACTTATTGTTGGCAATGTAATATTTTTATCTTTACCAATATACCTAACAAAATAAACCACATCACTATCTACATAAAATATATAATCACCATTTTGATTTTCTTGACCATTTTTGTCATATCTTTTTACTTTGCTTTCATTTTCATTTTTATAAACATTTAAAACATTTAAACCATTTAAACCATAACTTGTTGTTGTTATGTTTAATGATGATTCATTTTTTATTTCAACTAAACTGTCACAAGGGGTAAAAGTAAAGTTATCTATACCATTAACACATTCCGGAATGATTAGTTTTACTAAGTTTTTGTTATTACTTAATGCATTTTTTCTTATTTTATAATTGCCAATATCACTAATTGTTGGCAATTCAATTATACTATCATTTGACAAGCAAGTAATAAAGTACTTTGTTGTGCCATCAATGTAAAATATATAATTGCCATCTTCACTTTCGTTTCCTTGTTGATTGTATCTTTTTAATTTACTCTCACTTTCATTTTTATATACATTTAGTGCATTTAATCCATAACTAGTTGTTGTTATATTTAATGTTGATTTATTAAATATTTCAACTAAAAAATCACAATCATCAAAAGCATTTTCTCCGATTGATGTTACACTTGCAGGAATTGTAATACTTATTAAATTAGTTTGATAAAACGCACTATCGGAAATTGTTTTTAAACTATTTGGCAAATCGATTTTACTTATTCCACTTCCATTAAAAACACTTTCGTTTAATGTTTCAACTCCATTTGGAATAGTAATTGTATTCAAACTTAAACAACCAGCAAACGCCATCTCACCAATTTCAATTACACTTTGTGGTAAATATATACTTTTTAATGCATAAGCAAAATAAAAAGCGCTATTACCTATTGTAGTTAAGTTTGAACAATTTTTTAAGTCTAAACTTTCAATATATATATTGAAGAAAGCATTTGTCCCAATTGACGTTATATTTTGTGGAATTAATGTATTTGTAATTACATCGCTGATATTATTATTTTCTTCTACTAAATTGTTAAATTCAAAAGAAGAATATTTCATATTATAATATAAATTATAAAGTCCAATACCCCAATATGTGTTGTGGACTTGAATTAAATCGGTTGCGTCATTTATAATTGTTGGCTGAGAATAAGATATTGTGAATGAGACCTGTTCATCTTCTGGCATATCTTCTTGCATTCCACCAACTAAAATTGCAAATTCTGTTGTATTATCTAGTTTTATTGGAAATGAACTCTTATATTTATTTAAAGTTCTACCAATGCTATTTGTAGTCATATTATATAATAACTGTTCTAAAGTTGAATAATCATAATTTCCCGGAATAACAACTGCCATTGCAATGTCTTTATCAAATTCAAGTTCAACATTTAGCCAATTTGTTTCTTGTGGTAAACTTTGGTTTAGTTGAAAATTATACAATGTAGCGTTAAATCCTGGAAGTGCAGAACCCAAACTAAATATTGTAGACTGATATGTTTGTATATCATTACTACCTATGCTATATGTTTTGCCTGTTGCCGTTTCTGTTATTGTATACTCTTCAACAAGTGTTTTGGATATTGTAATTGGCAAACTAAATGTTACACCTCTTACACTCTTTGTTGCATCGTCTAGGGCTAGGGCTATTACTATATTCTTTTCGGCAAATGTACTATCTCCCCTTGCGTCTATGTTTGTTGATTTAGTTACGGCAACTATGCTGTTTATGTTTTGTGCGTTTATGTTGTTTTGAACACTAACTCCAACTTGCTCTGTTCCATAGTTCTTTATATTTACAACAATGTAGTATGCAAACCCTTGTGTGTTTGCTTGATATGTACCATAGTTTATTGGTATACCACTTGCTTCGCTTGTTACATCACCATGTTGGGTTATATCCCCATCTTTGTATGTTTCAAGTGTATGAGAGTAATCTGTGTCGGCTATGTTGGTAACTTCTTCAAAATTTTGCAATTTTGTCATGTTTTCTCTAAGCAAAGTTTCATCTGTTAAAGTATTTAGTGTTGACACATACACTGATGTTTGTATGTTTACAAAAACATCTTTAACTTCATATACAACACTACCA
>CALWTD010000007.1 GCA_944384395.1 uncultured Clostridia bacterium
CAGGCGATGTAACAGGCGGAGCAAGTGGTATAGAAATAAACTATGGTTCGTATAAAATAGAAAATCAAGGTCAAGAAAATGAGTATGCACAAGGGTATGCGTACTATATTGTTGTAAACATCAAAAACTATGGAACAGAGCAAGTTGGAGTAGATGTACAAAACAACATAAACGCACAAAACATAAACAGCATAGTTGCCGTAACGAAATCAACAAATATAGACGCAAGGGGAGAAAACGAATATTCTCAAAAGAATATAGTAATAGCCCTAGCACTAGACGATGCAACAAAGAGTGTGAGTAAGGTAACATTTAGTTTGCCAATAACAATATCTAAAACACTTGTTGAAGAACACGCAACACTAATAAATGAACAAAGTATTTATTATATAGGTGGTAATGAACGAGTAACACTTACATCAAATATTATTGGTGAAATGGCGTTTTATAACTTTACATTAAGCGATGTTCCACAAAATGTGAATTGGTTAAATCTAGAAATAAATGCAAGTGGTATTGAGTCAAGTGGAGGAAATGAATTTACGCCAGATACAATTATAGCTTTAAAAGGTTCAATTACTGACGAATCAGAAATTATGGATGAGTCTATGTATGTTGGTGGTATGATGGGTGGAGATTCTGTTATTAGTATAAATATATCTAATCTAGATAATTCTGAATCAAATAATTCTTTTACACTCGCTGCTAGTTACTTTTATTTTAATGGTGGTACAAGTACTATAACATTAGGTTGGTCTCAACTAAAAGAAGAAATGGGATTAGATGATTTTGTATGTATGGGAGCAACTTACACTGGAACATCTGGTTTGCTAGGACTTCAGTTACTTCATGCAAGTGGTATTATTGATGATCCATTACAATTTATAAATGAATTTTGGTCAAGCAGTAGCATTATTATACCTCAAGATGTAACAAAAATAGGAAGTTATGCATTTTATAATTGCAGTAGTTTAAGTGAGATAACAATCCCACAAAGTGTAACCACAATAGGAGATCATGCGTTTTCTGGTTGCAGTAGTTTAAATAGTGTTACAATAGAGAATTTGGATATTGCAAATGCAATAACAAGTTCAACAAGTCAAGGTGATTTGTTACACTATTTAAAACCAGGCACAGGGGTTGTTAAGGTTAAGTGTAGTGGATTAGATAAAGTTACAAGCACATATTTAACAAACACATCTAACTTTACTGCAACATATCAAGATGGTTATGCAGTGTTTACAAAAAAATAATTTTTAATAAAAGAACTCTACAGCGTGTAGAGTTCTTTTTATTTATTTTTACTCAGTTCTAAGTGCTTTAACAGGGTCTTTTTTTGCTGCTATTTTTGCTGGGACAAATCCTGCAACAAGAGTTAAAACAATGCTTATAGCAATTAAAACTATTGCACTTATTGGACTTAACACTGCTATGTTTGATGTAATTGAACCACCTGCAACATTTTTAATAAATATATTTATTGGTATTGTGAGCAAATAACTAACAAGCACGCCCAAAAATCCTGATAAAAATCCTATTGTTAAAGTTTCTGCATTAAAAACTCTTGATATATCTTTTTTTCTTGCACCAATAGACCTAAGCACACCAATTTCTTTTGTTCTTTCAATAACAGAAACATATGTTATTATGGCAATCATTATTGATGAAACAATTAAACTTATTGATGAAAAAGCAATCAAAACATAACTGATTATATTAACCATTTGACCCATCGTGTCTGACAAAAATTGGGTAGCATCGGTAACAAATATTTTGTTGTTTTGACCTTGACTTGAATTGTTCCATTCGCTAATGTAGTTTGTTATTTTATCTTTGCCTTCAAAATTTTTTGGATAAATTTTTATTGATGTTGGAATTGTTGAACAGCCAAGTCCTTGCAGACCATATTCAATGGCCTGTTCATCTGTAAGATTATAATTAAAAAGTTGTTTTATTAAAAATTTGGCTTCGGTTGCATTATTTGAAGTGTAGGTATTATTAAAAGCGCCAGTCGAAATTGTTATATTGTAAGGTCTAAAAAATGTTCCTGTTTCTCTTGTTTTTGTAACAATTAATGAATTTTGATTTAATGCACTTATTTCTTCTGTTAATTTTGGACTATACACAATTCCAGAATTATACAACTCTAATGGACTATCATCTTTAATTCTAAGTATTCCACTAATTTTTAGCGTTATATTGCTTGAATTGTTGTAAATATTTAATTTATCTTGTTGTGAAAGAGAACTGTCATTTAAATTAAGTTCGTTAAATTTTGTTATTGTTTCACTATCATAAACGGGAGTGTAATATGTGTCATTTAACAAAACTTTAAATTCTTTTCCATTTGTTCCGGCAATATCTTCAAAATCTATTGGCTCGTATTCTCCTGTTTGGTTGTTAAGTGTAATATCAATGCCAAGTGCAGTTGCAAGTTCTTTTGTTAAAGTATTTTTTTCACTGATTACAAGTGCAACTTCATGTGAATTTTGTGGATAATTTCCATAAATAACGTCATATTGTGATAAAACAAACTCATCAGCGCTAAGACCTTCTAAAAAAGCAGAACTTTCTGAGCCTAAGAGAGGATTATTTGTTACACTTGTGTCTACTTGAACAACTTGATTATTGTTTATTGTTAATATATTTAATGGTGAAGCGTATGAGTATTGAATATTATTTATTGCTTGTAAAATTTCTGGAAGGTTATTATCGTCTTCTTCAAATTTTTTAATGTAACTAACAAACTCTGGGCTTATGAAATTATACTTTGCAAATTTTGAATAATCTGTAACAACTGGGTCTTTAATTTGAATTTGATTTGTGTTTGAATAATCTTCTTCTTCATTGTTCATAATTCCACTCATGGCGTTTTGTATTGATTCGGTATCAACAGTAAAGGTGCTAATTGTAACAGGGTAGCCCGAAAGTGTATCGCTTTGAAGTTTGTTTATATATCCTGTAAATCCGTTGGACACGGCAAGTATTAATGCAATTCCAATAATTCCAATACTGCCTGCAAAACTTGTTAAAAATGTTCTGCCTTTTTTTGTGAGTAAGTTTTTTATAGAAAGGTGCAAAGCAGTAAAAAATCCCATTTGTGATTTTATTTTTTTTGTTTTTTTGTTGTTTTTTTTACTATCTTGTAAAACGGGAACTTGCTTTTGTTTGGACAATTCTTTTTTTGATGGTACAAAAGGATTTGTGTCGTTTATAATTTTTCCATCAAGAAGGCTTATTATTCTTGTTGAATATTGTTTTGCAAGATTTTCGTTATGAGTTACCATAATAATTAAATGGTCGCCAGCAATTTCTTTTAAAAGGTTCATAACCGAAACACTTGTTTCACTGTCTAGGGCACCTGTTGGCTCATCGGCAAGTATAATTTTGGGATTGTTTACAATTGCTCTTGCAATTGCAACTCTTTGCATTTGACCACCACTTAATTGATTTGGCTTTTTGTGCAATTCATTTTTTAATCCAACTCTTTCTAGTGCATTTATTGCTTTTTCACGTTTTTCTTTTCTGTTTAGTCCTGCAATAGAAAGTGCAATTTCAACATTTTCAAGTACTGTAAGGTGAGGAATAAGGTTGTATGACTGAAAAATAAAACCTATATAATGATTTCTATATGAGTCCCAATCTTTGTCTTTAAACTGTTTTGTGGATTTTCCGTTTATAATAATCTCGCCACTGTCATATCTGTCAAGTCCACCCAAAACATTTAATAATGTTGTTTTTCCACAACCACTTTGACCTAAAATAGACACAAATTCATTTTCTCTAAAATTTATGCTTATTCCTTTAAGTGCTCTTACTATGTTATCGCCGGCTTTGTAATTTTTTTCTATGTCTTTAATTTGTATCATATTTTATTCTCCATTTTAATACCATTTTCTAGTATTTGCAAAGTTCTGTTAAAATGCTCGCAAGCTTCTTCTTTTGTTTTTATGCCATCAAAATATTGAATTAAACAAAGTGCCATATTTGAAATAATTGTAAACGAAATAATGTTTATATCATACATTGAATTTAATTTTAGTTTGGACGCGTCAAAAATAAGTTCGCAAGGCTTTGTAAAATGGGTTTTAGATATATCGCTTGTTAAATACTTTATATATTTTGGTGTCATATTTCTTAACATAGCAACAACAAACTTTTGTTGGGGCGTATTATAAAATGACATAAAATAATTAAATAATTGTTTTGATAAATAAAATGGTTGAGAAGAGTTTAAAAACTTAACATTTTCTATGTATGGTTTTAAAATTTGCGAAACAAGATATTTGAATATATCTTCTTTATCATCAAAATAACAATACAAAGACGCCCTTGAAATCTCGGCTTTTTTGGCAATTAAAAAAATTGATGCTTTGTCATAAAAATTTTCTCCAAACTCTTTATATGCACAAGAAATAATTTTGTTCTGTTTTTCTTGTGGCAATTTAAAAAATGCTTCGTGTGGCATAAATCACTCCTTTGACACTGTGTCAATGAATTAAAGTATAGGCATAAAAATAATATATGTCAAATAAATTAAAAGTGCTTTTAAATAAAAAACAATAAAAAAGCGACAATTATTTTTGTCGATTTTTTATGTCATCTCTAACTGATATATTATTTGTTGAATTTTTTATAAGGGGTTGTTTTATGTTTGCGTATTTTTTAATTTTATCAATAATTTGTTTATTATTTTCGTTTGTAAATTCAATATAAATTCCTTTATTTTTTATGTCGTCAATAACAAGTTCTTGATTTTGTAATGTTATTCTAATTCTTGTTTTGTATACTTCTCCGTCAATTTTAAAAAACGCATTTTGCATTGAATTTATAAAATCGTTTTCATCTTTAAATATTTTATAAAAATCTCCTTCTTTAATCAAAATATTTATTGGTCTAATTATTTTATTGTCGCTTCTGCTTTTTATTGCACCCTTGTGAACTAACGATGTAGGTAAGTATTCTTTTTTGTTTTCATCATATATTGTTCTAAGTCGCAACAAATTTTGCTTTGTGTCGTTTTCGTCTTTTCCACAAAAATAAATATCTCGTTGTTTTTCTTTTGAAATAACTTTTCCATATTTTAAAAGATTTTGTATTAAACTTGCATTTGTAATTTTAATTTTTTCTTTTGTATTGTAAAGTGTTCCACTTCTCATTTCACTAAAATTCATATTATTTTTAAAAACAAAAGTCGCTTTATCTTTGTTTACAAGTATTGTGTTTATATAACTTGGGATTATGTACTTAAAGTATACACCTATTGTGAAACAATTATCACACGATGTGATTTTTGCATCTCGAAGCACTCTTCTTAAAAATAAGGTTTTTGCATCACTTTCAATAAAATTAAAAACAATTACTGATGATGGTATGTTTTTTATTAAACAATCTTCAAGCGCATATATTCCTTCAACTATAATAACATCAATTTTGTTTCCAGCAATAAATGTTTTGCTTTCTTGTTGTTCGCTTATTATTTTTGAATATTTTTTTTCTTGTACCATCTTATTGTCTATAATATCGTTGATATCTTTTGCCGTTTTATATAAATCATAAACAGATGGTTCATCAAAATTTATTACGCTAAATTCTTTTTGTAGACCTTTTAAAAACAAATCTATATCTTTTTTATTTATTAAATTTTTAATTTTTGATTTTATTGTTTTTAAATTACTATCATTAAATTTATCGTTAAAATCAATGTCTATTATACATTGTTTTATTATTTCTTTTATTTTTTCAATATTTTCTAATTGTCCATAAAAATAGTTTTGATTTACCTTGTCGGTTATAATTCCTGAAATACCTTTATTATAACTGTCCGTTGAAATAATAACGCTATTAAGATTTTCTTCGCCAAGTGCTTGTTGCAAAACTTTTGCACAATAACTTTTGCCAGATGACGATGCTCCACTTAAAATTATTACGGCTTTTTTGTGATTTTCTAATATTTCTTGCACTCTGTCAATGTTGTAATACTTCCATTTGTTTAAACTTGATACTTCCAAAATAACTCCTTATAAAATATGATATGCGTATTATATACACAACTTTAAACATTGTCAATAGTTATATTAAAAAAAACAGGATAAAGCCTGTTTTTATTGTGTGAGTTCGTCCTCTTGTTTTTGAAAATGTGTAATATTTTGTTGTTTTGGTGGCAAAGTAGGTGATTGTGTTTTAGTTTCGGTTATATTTGTTTGTTTAACAGTTTCTTTATTTTGTGTATTTTGCAAGGTTTGTTGTTGATTTTGTTGAGATTGTTCAACATTATTAACTTTAACTTGTGTTTTTGTATAAACTCTGTTTGCTCTAAAACGACAAGTGTTTAACATATTTTGAACTATAATTTGATTATTGGCTTTTTCATTAAATGTGTCTTTTAAAAGTTCACTAAGTTCGTTATCCAATCCAAACAGTTCCATATACATTTTTAGTGCATTGGCATCTTTTTGTTTTAATTTGTTTATATCAACTTTTAAAAGTTCATTTCTATTTTTTAAAAAAACAATGGCTTTTTTTATTTGTTTTTTATCTTTTTCGCTTGTTGCATTTTCAAGTTCTTGCGTTAAATTATTTAAAATGGTATTGTCGTTTTCAATAGCGTTTTGAAAATGTTTGCTAACTGTTTTATTAGAAAACTCCAAAAATGATTCAGGAAAAATTTCGTTGTTTGATTTTTTGTTTTCCAAAATGTCATTTGTGTATTCTTCGGTTAAAACAAAATCGTCATCAAAAGGGTTATATCCATCATTTTTATAACTATTGCCAAGTTCTTCATTATATAAGTTTAAAGCATTATAAACATCTACACTTTTGATATTTTGTTCAATAGTGCTACTGTGGTTTTCTAAATTTTGAACATTTGTGTCTTCAATTATTTTCATATTCTAATTTTAATAAATATTGTCTTGAAAGTCAAGGTTTAAACCATAAGTTTGAGTGTTAAAATATTTTTATTATTGGCATTATATTGAGTTATTATTTTTATAAATAATTATCAAAATAGATTGACAAGCGTAACTTTGTGTGTTATTATGCTTATGCACTTCAAAGTTGGGGTGTATTTTTTAAGTTAAAAATTTTAAGGAGAAAGATAATCATGGCAAATCCAACAAGAACATTAGTAACACTTGCTTGCACAGAATGTAAAGAAAGAAATTATTCAACAAGCAAAAATAAAAGAAGCCAACCAGAAAGAATTGAAATTTCTAAATATTGTCCAAGATGTAATAAACACACACTTCACAAAGAAACAAAATAAGGAGTTTTATATGGCAAACAAAAAAAAGAAAAAATCTTCAAATGTAAAAAATACAAACTCACAAAATGTTAATGTTGATGCAGTTGAGGAAACAACAAAAGAAGTTTCAAATCAGTCAAACGATAATGTATCTAATGCCACAACTAAACAAAAAACACAAAAAAAAGAAAATCAACCAAAACAAAAACCAAAAAAGGTAAAAGAAAAAACAACACCAAAACTTATTAAAAAAGTAAAAGAAACAACAAGTGAACTTAAAAAAGTAACATGGCCAACAGCAGGTACAGTTGTTAAAAAAACAGGAGTTGTTTTAACTTTTGTTATTGTGTTTGGACTTGTTCTTTTTGGTATAGATAGATTATTGGCATGGTTGTTTGAACTATTAACAACAAGCATAGCGTAGGAGATATTATGGAAAATATGGAACCAAAATGGTATGTACTGCACACATATTCAGGATATGAAAATGTAGCAAAAGAAAATCTTGAAACTATGACAATAAAGTACGGTCTTGAAAATAGAATATTTGACATTGTCATTCCTATGGAAAATGTGATTGTAGAAAAAAACGGAAAGAAAAAATTAACACAAAGAAAAACAATGCCGGGCTATCTTTTAGTAAAAATGATATATGGCGATGACATTTGGCACAATGTTACAAGAACAAGAGGTGTTACAGGTTTCACCGGGCCAAAGGGAAGACCACTTGAACTAACACCAGAAGAAGTTCAAAGAATGCACCTTGAAAGAATAACTGTTGAAAGTGATTTAAGTGTTGGTGACAAAGTTGAAGTAATAGACGGACCACTTTCAAGTATGATTGGAACAATTTTAGAAGTTGATCAACAAAATTCAAGGTATAAAGTAAATGTAGAGATGTTTGGAAGAGAAACACCTGTAGATTTAGATTATACCCAAGTATTAAAAGTAAAAGATTAATTTGATTTTACCAAGGCAAAACCTTGTTAAAATATATAAAGTGGGAGAAGTGTAAATTTTTCATGCATTTCAATAACACCACAAAGGAGGATTTATTTTATGGCAGCAAAAAAATTAAATGCAATCGTAAAATTGCAATTGCCAGCAGGTAAAGCCACACCAGGACCACCAGTAGGTTCATCTCTAGGACCACATGGAATAAACATTGCGGCATTTACCAAAGAATTTAATGATAAGACAGCATCTCAAGCAGGACTTATCATACCAGTAGTGATTTCAATATACCAAGACAGGTCATTTGATTTCGTACTCAAAACTCCACCAGCAGCCGTGCTTATTAAAAAAGCATTAAAAATTGAAACTGCTTCTGGAAAACCAAACAAACAAAAAGTCGGAAAATTAACTATGGCACAAGTTCGTGAAATTGCCGAAACAAAAATGCCAGACCTAAATGCTTCAAGTGTTGAACAAGCAATGTCAATGATAATTGGCACAGCAAAGAGCATGGGGGTTACAGTTGAAGAGTAGTGGGAGAGTTTAATTCTCGAAAGTACCACAGGAGGTAAAAATGAAAAAGGGTAAAAGATACCTAAGTATTAAAAATCAAATAGACAACTCTAAACTCTAT
This sequence comes from uncultured Clostridia bacterium, assembly GCA_944384395.1. Lineage (GTDB taxonomy): Bacteria > Bacillota > Clostridia > Christensenellales > UBA1242 > UBA5893. The sequence continues at coordinate 8,835 of CALWTD010000007.1, forward strand.
GATGTTGAAGAAGGAATAAACCTTTTAGTAAACGGAGCAAAAGCAAAATTTGATGAAACAGTAGAACTTCATGTACGCTTGGGCGTTGATGGAAGAAATGCAGACCAACAAGTTCGTGGTGTTGTTGTTCTTCCAAACGGAACAGGTAAAAAAGTTAAAGTTCTCGTAATTGCAAGAGGCGACAAAGCAAAAGAAGCCGAAGAAGCAGGTGCTGATGTTGTTGGTGCAGAAGATATTGTATCAAAAATTGCATCTGAAAATTGGTTAGACTTTGATGTTTGTATAACAACTCCAGATATGATGGGTGTTGTTGGTAGAATAGCAAGAGTACTTGGACCAAAAGGCTTAATGCCAAACCCAAAGAGTGGAACTGTTACAATGGATGTTAAAAAAGCTATTAGCGATGTTAAAGCAGGTAAAGTTGAATATCGTTTAGACAAAGCAAACAATGTTCATGTTGTAATAGGAAAATTAAGCTTTGGAACAGAAAAACTTGTAGAAAACTACAATGCTTTAATAAATGCAATAATTAAAGCAAAACCAGCAGCAGCAAAAGGACAATATATTAAAAATGTTGTTGTTGCAAGCAGTATGGGACCTGGAGTAAAACTTAACACTCGTTTTTAATCAAAAAAAAATAATCACAGATTGTGGTTATTTTTTTTGTGTTTTATAATGATAAATCTTCTGTTTCTTCTTTATCTGTATTTTCTGCTTTTTGTTCCTTTTCAATTTTTTTCCAATATTTTTTATAGTCGTTTACGTATTCTTTTCCAAATTTTTTAACCATATACTCATGATATGTTTTTTCCAATTTTATATCTATGTCGTTATTTCCATCATCAGAATAACTTATCTGATATATACAAAAATCTTCAATAAAAATTATAGCGCTTTCATAAATTAAATCAGCATTGCTCATAGTATCAAAAAGTATGTGAGATGCTGGTAAATTTTTATAAATCATATGCATGATTTCATCTCTTATGTTATATTTATCTTTTGTTTTTTCATGCTTGCATCTAACAAAAATAAATTTACTATCTCTTTCTATAGCAGGCAAATTGTTTCCATTTCTATTTGTTAAGTCTTCAAAAAGTGAGATATTATTTTGTTTTAAAATATTTTTAATGTCATCATCTGTTAAAAGTTCTATATAATTTTTCATACAAATCTCCTAAAAAAGAGTATCATATAAAAAATTAAGTGTCAATATTAGATTTTTTTGTTTTGTATTTTGCAAAAAATTTAAACATAATCATATAAATAAAACCAATAATTATTAATGCTAAAATTAAAACAACTACAGTCCAAAAATAATTTGTGATTCCAAACATTTTGCCAAAAGATTTTGCATCAAAAATTACATAAGGATACCATTCTATTATGTATGAAAATTTGCCTGTCATTTTTACAATTATATAATAAACAATTAAATAACAAATAGGAAAATAACACAAAATTTTATTTTTAGATTCAGATGCGTTTATTTTTAAAAACAAAATAAGAGCAAAAATAAAGTATATATAATGAGTAATTATATTTGTACCCAAATTGTGATAAGCAAAAGGTACATTTGCATATAAACCAAAAGTGATGTTGCCAGATGTTAGTTCAAAAAATGTATATAAAACGGCAGTTACAACATAATTTGTAAAAACAAAACTCATAACATAAGCATTTGTTAAAAAAGAGTGTAGTTTTTTAAAATTAAAAAAGTTTGAAATTGCAAAACCTATACACCATAATGAGAAAAAAATTAAAGTGTGATATGTAAAAAAAGATAAATCTGCCCACATAGAAACAACATTGGTTCCATAATAGAATTTTATGTCAGGGTTGTTTGCATAAAAATAATCAGGAAAAGAAAAATGTAGCATATGACTCAAAAAAAGCCATAAACCAACAAAACCGCAAAATAATATTAAAATATTATAAAAATATTTGTAAAATTTAGTTTTTTCTTTCATTTAATACATAATATCATAAAAGTTATTAAAATACTATATAAATTTAATATTTAATTTGCTAGGTCTATAATAACTTTTTTTAATTTAATGCATAAGTTAAAGTTTTTCTTGCTCCGCCCCAAGAATATTTTACATATGAAAAAATTATATCTGATTGTTCTACAATCCATTAATTTTATAAAAAATTGCAAATTTTTGTGGTACAAATTCCAAAGAGGGGTAAATAATTTCATCATAATTTTTTTTTAAAAAACTCATTTTTGTTGTCGTTATATTTATGTATGGTGTTATATAAAAAAGTTTTGAATTTGGATTTGTTTTTTTATATTTTGTGCAGGCAATTCTAGCAATTTCGTCAAAATCACCATACCCTCCTAAATAAAATTCTACATTATCATTTTTTTTAATAATTTTGTTTAAATAAAATGTTATTTTTTTTAATATTTCTTCTTGACAAAAGATATCTCTATGACCACAAAAACTAATAACCATACTTTATTATATAATATTATTTTCAATAAAATCAAATAAATGCTAAACATAGCAGTATTTTGTTTTTTATTTTACATATAATTCTCTACAAAGGAGAAAAAATGAAAATACAAGATGCTATTATATTACGCATTGAACAATTATGTATTGAACGTAATATGACAAAATATGATTTGTTTAAAGCAAGTGGAGTACCACAAAGTACACTGACATCCATAAAAAAGAAAAGAAGTGGTTCGGTTAAAATTATAACATTATATTGGATATGTGAAGGATTTGAAATATCTCTTGAAGAATTTCTTCAATCTCCATTATTTAAAAGGGAAAATATAGATGAGTAATTATCTTTATGCAAAATTTGTAAGATAATTGTATCGCTTTTTTGCTCGGTTTTTCCTTTCCCCAAAAAGTTTCCGTTGGTACTTTTTGGGGCCCCAATTATGCTTGTTTAAGGGGCATAAAAATTAAACATTAAAAAACTTTGCAATACTTCGTTTACTGCGTAATTTACCACACAGTCATTTAGAAAACTAAACTCCTGCATGGATAAATTACGCGAGCCTTGTCTTGCTTTGTTTTTTAATGTTTTAAATATAAAAAAATGCAACGGCACATTAAGAAACAACTATATAAGTCGCGACAAAATGCTTTACCTGTAAAGCATTTTCGTTTGGTCGCGAGAGAAGAGAAAAAACAAGCGCCAAGCACTATGTTTTGCCAAGTAGCAAAACTGTGCATTAGCGCAGTTTTTTCTCTATGGTGCGAGTGACGGGACTTGAACCCATACTCTTTCGAACTTGCCCCTTAAACAAGCGCGTCTGCCATTCCGCCACACTCGCACATCAACATTTTAAATAATATCACTTGCTTTTTTTATTGTCAAGTGAAAATTATTTTTTTGTAAACTTATTATAAATTTGACTTTTTTGTTTTTTTGTTGCATCATTGTGTCATGGATATTTTAGATATAGTGTTATATTCACTAATTGCTTTTGTTGTAATTTTAATTGTTATTGGTTTAGCAATAGCAAATTTTGCAGGTAAAAATTTAATAACTATTTATAATGAAAATGCTTCGGTTGTTATTGATTTTTACAATACACTTAATTTTGCTAATTTGGTATCAAATGGCGAATTTAACGGAGAAATAAAAGCAAGAGTTATTGATGGAATTTTAACTGATAACTATTACAATAAAATTATATCACTATCCCAAAATGTTGCTTATGCTAATAATGTTTCTGCTTACGCTGTTTGTGCTCACGAACTTGGCCACGCAATTCAATTTAGAGATAATCCAAAAAAAATGAAATCTTTTTCATCAAAGCAACTAATTAGTAGAATTTTATCTAAATTTACACTGCCACTTTTTTTAATAGGTATAGTTTGTATTTTTTTTAATATAATATTAGCAGTTTGTATACTTGGTTTTAGTGTTTTAACTTTTATTGTTGGGTTGCTCGCAAAATTAAGTACTATAAAAATAGAAAAAGAAGCATCACAAAATGCAATTATGCTTCTACAAAAGTACACTGATTGTGATGATAATATGATTAAAAGAGCAAAAAAAGTGTTATCTGCTGCAAAACTAACATATATTGCATCGTTTTTAAAAAGTGTTCTTGCATGGACTTTGCTTGTCAATAAATATGATTTTTATTAGAGGAGATATTTATGTTTATTTTATTTTCACCTGAATATATTCAATATACTTTACTTGGTATAGTTTTATTACCAGGGCTTATTTTTTCAATAATTACAAGTGCGAGAGTAAATTCAACATTTAATAAATACAGCCAAGTTTTATCCAGTAAAGGTTATACGGGAGCAATGGTTGCTAAAAAGCTTTTAGAAAGTGAAGGGATTTTTGATGTAGAAGTTATAAAAAACGGAAATATGGAACTTACAGACAACTATAATCCTGAAACAAAAGTGATATCATTATCAAACAAAGTTTATGATTCAATGAGTATTGCATCACTTGGTGTTGCCGCACATGAAACAGGTCATGCAATTCAGCACGCAAAAGGTTATGCACCACTTAAAGTCAGATCGGTGCTAGCAAAAACAAGCACAGTTATCTCTACTTTTGTGTGGCCACTAATTATTATTGGAATAGTTTTAGATTTTGCGTATATTGGTGGAATTGTAGGCAAAGCATTTTTGTGGGCAGGAGTTGGGTTTTTTTCGCTTAGTTTAATATTTTCACTTGTTACACTTCCTGTTGAATTGGATGCATCAAAAAGAGCACTTTCGCTTTTGGTTAGTTGTGGTGCTTTAGACGAAATGGAAGTGAAGGGTGCAAAAAAGGTTTTGTCTGCTGCGGCTATGACTTATGTTGCTGCTATTGTTGTTTCAATATTACAACTTTTAAGATTTGTGTTATTTTTCCTACTAAATTCACGTAGAAGCGATTAAAATTTTGCCAAGTTAAAATGATAAACACACATAATTGTGTAATTTTATCTATTTTAATTTGGTTTTTTTATTTATGTTTGTATAATATTTTTATAAATAAAAAAATTGGATAAACTAAAAAGATGGGGGACATTATGGAAAATATATGGAATAAATATTCTCAAAGCAAATTAAAAAAAATGGAAAGTTTTTGCGATGAATACAAAGACTTTTTATCACAATGCAAAACAGAAAGAGAGTGTATAAATTTTTTCTCAAATGTTGCAGAAAAAAATGGATATATCAATCTTGAAAAAGCATTAAAAGAAAATAAAAAACTAAAAGCAGGCGATAAGGTTTATGCTGTAAATATGGGGAAAGCAATGCTACTTATGGTTATTGGTAGTGAACCTATGATTAAGGGTTTAAATATTATTGGCTCGCACATAGATAGTCCGAGATTAGATTTGAAAGCAACTCCAATATATGAAAATAACGAGCTTTGTTTGTTAGACACTCACTATTATGGTGGAATAAAAAAATATCAATGGACAGCATTGCCTCTTGCCATTCATGGAACGGTTGTAAAAAAAGATGGGACGAAAATAAATATTGTTTATGGAGAAGATGAAAATGATGCAGTAGTTGGAATAACTGATTTATTACCTCATCTTGAAAAATCAAAAGAGAAACTAGAGATAAAAGGCGAAGATTTAAATATTTTAGTTGGTTCTATTCCAGACAAAACGGCAGAAAAAGATAAAGTAAAAGCAAATATTATAAAAATTTTACAAAATAAAAACATTGATGAAGGCGATTTGTTTTCTGCTGAACTTGAAATTGTACCAAGTGGAAAAGCTCGTGACTTTGGCTTGGATAAGAGTATGATTATGGGCTATGGTCAAGATGACAGAGTTTGTGCTTTTACTTCTTTTATGGCTCTTATGGAAGTTGATAAACCAAAAACAACTGCACTTTGTCTACTTGTCGACAAGGAAGAAATTGGAAGTGTTGGTGCTACTGCAATGAATAGCAAATTCTATGAAAATTCTATTGCTGAAATTATGAATCTTTGTGGTCAATATGATGAACTTAGTATGCGCAGAGCATTAAATAAAAGCAAAATGTTATCAAGCGATGTTACTGCTGCATTTGATCCAAACTATCCAACTCCTATGAATGAAAAAACTGATGCACATCTCGCAAGGGGTATATCTTTTAATAAATATACAGGAAGCAGAGGAAAGTCAGAAGCAAACGACGCTAACCCTGAATTTATTGCAAAACTAAGAAATGTTTTAGATGAAAATAAAGTATTTTATCAAGCCACAGAAATGGGTAAAGTCGACGCAGGTGGTGGTGGAACAATAGCATACATTATGGCAGGGTATGGAATGGAAGTTATTGATTCGGGTGTTCCACTACTCAATATGCACGCTCCTTGGGAAATAAGTTGCAAAGTAGATGTATATGAAAGTTATCTTTGCTATAGAGCATTTTATAAATTATAATAAAAATCCACAGATAAAAAACCTGTGGATTTTTATTACAAAAAAAATTATTCAACGCCTAAAAGTTCATCTAATGTTACATCATAGATTTTTGATAATTTTATTAAATTTTCGTATTCTGGTCTAGTTTTGTCGTTTTCCCAACTAGATATATTAGTTTGGTCAATGCCAATCATCTTTGCAACTTCTACTTGTGTTAAGTTGTTTTCTAGCCTATATTTTTTAAATCTCTTTCCAAATTCCATAATTAATTTCCGTATCATTAGTATATACAACTTATAAAAAATCTTTATTTTTTATGAGCATTACCTATATTTCTTGTCATATTTTATCAAATAATTGGTTATTTTGTCGTATTTTGTTATTTTATATGTGTGAATTGGAAAGTAATTTTATTTGTTATAGCAGGAGTTGTTGTTGTAACTATTGTCAGTGTAGTTACAATTATTTTCGTTACAAATAAAATAGACAATGTCGATGGTGATAACAGCACAGAAAATAAAAATTATGATATAGAAATTATATGTGATGAAGAAATAAAAATCAATATTGACGATGAACCAATAAAATTAGTTTATGAAATAAAAAATATTTATAATATTGATTACACATTAAAAATAGAAGTTGATAACACAAACATTGAAATAAATAATGATTATATAAAACCATTAAATGTTGGAACTAGTAAAATTACTATATCTGTTTATACAAAAACACAAATATTTTCAAAAATAATTAAAGTAGAAGTGGTAAAATCATTTAGCAGTGCAACATTAAAAATTTTAAATATCAACAAACAAGAAGTTGATAAAGTTTTTGTTTCTGAAAACTATTATTTAGAAATTACATTAAACGAAATTATAGAAGAAGAATTTTCATTATTTACATCTGAAAATATTTCAAATTTGTCAATTGAAGAAAAAACTAATACAAAATTAACATTTAGTTTTTATGTGTCAAGTTATCAGGAAACAATATTTGAATTTGTTTATAAAAATTATTCAAATAAAATATGTTTAAATTGTTATGAATATATAAATGATTTTGAAGTTACTTTTTCTAATTGTTTTAATAATAACACATTAAATTTATTTATATTTAATGAAAATTATACAGATGTTGCCAATAATGATAATTATTATTCTTTTTCACAATTATTTATTGATGTAAACGAAAATTGTTTAAATGATTATATTGTATCAGTTGATAATTGCGAAGTCGCTGATATTGTAGACAACAAAATAGTTGCAAAAAAGAATGGCAGTTGCATTTTAAAGGTAATTGCAAATGATGGCTCTAATTATTGTGAAGAATATAGTATTGTTGTTGATATTGTAAAGGTAAATAATGTTGATATTATTTTTGATAATGATGATATTTATGTTGGAGATAAAGTCACAATAAATTTTGCGTTTTCTCCTATTTATGCATTATGCGATTTGTATCTATATAGTGATAATAATTTTATTATTGATAAGAATACAATTACTCCTTTAAAATCGGGACATTATGTTTTATACGTAAAAGATAATTTATCAAATTATATAAGAAGTTTTGAAATTGATGTAAAAGAACATTTATCTTATTATTTTGAATTACAAATAAACGAATCGTTTTTAACTGAAAACAATGCAACATTTATAGATAATGTTTTAACAATAAATAACAATAGTGAGCATGTTATTATTCCAATGAGTTACATATGTGTTGTTGAAAACAACCCAGATATTGACATAGATTGTAATATAGATTTGATTTGTTCAAATGAAATAAATTGTAGTTATGTTTCTTATTCTAATGCTGTTATTTTTGAAATATATGGTACAGGAGAAATTGATGTTAAATTGAGTTTAATAGAGAATAGTGAAATATATTGCAGTTTTAAAATTATAATAATTTAATATAAATCTATTTTATTTATTGACAACTTTATTTTGTTTTGATAACATATCAAGGCAAATAAGTTGAATATAGGGGTGTAGTTCATCGGTAGAATAAGAGTCTCCAAAACTCCAGAGGAGGGTTCGATTCCTTCCACCCCTGCCAAAAAAACGCCAGAGAATATCTGGCGTTTTTAGATTTAATTTAAATATGGGTTATTGAAATTAAATCTAAATTATTTTTTGGGGTGTTGTAATTTTATAATTTTAATTATTACAACACCCGCTATATTATAAGTAGATATTTATGTTAAAGGGGATAATATTTTATATCTACTGATAATAACATTATGAATGATTGTTATTCAAGTTAAGATAAATTTTATCAAGTATAAAATTTGCAACTTCTTTAATAGAAGGTGCTTTTTTTGTTTTTGAAATATTATAAAACAAATTTTTATTTTGGCAGGACTGGTATGCTCTTAAAATACAAAACCTTATAGATTTTTCAATACTATATGATGAAGTATTATATTTTAGCGCCAATTTGTCATATGTACTATTACATTTTCCATGTGAAATTGAACTGTTTGCATACAATTCATAGATTAAATCTGCCATATATTTTGAACCTATTAGTTTTGAACGAAAGGATAAATTGTCTAGTTCATTGTGTACAATTTTATAGCAGAGTGTTTGGTTTTGTTCATCAATAATGTTATGGTTAGAAAAACATCTATAATGATTTGATAAAACTATTTCTAAATTTTTAAAATTTTCTACAATAAATGTGTGATTGTTTCCTAATGATAAAAAGTTTTTATTTAATAAATATATAAATGCATTTTTGTTATGAGTTGCAAAATCTTCTAAAATATTTTGGTTTAAATTTACATTACCATCAAATATAACATACATAGGAGAAATTTTTTCCATTATATATGCAAGTATGTCAAGTTTATCACATTCAAAAATATGTAATTTAAGTTTTGTACAAATGTCAAAAATTTCTTTGCAATTACATTTCTCTTTGTGATAATAAACTACTGAATTCTGATTCATAAATATTACTTTTTCCTTTTGTATGTCAGTATTGTAGCATTTTACAAAAAATTAGTCAACAAAAAAAATGATATTTTTACAAAAATTTGCAAAAATGTTTAATATTGTACAAAAGTATAAATTTAAAAATATAATTCACAAAAAGTTTTGCTAAAAATTTTAGTATTGCAAAAGTATCATTGCTGTGTTATAATGCTACTGAGGTGAAAAATGGCAAGTAAAAAAACAAAAAAAATTCTTATATCTTTGGGGGTAATTGGTACACTTGCAGCGGCAGCGGCTGTTACAATTGGTGCCATGAATGGTAACATCTTTGGTCAAAATAATGAACCACAACAACTTGCTCAAGTTTTACGAGTTGATTATGATAACAAAGATTTCTTACTTTCTTGGGATACGGTTGAACACGCTGATTCTTATAATGTTTCAATAAATGGTGAAAAACAAGTTGTTACAGAAAACACAATTTTTTATGTACCAACAGAGCAAACAACTGAATTTAAAATTCAAGCATTAGATTCAACTGGAGAATATAAAAGTTCAAATTGGTCGAGTGCCTTAACTTATAATATACCAGAGAACGAAGTGTCTTATGCGTCTGTTAATGCTTTCGTTTCAACTATGATGCCTAGTGATTATAAATTAGTGAAACTTATAAACATTAGCATTGATAGCAACGATAATAAAACATATACAAATGCTGTGTTTAAAAGAGACGGAAAACTGAGTGTTTATGAACTGCGTACTAGTTACAACACTGAAATAAATTCATTAAAAGATGCTATTGAAATTGAAAATGCTGGAACAAGAATTTTAGATTATTATGACATAGCAAATTATGATTCAGCAAATAGTTTACTTAAATCAAACTCATATGTTGGACAAATGGAAGAATATAGACAACAAGGATATAAATTTGAGGTTGTTTCACAACAGGTTGGTAAAACATATAATGATGGTAGTGTTTTTAATATTTATGCAACATACAAATTGACAAGGGATAGTGAAAAAATATACGTAAATAGTATGATAACTTCAGTAATTGAATCTTTAAGTCCAAATGAAAAAACAAACTACACAACAAGAGTGGAAAACGCAGAAGACAGAATTTTATATGAAAAATACTTCAAAGTTCTTTCGGGCGATGAAATAAATGTTGCAAAAGATATGGAAGAAGCAAATGTTCCTCTTACTTTTGATGTTGAAAATACATCTGAAAATAATTTTGTAGATGCAAATAGACAAAATTCTTATTATACATATTCAAGTGATGATGATTACAGTTTATGAGAAAAGAATGTATTTTATTGTCAGACAATTTAATGCTTGCTTGTCAAATTAGAGATATTGGAAAAAATCACAATGTTTGTGTGACTACTTGTAAATATATATTTGAGATGCTTCAAAAATTTAATGAAGGTGCAAATGCAGTTTTAATTGATAAAGAAATAAAATATGAAAATTTGCAAGAATATGTCAGTGATTTGGTTTTAAACAAAGTTTATTTTTTAAATAATGACAAAGTTTATAATTTTAAAAATGAAAAGATGTTTGAAAATGTTGATGATTTTTTTGATAGTAAAATTTTTGAACATATAATCAACAAAAAATCATCTTTAAATTTTGAAGGACAAGTGAATAACAAACTAAGCAATCTTAATATTGTTATGAATTCATGGAAAGCAAGATTTATAAAATACATACTTTGTGAAATGAGAAATCGAAATGAAAAGCATGTGAATAGAGAAATAATAGAAACGGTTGGTGCTAGCAAAGAAGTTGAATGTAAACACATATACGATTCGTTGAGGCCAACACTAAAAGAATTTGTTACAAAGTTGGAACAAAAGACACATAAAACATACGAAAAAACAAAAGTTAGACAAATGATAGATTTATTATATAATTATGTTTTTGACTAAGTAGCCAAGGTTTTGGCTATTTTTTCAACAATAAAATAAAAATGACATATATAACTTATATGTTGGAATTTTTTAATAAATTTAATTTTATACAAAGTGAAAACTTAAGCAAACATTGTACAATGCGAGTCGGAGGCAATGCCCAATATTATATAGAGCCTATAAACAGTGAACAACTTGTTGAGATTGTGAAAAATTGCGTTAAGTACAAGATTGATTATTTTATTTTGGGAAATGGAAGTAATGTTATTTTTAAAGATAATGGTTTTAGTGGAGTTGTTATATGCACTAAAAGACTTCAAGATATCAAAGTAAAAAAAAATATTATTATTGCAGATAGTGGGACTAATCTATATGTCTTAAACAAAATTGCACAAGAAAATGGGCTTGGTGGAAGTGAATGGAGTTATGGTATTCCTGGAAGTCTTGGTGGAGCAGTTTGTATGAACGCAGGGGCATATGGTGGGCAAATGCGGGACATTGTTTTAAAGATAAAAGTGTTTGATGGTAAAAAAATAAAAATTTTGTATAATAACGAACTTCAAATGAGTTATAGAGATAGTATTGTAAAGAAAAAAAAGTACATAGTTTTAAAAGTTTGGATAAAATTAAAAAAAGACGATAAACAAAAAATTAAAGAAAAACAAATTGAATATTTAAATAAAAGACGGCTTAGCCAACCACTTGAAATGTATAATAGTGGAAGTATATTTAAAAAAGTAAAGGATATAAGTGCAGGCAAAATAATTGACAATCTGGGTCTTAAAGGTGTTATATTAAATGGAGCACAAATTTCTAAATTACACGCTAATTTTATTGTGAATTTGAGTAGTGCCAAGGCAAAAGATATAGAAAATCTAATAAAAATTATAAAAGAAAAGGTAAAAGAAAAAACAAATATAAACTTAGAAGAAGAAGTTTTATTTATAGGAGATGAATAATGGTAATTTATGGAGATTATCACACTCACACAATATATTCAAGTGGTAAACACAATAAAAAGCATGCAACGGGCACAATACTAGAAAATGCTATGTATGCAAAACAAAAGGGACTAAATGAAGTTGCAATAACAGAACACGGATTTTCACATAAATTATATGGTTTGCAAAGAAAAAATTTAGCAAAAATGCGAGAAGAAATTGAAGAGGCAAAAAGAAAAACAGGAATAAACATTTTATTAGGGATAGAGGCAAACATAATTTCAAGTGAAGGGGATGTTGATTTAACAGAAGAAGATATAAAACAATTAGATTTAATAATTGTTGGATTTCATAGTTTTGCAAGAGCAAAATCAATTAAAGAATTTTTTAAATTCTTCTTGCCTAATTTATTGGGATTGAAAAGGAAAAAAGATTATGAAAGAAATACACTTGCCTTATTAAAAGCAATGGACAAGTATCCAATTGACATAATATCGCATCCTGGAATTAATATGCCAATGTACTTTGATAAAGTTGCATTGCACGCAAAAAAAACTAATACTATGTTAGAATTAAATGGGAAAAGAATTGCATATAAACCAAAAGATATTGAAGTTATTAAAGAAATTTGTCCAAAACTTATAATTTCTTCTGATGCACACAGTGCAAAAAGAGTTGGAGACATAAAAAAGCCTATTAATTTTGCGATAAAATATTCGGTGTCTAATGAACAAATTGCAAATATGGGCAAAAAAATATATTTCAAAAATTACAAACAAAATTAAAAGGATAATAGATTGAGTTTTTCCAAAGACATTAAAAGTGAAATTTTAAGTAAGCCGATAACACAAGACTGTTGTGGTCTTGCTTTTTTAAGTGGTATTTTTAGTTCATCGGCAAGCATAAATTTAGACGGAAAAATTGAAGTGAGTATAAATACAGATATCAAAGAATTAGTTGACTATTTGAATTTTATTATAAACAAACTGTATGGAATGCAAGTTAAAGCAGAAATATGCAAAAAATATCAAATTAAAAAAGAAGATTATTACTACATTAACTTTGAACCCACTTTAGCGTATAGACTTTTAATTGATACAGGTTGTGCAAAAGTTGAAAATGGTAATTTGGTTAGATGTTTTGATGTTGATAAATATATGATAAAAGAAGAACACTGCTTAAAAAGTTTTGTTGCAGGAGTTTTTGTTGGTTGTGGTACAAGCAGTATAAAAATAAATACGCAAAATAGAATGTCCACAGGTTATCATTTGGAATTTGCATCAAAAAACCAACGTTTTTTAAATGGGTTAAAACAAATACTTTTGCAGTTTGAAATCAATGCAAAAATCATAAATCGTAAAAAAATATATATTTTGTATGTTAAAGATGCCAATGAAGTTAGTAATGTACTTGCACTTATTGGTGCATATAATGCTGTTTTGGCACTCCAAAACGAAATGGCAATAAGAGAAGTGAGAAACAAAGTAAATAGGCAAACTAATTGTATAAGTGCAAACATAAACAAAACAGTAAATGCAAGTTTAAAGCAAAATGATGCAATATCTTTAATAGTTACAAAATTAGGACTTGAGGAATTATCACAGGATTTACAAAATGTTGCACTTCTTCGCATGGCAAATCCAGAGGAAAGTTTAGATGAACTTGTTAAACTTGCAACATTTCCAATTACAAAAAGTGGACTTAATTATAGATTAAATAAACTAATTAAAATAGCAGACAAATTAAAGGAGTAAAAATGGAACAGTTTGTTCATTTACACAATCACACAGAGTTTAGTTTGCTCGACGGGGCTGCAAAAATAACAGAACTTGTTAAAGAAACTAAAAATAGAGGTTGGAAAGCAGTTGCAATAACTGACCATGGCAATATGTATGGTGCATTGCAGTTTTATACTGCCTGTCTTGGTGCGGGCATAAAACCAATAATTGGTTGTGAGTTTTATATGTGTGAAGATATGAACTTAAAGCAGGGCAAACAAGATATTGGACATTTAATTTTACTTGCAAAAAATAACGATGGTTATAAAAATTTATTGAAATTAAATTCAGTTGCATTTATTGATGGTTACTATTATAAACCAAGAATAGATTATAAAATGTTAAGCAAGCACTCAAAAGGGCTTATTTGTTTAAGTGGTTGTTTAGCAGGACATCTTCCAAAACTAATACTTTCACATAGAATGGAAGATGCAAAAGATTTTGCTTTAAAATTAAAGTCTATGTTTGATGACGGCGATTTTTATTTGGAAATTCAAAATCATGGAATACTAGAAGAAAAAGAAGTTGTGCTTGGCCTAGACAAGATAAGCAAAGAAACAGGAATAAAACTTGTTGCCACCAACGACTGCCATTACATAAACAAAGAAGATGCAGAACTTCAAGATGTATTGATGTGTGTTCAAATGGGAAAAACGCTTGATGACCCAGATAGATTAAAATTTTCAACAAATGAATTTTATTATAAAACATATGAAGAAATGCAAGAAGCGTTTATTGGATACGAAGATGCTTTAAAAACTACTTTAGAGATTGCAGATAAATGCGATGTTATAATTAGAAGAAAAGTTCACGGCGAAATGGGGTTGGAAGATAAGTATGTTTTGCCAGCCACAGAGAATTTTATCCCAAAATATGTTCCACCAGACAATATGGAACCTTTTGAATATATGAAAAAACTAACTTACGAGCATTTAGACGAAAAATATCCAAATGCAAGCAAGGAAGTTTTAGATAGAATAGAATATGAACTATCTGTAATAAAAGAACAGGGATTTGTTGAATATTTCTTGGTTGTTTGGGACTATATAAACTGGGCAAAAAACAATAAAATTTCGGTTGGTCCGGGAAGGGGCAGTGGTGCAGGAAGTATTGTTGCCTATCTTATGGGAATAACAAAAGTAGACCCACTTAAATACGCATTATTTTTTGAAAGATTTATAAATAAAGAAAGGGTATCAATGCCCGACTTTGATATAGACTTTGATAAAGAAAGAAGGGGTGAAGTTGTTGATTATGCTAGAAGAAAGTATAATCCGGAAAATGTAACAAACATAATTACTTTTGGAAAAATGCAAGCAAAAAATGCCATAAAAGATGTTGGTAGAGTTTTAAGAATACCATATTCGGAAACGGACAGAATAACAAAACTCATACCCAATAAACTTCCAGAAGGAATAAAAAAACCACCTGTACTTGCGTATTATTTTGGAAAAACAGGAAAACCAGAGAATGATAAGTACATTATTCAAGAACTAAAAGAAATATATGACCAAGATGCTGACTTAAAAAGAGTTATTGACATAGCGATAAAAGTTGAAGGATTTCCAAGAAACACATCAATGCACGCTTGTGGAGTTTTAATTGCACCAGAGCCTGTTGATGAATTTGTGCCACAATCAAGAAATGGAGAAGATATAACAACACAATACGAAGCAGTTGATTTGGAATCTCTTGGACTTCTTAAAATGGACTTTTTAGGATTAAATACACTTACTGATATTGGTAGAGCAATTCAATATGTAAAAGATGATTTTGGGGTTGATATTGATTTTGATAAATTGGGATACGACGATAAAAATGTATATGATCTAATAGGTACTGGCAACACGGAAGCGATATTTCAACTTGAAAGTGGTGGATTTCAAAAATTTATGAAAGAATTAAAACCATCGGGACTTGAAGATATTATAGCAGGGGTGTCGTTATATCGTCCAGGGCCAATGGACTCCATTCCAACATATGTAAGAAATAAATTTAATCCCGACAAGGTTGAGTATCCGCACGAGTGCATTAAAGATGTTTTAAAAGTTACTTATGGGTGTATTGTTTATCAAGAACAAGTTATGCAAATTTTTCAAATTATGGGTGGTTATAGTTTGGGACAAGCAGACAATGTCCGTAGAATAATGGGTAAAAAGAAAGTTGATAAAATGGCACTCGAAAAGGACAAGTTCATAAATGGTTGGGAAGACCCAAAGGGTTTAAAATCTATTCCAGGAGCAGTTAAACTTGGAATATCAAGAGAAGTTGCTGAAAAGGTTTTTGCAGATATGGAGAGTTTTGCCCAATATGCGTTTAATAAATCTCACGCAACTGCTTATGCTATGCTTACATATCAAACGGCATATCTAAAATGCTATTACGAAGTTGAGTTCTTGACGGCGATTATCAACAACAGAATAACAAATGCAGACGAAATAAAAAAATATGTTGCATATGCAAGACGAGAAAATATTGAAGTGTTGCCACCTTGTATAAACAAAAGTAAAACATATTTTAGTGTAGAAAACGGAAAAATTAGATATGGGCTTAGTGGACTTAAAGGTGTTGGTGTTGGCGCTATTGACACCATGATAAAAGAACGAGAAAAAAACGGCGAATATAAAGACATATTTGATTTTATTTCAAGATTATATAACTCTGGTGTTGTAAACAAAAAAAGTATGGAAAGTTTAATACTTAGTGGTGCGTTTGATTGTTTCAATGTTTATAGGTCGCAACTTATGGCAGTTTACGAACAAGCCATTGAAAAAGTTAATAGAGATATAAAAAATAAAGCATCTGGACAATTTTCACTTTTTGAAAACTTTAAAACAGAATTAGAAGATATTGACAAAATTGATTATCCAAAAATTAAAGAATACAATAAGCAAACGAAACTAAAATTTGAGAAAGACATAACAGGTGTTTATATGTCGGGACACCCACTTCAAAATTTTGCAAAAAAATGGAATAATTTTAATTTTAGATCAGATATGATTGTTAAAGAAAGTGATGAAAACACAAATGATGATATTGATGAAGATATAGAAGAAGATGTTGTGTTTGAAGGTTTAACAGATGGTATGCGCGTTAATTGTGGTGGAATTATAACTAATTTCAAAAGAATAATATCAAAATCATCAAATAAAAGTATGGCAATTATTGATGTTGAAGATTTATATGGAACATTTAGTTGCATGGTTACACCAAATGTGTATGATAAGTGTAAGAACATTTTGCAGGAAGACAACATAGTACTAATAAATGGAAAATTTTCGTATAGAGTGGGTAGAGAGCCAATAATAATGGCAGAAAGAATTTCTATTATGCAAGAGGAAGAACAACAAGAAACGGCAGATAAAACATTATATTTAAAATATGATGTAAAAAACACAAAAATAAATGATAAAGTAAATTTAATTTTGTCATTATATAAAGGAGAATATCCGGTTGTTGCTCGATGTACAAGTAATAATAAAGCATATAAACTAGCAAAAAAAGTAAACGGAAACAATCATTTAATAAATGAACTCATTGGACTTTTGGGCGAAGAAAATGTATTATTAAAATAGGAGAAATTATGAACATAGGCATTTTGGCAAGTGGTGGCGATGGCGCAGGAATGAATTATTGCTTATATAATATTTATAAAAAATTGTATAAACACAATAAAATATTTTTGTTTAATCGTGGTTATTTTGGGCTTATTAACAACGATGTTTTAGATTTTAATTTTAACTATATAAAAAAACATAAAAATGATGGTGGAATAATGATTAAAACATCAAGATGTCCAGAGTTTGAAACACTAGAAGGTCAAGAAAAAGCACTAGAAAATTTGGCAAAAAACAAAATTGATGTCTTAATTGTTATGGGAGGAAACGGCTCGCTTAAAGGTGCAAAAGAACTTGTAAAAGAAAATATAAACATTATGTTTATTCCTTGCACCATTGACAACGATGTTTTAAATAGTGAATATTGTATTGGTTTTGATACTGCTTGCTATAATTGTGCAAGTTTTATCAATCAAGTAAACGACACAATGAAATCGTTTAATAGAACTTGCATTTATGAAGCAATGGGTAGAAAATGTCCAGCAATAGCAATAACAGTTGGCAATATGGTTGATGCCGATTATATGTATGTTTCAAATAATTGCAGTGTGGAAAGTTGTATTGAAGCATTAAGAAAAATTAAAGAGAAAAAAGATGCACCAATTGTAATACTTAGAGAAAATTTAATTGATATAAAATATTTAAAAAAAGAAATAGAAAATAAATTAAATTTAGATGTTAGAACATGTATTGTAGGATATTTGCAAAGAGGTGGAAAACCAACAAAACTTGAAAAAAATTATGCAAAAAAATTTGCCGAAAAATGCGTGAAAGAAATAAAAAATAAAAAATTTAATCAATCAATAATTGTAAAAAATGGTTTTTTTGTGTCGGAAAAATTAAATTAAATAAAATTATTCAAAAAACTATAAAATAATACAAGGATTTATACCTTGTTTTTTTAAAATATTTATATAATATTAAAGTATCATAAATAATTGTATATATTTTTAATCATAATTATATATATGATTTCACATAAATATTATAAACAGTTAGTTGCAAAATAACTCTTGTTTGTGTTAATATAATGTGTAATTGCTTAAATAAATCGGAGGTATAAAATTTGAATACAAAGAAAAAAGGCTTTAATCTGTTTTACCTGTTTTTAATATTGCTTGTTTTTGTGTTTATTATGTTTGCTATGGTAGACATCAATGCAGGTATTGAACAAGTTGAACCATCAACAGCAATAACATGGATAAAAGAAGGTAAAGTAGAACAAATATATGCCTATAATGGCGAAGCAAGAATTCTTTTAAGAGAATCAAAAGTAGAAGACAAAGAACAATTTCCAAATCAAGCAGATGCATATTTTAAATATACATCACAGTCTTGGGAACAAATATTGATTGAAATACAAACGTACAATGATGGTAAAACCGAAGAATTGCAAATAAAGTGGTCTAATCCACCAGTTGAAGCAAGTTGGTTTGAAACACTTATGCCATTTTTGTATATTGGCCTTGGACTTTTGTCTATTTATCTTATTTTTAGAATGTTTACAAAATCAAATTCAAATGCAATGCAATTTGGAAAAAATAAAGCAAGACTCACAAGCAACATTAAAGTGAGATTTTCTGACATTGCAGGTGCAGAAGAAGAAAAAGCAGAACTTCAAGAAATTGTTGAATTTTTAAAAAATCCACAAAGATTTACAGAACTTGGCGCAAGAATTCCAAAGGGAGTTTTGCTTGTTGGAAATCCCGGCACAGGAAAAACACTTCTTGCAAGGGCAGTTGCAGGAGAAAGCAATGTTCCATTTTTGTCAATTAGTGGTAGTGATTTTGTTGAAATGTTTGTTGGGGTTGGTGCAAGCAGAGTTAGAGATTTGTTTGACCAAGCAAAAAAAGCACAACCTTGCATAGTGTTTATTGACGAAATAGACGCTGTTGGAAGACAAAGAGGAGCAGGACTTGGCGGTGGCAATGATGAAAGAGAACAAACATTAAATCAACTTCTTGTTGAAATGGACGGATTTGAAGCAAATGAAGGCATAATTGTTCTTGCAGCAACAAATAGAAGTGATGTTCTTGACCCAGCACTACTTAGACCGGGCAGATTTGATAGACAAATTTATGTAAACGTTCCTGATGTTAAGGGTAGAGAAGGAATAATAAAAATACACGCACGAAATAAACCTATTGCAGACGATGTAGATTTTCAAACTCTTGCAAGAATAACAAGTGGATTTACGGGTGCCGACCTTGAAAATATGTTAAACGAAGCGGCAATTCTTGCAGCAAGAAATCACAGGCCAAAAATTCTTATGCAAGACATAACCGAGGGAATAAACAAAGTTTTAATGGGACCACAAAAAAAGAGTTTGCTTGTAACAGATAAAGATAAACTTATAACAGCATATCACGAAAGTGGACACGCAATAATTGGAAAACTTTTAAAGCATTGTGAAGAAGTTCAAGAAGTTTCAATAATTCCAAGAGGTGCTGCTGCAGGTTATACAATGAGCAGACCAGATAATGATGATAATCATATGGGCAAACTTAAACTAAATGACACAATTGCTATGATGATGGGTGGAAGGCTTAGCGAAGAACTATTTATGGAAGACATTTCAACAGGTGCTTCAAACGACATTAAGCGTGCAACTGAACTTGCAAGAAAAATGGTTACAGTTTGGGGTATGAGTGATAAATTTGGCTTTATGAGTTTTAATAGCGAAGAAGAAATATTTGTTGGAAGAAACTATCAAAGCAAGACTGAATATAGTGAAACAACTGCTTTTGAAATTGACAAAGAAGTTAAAAAAATTTTAGATTATAACTATAATCGTGCAAAGAAAATTCTAACAGAGCACAGTGAACTTGTTAAACAAATGGCAGAGTTGCTTCTAGAAAAAGACACAATATACAAAGACGAAGTCGATATGCTTATGGAAGGCAAAAGCAAAGAAGAAATAATAAAGCATATGGACGAAGAAACAGAAAAAAGAAAACAAGAAGAAGAAAAGGCTCGCAAACAAAATGAAAAAGATAAAAAAATAAAAGAAATAGAAATGCGAGTAAAAACAGCAGAAATGTATCTTAAAGAAGGAATAATATCTCAAAAAGATTATGATTTGATTTTGAAAGAAAAAGAGAAAGCAATTCAAAAACTAAACGAAGAAAATGAAAATAATTCTTTAATAGAGAAAACAGAAAATAAAACCGGCAACGAAGAAACAAAAATTGAAGAAAAAGTAAAAAAAGATTCTGACAAAGAAACTGAAGAAAAACAAGAAGAAAAAGGCGAAGCAAAAACAACAAAACCAAGAACAAAAAAAACGAGTGTAACGAAAGAAAAAAAGGAGAAAAAAGATGACAAAAAAGAATAAAGGTGTGCTTATAGCAGTTTATTGTTTAGTTGCAGTGCTTGTGTTGTCAACAATTGTGTGTTGTTTTGTAAAAACAAGTTATCGTCCAGAAATACAAGACCCATATGCATTCACAGCCTATATTTCAGGCAATGCAGATTCTTATATAGCTTGCGATAAAGACAATAATAAAGATAGATATAACGAAGTATTAACAACTTTTAATGACTCATTTACTGAAAGCGTTTTATCGTCATTATTCTCTGGCAGAATGTTTAATAAATCAAGAATAGAGTCATCACAAAGTCTTCCTTCTTTTAGTGGTTACACATTAAAACTCTCCTTTGCAACAAAACAAACAATAATGCTTAATGGCAAAGAATATAACCCACCAACAAACTCATCTCAAACAATAGAGTATGATGAAATTTATGTTGATGTTGCAGGTGATAATGGTTTTGGTGTAAATTATGTTTATTATGTTTATAATTATGTAGACAGTTCAAATATAAATCGAACAACATACTATAAACAAACAGTAAAAGCAAATTTCAATGAGTTGTACGATTTGTTAGAATCATATTAGAAATAAAAAATTCAAGAGTTTATCTTGAATTTTTTTTATGCAACAACAAAAGCAAAAAGACCAAATTTAAAGTTTGCATTTTTATCTGGCGAGAAAGTAATTTCAATAAATCCGTCTTGACAATAAGAAGTGTCTAAAAGTGATGTATCTATTGATGTTGTTATTATGTTGTTTTGAGTTTCTTTTGCTTTATAGTATGAAGCAAGTGAATTTGTGTTATTTTCAATAGTATTTGATATAATAGTTTCTCCATTAAAAATATTATTGTCATATGACTTGTTTATAGGTGATATATGTGAAGTTTGTTTTGTTTCATAATATGTCATAATGCTGTTTGATGATGTGTTTTTGTTTATGTTGTATGTTTTGCTATCGCTTTCACGTGTGCCGTCGTTAAGGTTATGATAGGTTATTTTTACTTCAAGATTTAAACTTTCTTCGCTTTGAAGTGTAAACATAAGTGTACCAAAATTTCCAGATTTGTTTGGACTAATTATTATTGATTGATATTGCCTTGCCTGTATTGTGCTAAAACCCAAACTATCGGATAATAAAAACATTGTTTTTTTTGAACTGTCTCCACCAACAATAGTTGAATTTATACAAAGTTCAAGTTTGTTTGTGTACTCGCTGTCAACTATTTGTAAAACATTCTCTTTGTCTGTTTGTGTATCTTGTGAGTTTATTATAATATTTTCAAATACATAATCTGCAAATTTATTTTTATTTTCAACAGATAGACCAATATATGATGCGTTTAATCTATATTCTTCTTTTAAAGATGTTAAATAATTATCTAAATTTATGTTGTTGTTTAAGTTTAAAAAACTGCTTACATTTTTATTTAAAGCCAGTTCGTATACAACAACTTTTAATATCTGTGTAACTTTATCACTTTCAACAATGTTTTCGTTGTTAAACTGTTGCGTTACTTTGTTATAAACATTTGTTGCAAAATTTTCTAGAAGTATGCCTTGCTCATTACTTTCATTTCTATAAACAACTTGATAACTTGCAATGTCAAAACCACTAACGTCTTCGTTAGGGTCATCAGGATAATAACACCCACTAAAACAAAATGTAAAAATTATAAGAGAAAGCAAAAAAATTGATTT
This sequence comes from uncultured Clostridia bacterium, assembly GCA_944384395.1. Lineage (GTDB taxonomy): Bacteria > Bacillota > Clostridia > Christensenellales > UBA1242 > UBA5893. The sequence continues at coordinate 31,401 of CALWTD010000007.1, forward strand.
TAATATTTTTTTATTTTTCATACAAATAGTTTAACACATATATTTAGTTTTATCAACAAAACAAAAAGTGTTAATTTTTTTTGTTTTAGTTGTTTTTTTGATGTGTTTTTATTATAATATCTAAAAGGAAAAATTATGAAAAATAAAGAATTTAATTTTGTGCCAAACAAAAATTGGAAAGTTTTAGATAAAAAAGATATGTTAAACTATGGAATTGCCGATTTAAGTGACGCAACAATTGTTGGTTGTTATAATATAAACAACAACGTAAATGTTTATAGTACAGTTACATTATATAATTACGGAGAGTATGATAATCAAATTGATGACATGGCAAATGATTATAAAAACTTGCAAATAAATTTAAAAGAACAAGATGAATATGGAGTTTTTCCTCTTTATTTTGAAAAAATTTCAAAAAATGTATTTTTAAGTGTTTTAAAGCCTGTTCATAACCCTGCACTAATCATGGTAGATTTGTTTTTTGTATATGCTGGGAAATTATATAGTTTTCATGTAAACATAAACAAAAACGAAAAAAATTTAACCTTAAAAGAATTGTGCAAAAAATATGAACATATAGGATACTGCTACGATGCAATCTCAAAAAACTAATTACGACAAACTTATGCAAGAACAAATAGAGAAATTAGATAGCAAAAAAACTTTGCTCTTGCACAGTTGCTGTGGTCCATGTTCCACTGCGTGTATTGAAAGATTAAAGAATTTTTTTGATGTTACAATATATTATTATAATCCAAACATTTATCCACAAGAAGAATTTGAAAAAAGATTGTTTAATCAAAAAAAGGTAATAGAATACTTTAAAGATATCAAAATTGTTTCGCCAACATATGATGAGTACGAATATTTAAAAACAATTAAGGGACTTGAAAATGAAAAAGAAGGTGGCAAAAGATGCGATGAATGCTTTAAGTTAAGACTTAAAGAAACAGCACTTTATGCAAAATTACATGGATATGATTATTTTGGAACAACACTTACTGTAAGTTCACACAAAAATGAACAGCATATAAATCAAATAGGCAAAGAAATAGAAGAAGAAACAAAGGTCAATTTTTTGTATTCTGATTTTAAAAAACATGATGGATATAAAAGGAGTATTGACCTATCAAAAGAAATAAATTTATATAGGCAAAATTATTGTGGTTGCAGATTTTCAATAAGAAAGGAAGTTTAATGGAATATAAACCATACAAAAAAACAGAAAACAAAACAAAAAAAATAATTTTGGGAATAATATTTACAATAATATGTATTCCCATTGTTTTTAGTTTGGGTGTAATTTTTTATTGTAATGCGTTTTTAGAATATTATCCAATTTCTGGAACAAGTATGCAACCACTACTTAACGCAAGTGGAAAGGACGAGGACCACGTTTATATAACAACAAACAAAGAAAATGTTTCGTATGGAGATGTAATAATATACCAAAAAGACGATGATGTTTTAGTTATAAAAAGAGTTATTGCAATGGCTGGCGACAACATTATGATAAAAGATACGGGAAGAAGACAAGAAAACTCAGCAAACAACTATTATGCGATATATATTCAGTATGGTGGAGAAGGCGAATTTGTTGAACTTGAAGAAGATTATATTGAAAACAAAGAATCTTATAAATATTTACGCGACCAATTCTACAACAAAGGAAATTTAACAAATAAAAACTTTTTAACAGATAAAGACGGGAATAAGTATCTGCACATAGAAGACGATGAAGTTTTTTATTTGGGAGATAACAGATTAAACAGTGAAGATTGCGTTGATTATGGACCAATGAAATACAAAAATATTGTTGGAGAAGTTGTGTATATTGTTCATGGAAACAATTTAAAAATTATAGAAGTCATTAAACAAATTTTAGGAATATACAAATGGAGATAACAAAATTACAACTTTATTCATATAGAAATTACCTTTCTTGTGAGGTAAATTTTGATAGTGGCTTAAACGTAATTTGTGGCAAAAATGCACAGGGCAAAACAAACTTACTTGAAGCAGTGTACTATTGTGTTGTTGGAAAAAGTTTTAGGGCGTCAAGAGAAAAGGAAGTAATAAATCTTAATAGTGATATTGCAAAAATAAAAGTTTACATCAAAAAAGATATTGGAGAAAGCACTGTTGAAATTATTTTTTCAAGAAAACAAAAAAAGACAATTAAAATAAACTCAATTCCAATAAAAAAAATAAGTGAACTATTAGGCGAGTTTAACGGTGTATTTTTTTCACCGGACGAACTTAAACTTATAAAAGAAAGCCCCGAAGACAGACGAAGATTTATGGATATAGATATATCACAAACAAGCAAACAATATTTTTATTTGTTGTCAAGATATAATCAAATATTACAAAATAGAAACAAACAATTAAAGTCTAATATTGGCTTAGAAGATTTAAAAAACATAATGAAAATTTGGAATGAACAACTGTCGGAATGTGCATTAAAAATAGTTAGGTTTAGACAAAATTTTGTTATGTCACTTGCACCATTTGCAAAACAAGCACACAGTTATTTAACCGACGGCAAAGAAGATTTAAGTATTGAGTATGTTGGAATAAAGGAAAACACAAAGCAAGAAATAATAAATGTGCTTGAAAAAAATTTGGACAAAGATTTGTCGCTTGGTTACACATCATATGGACCACATAGAGATGATATAAAGGTTAGCATAAACAATGTTGATGTGCGAACTTTTGGCTCGCAAGGTCAACAACGAACTTGTGCACTTTCGCTAAAACTTGCCGAACTTAACATTTTGGAAAATGTAACAAAAACAAAACCAGTTTTACTTTTGGACGATGTTTTAAGCGAACTTGATGACAATAGAAAAAAAAGACTATTAGAATACTGCAAAAACACACAAACGCTAATTACTTGCACAGAATTTAATTTTAATATAAATTGCAAAAAAATAACTGTTAAAAATGGAGAAATAGTTTAAAAATCTTACAATTAAAAAAATATTTGTTCAATATTTTTGTTGAATAAATAAATTGTTTAGATGTTTAATGTTTTTAAATAATGTTAGTCGTAATTTGTCAATAAATATAGATATCGACTTGCATTTTTTTTTAGAAACTGATAAAATTACAAGGCTTAGTGTTTAAAGAGGTAAAAATGTTAGAAAAAAAATATAATTTTAAAGATGTAGAAAAAAAATGGCAAGATTATTGGTATGAAAATGATATATATAAATTTGATAAAGAAAATAGCAAAAAAAGATATACAATAGACACCCCACCACCAACAGTAAATGGCAAAATTCATATGGGACATTTGTCTTCATATATTCACATAGAAGTTATTGCGCGTCACCACAGAATGAAAGGCGAAAATGTTTATTTTCCTTTTGGATTTGATGATAATGGTTTGCCAACAGAAAGATATGTTGAAAAGAAAATAAACAAAAAAGCATATATGATGCCAAGAGAAACATTTGTAAATATTTGTCTTGAAGAAACAAAAAAACTAGAAGATGAATTTTTTGATTTATACAAAAGGGCAGGGTTTAGTTGTAATTTAAAAGAACATTATTCTTCAATTGCTCCACGAACACAAAAAATTTCACAACAATCTTTTATTGATTTGTACAATAAAGGTTTAGTATATCATGCTGAAGCACCAACTCTTTGGTGCACAGAGTGTCAAACAGCTTGTGCGCAATCCGAACTTGATAGCGCATCAATAGAGAGCACTTTTAACTATTTAAAGTTTTTTATTTCTGGCACAAACGAATATATAACAGTTGCAACAACAAGACCCGAAATGCTTTGTGGCGTTGTTTGTGTTTTTATAAACCCAAATGACGAAAAAAATCAACATTTGTTAAGTAAAAAGTTGGTTGTTCCATATTTTGGTTATGAAGTTCCTGTTCTCGCTGACGAACTTGTTGATATGGAAAAAGGTTCGGGCGTTGTTATGTGCTGTACTTTTGGGGACACAGTTGATAAAGAATGGCAAAGAAAACACAAGTTGCCAATAAAGAAATGCTTTACTGATAACGGAAGAATGACATCTCTTGCAGGCGAATTTGAGGGATTTAAAATTATTGAAGCACGAAAAGCAGTTATTGAAAAATTAAAAGAAAAAGATTTACTTATTAAACAAGATGTTATAACGCACGAAGTTTCAACGCATGAGCGTTGTGGAACACCAATAGAAATAAGTGTAAAAAATCAATGGTTTATTGATGTTTTAAGTCATAAAGACGAATTATATCAAGCAGGTTTAGATTTGAATTGGTATCCAAAAACAATGCGTGCAAGATACTTAAATTGGGTAGAAAATTTATCTTGGAACTGGTGCATATCACGTCAAAGATATTTCGGCGTACCATTCCCAATTTGGTATTGTAAAAAATGTGGAAAAGTTAAACTTGCAAATATTGAAGATTTGCCTGTTGACCCATTAAAAGAACAACCAAAAACACCATGTGAATGTGGTTGCACAGAATTTATCGGCGAATCTGATGTAATGGACACTTGGGCAACATCAAGTTTAACCCCACAAATAAGCACCGATCTTTGCACAAATAAGGGCTTTGATGATGAAATGGTGCCAATGAATTTGCGTCCAAATGCACACGATAATATTCGTGTTTGGGACTTTTACACAATAACAAAAAGTTTATATCATTTCAAAAAACTTCCATGGACAGATTTAATGATTTCGGGATATGTATTAAGCAGTGATGGAAGCAAACTTGCAAAATCAAAAAACAACAGTAGCAATAGTCCACAAAACATAATAGATAATTATTCGGCAGATGTTACCAGATATTGGGCAAGCAATTTGACTTTGGGAAAAGATACCAACTTTTCTTTGGTAGAATTTGACAATGGTAAAAAACTTATAAACAAAATTTGGAATGCTTCAAAATTTGTACTGTCATTTTTGGAAAATTACACTCCAAAACAAGTTGAACTTGAAATGATGGATAAATGGATTTTGGAAAAATATAAATCTCTTTATCAAAAGTTTACAAAAGCACTAGATAAGTATGAAATAGCACTCGCATTAAACGAGCTTGAAAAATTTTTCTGGAATTTTTGTGATAATTATATTGAAATTGTAAAAAGAAGATTATACAATCCAGACATTTATGGCGAAAGACAATGCGAATCGGCAAAATATGCTTGTTATTATGTTTTGCTTGGAATTTTAAAAATGTTTTCACCTGTTCTTCCACACATAACAGAAGAAATATTTATGGATAGTTTTGCAAAAAATGAAGGTCAAAAATCAATTCATGTTTCAGGATATCTCAACATTGGAGAAGATATTGATGAAAGTATTATAAAAATGGGTGATGCAGTTGTTGATTGTGTTTCACAAGTAAGACAATTTAAGTCGTTAAACAAACTTTCACTTAAAACATTTATAAAAGATATTGTAGTATCAAGTAAATACACAAACTTTTTCAAAGCAGTTGAGCCTGATGTTAAAGGTGTTTGCTCTGTAAACGAAATAAAATATGTTGATAGCGATAACTTTAATGTTGAAATTGGCGAAGTAATAAGTGAAGAAAATTAAAAATAAAAAAAGATAATGAAACTCATTATCTTTTTTTGTTTAAATTATTTTATTTTTATATTAAATTTTTATATTTTTCGTTATATTCTTCTTCGGTTATGTAGTGCCAATATTCAAAACTTTCATGTTCGTCTAAAACTCTTTGCATTGCTTGATGCGTTTTGTTTAATATATCTAAATTTTGTTCTTTGCCTTTAAGTTCACTGTTTGGATAAATTGGGTCGCAAACATAAACGCTTATTCTTGGACGAGTTCGTAAAATTTTTCCGATGCCTTTACTTTTTCTAAAAACCAACACATATGGAATAACGGGTAAATTATTTTTGCAAGCAAAGTGAAATGCTCCAGATTTAAAAGATCGTAGTTTGTTATAATATGGCCACATACTCGCTTCGGGGAACAGGTGAATAAATCTTTTCTTTTTTAAATAAACATTTACTTGTTTATAAAAATTTATATGTGCCTTTGTTGTGTCGGGAAGTGGCATCACTCCATAACCTGACAACAATTTTCCTGCAACTGGCACATCAAAATTTTCTTTGTTTGAAATTATGTGCGAACGCCTGTTTCCTGCAATAAAATGTGTTGCGATACAAAAATCGACATAGTGAACGTGATTTGAAACAGTTATTGCCCCTGTTTTTATATGTTTTATTTTTTCCTTACCATAAACTTTTATTCCCAAAAAAACTTTTCCATATATCAAAAAAACAGGTCGAGCAATAAAATAATACAAAACAAATTGCCAAATTTTATAAAATATGTTTTTGTTGTATTTATAATTTTCGTCAACTTTAATTTTTTTCTTTTTTGTTTTGTTAAAAAGAACTTTGTCATCAAAACTAGATGGCATAACAACAATATTTTGTTTAGAATAAATTCTTTTTTGCATACCTATAAAATGGTATAATAAAAACCTAAAAAAGTAAAGTGATTCCTTTTTAAAATTCTTTATAATTGTAAAATATTTGACATAAAAATATATATGTAATAAACTATAACTAGAATTTTAAGGAGAAAAATATGGGTTTATTTAGTTTTTTTAAAAAACAACTTTTAAAGGTTATCGAATGGAAAGATTCTTCAAAAGATACAATAGTTTATCGCTTTCCACTTACAGATAGAGATGAAATCATGACAAGTTCAACACTTGTGGTCAGAGAGTCGCAAGTTGCAATTTTTGTACATAAAGGTCAAATTGCAGATGTATTCACACCAGGCACATATAAACTTTCAACAGAAAACATTCCTTTTCTAACAAAAATTTTATCACTTCCAACAGGGTTTGAATCTCCAATCAAAGCCGAAGTTTACTATGTAAACACAAAACAATTTGTTGGACTTAAATGGGGAACACAAAATCCTATCATGATGCGTGATAACGAATTTGGAACAATAAGACTTCGTGGCTTTGGTGTTTATTCTTTTAAAGTTGAAGACGCAAAAGTTTTCATGAAAGAAATTTTTGGAACAAACGAAGTATATAAAGTTGAAGATGTTGGTTTGCAAATTAGACCAATGCTTATTCAGGCACTCACCGATGCTATTGCAGAAAGTAAAATTTCTGCACTTGACCTTGCTGCAAATTATCGTGAATTTTCAAGCGAAGTTTTAACTGCTTCAACAAAAGAGTTTAGTAAATATGGTTTAAAACTTTGTTCTGTTGTAATTGAAAATCTATCACTTCCAGAAGAAGTTGAAAAAACACTCGACGAGAGAACAAAACTCGGTGTACTTGAAGATAAAATGGGAACATTCACTCAATATCAAGCAGCACAAGCAATTCGTGATGCAGCACAAAACCCAAGTGGTGGAAATCTTGCCGGACTTGGTGTTGGGCTTGGTGCAGGCACAACAATAGGTGGTGTTTTTGCAGATAATATAACCACACAAAACAAACCAAAGATAAAAACAACAACTTGCGTTAAATGTGGTGCTCAAATTAAAGAAGGCGCAAAATTTTGTCCAGAATGTGGTGCAAAACAAGGCGCAGAGTGTCCTGTTTGTCATAAACCTGTTTCAAAAAATGCAAAATTTTGTCCAGAATGTGGAGCAAGTTTAAAACAAGAAATAAAATGTAAAAAATGCAATGCAACTCTAAAAAAGGGTGCAAAATTTTGCCCAGAATGTGGAACTAAGGTTGAAAAATAATGACTCAAACAAAAATTGAAGCAAATCAAGACAAATGTCAATCTTGTGGTGGAATTTTAAAGTTTTCGCCAGACGATATGGCATTAAAGTGTGTTTCGTGTTCTAATGTTGAACAAATTGATATAAAAAAAGATATTATAAAACACGATTACGGAAAAGACGAGCAAAAAACAAAAGAGTATAACGATTTTGTAAAACAAAACAAAGTTTTTAAGTGTAGTAGTTGTGGAAGCAACATTATTTTAAACACGCTTGAAGTAAGCAAAACTTGTCCGTATTGCTCTAGTCCTTGCGTTATAGACAAAACTGAAAAAATTGGGCTTAAACCAGACGGCATAATTCCGTTTAAATTTGGCAAAGAAAAGGCAAGAGAGTTATATAAAAAAGGAATAAAGAAAAAATGGTTTATTCCAAATGTGTTTAAAAAAACACCACCAATAGACGAAATGAAAGGTGTTTATGTTCCAACCTTTTCTTTTGATGCAAAAGCCTTTACATCATATCATGGCAGACTAGGAACAACACGAACAGACTCAAAAGGAAGAAGTTATACAACATATAGAAACATTAGTGGAACATACAACTCACAGCATAGAGATATTCTTGTTGAAACAAGTTCAAAACTTGACCAATCAACTTTCAATTCAATAAACCCATATAACATGACAGAAGTTATAAGTTTTAATTCTTCATTTATTTTAGGTTATAGCGTTGAACACTACAACCAAAAACTTGATGCTTGTAAAAGTCTTGCCGACAATATTATGCGAAACAAAATAAAATCACAAATTTTATCGCAATATTCATATGACACAGTTGCAAGTTTTTATCAAAACACAACATTTAGTGAAGAAAAATACTCGTATTATATTGTCCCAACATATCAAATAAATTATAAATACAAAGACAAAAACTACACAACCTTTATGAACGGACAAACGGGCAGGGTTGGAAGTGGTTATCCAAAATCAGCAGTAAAAATAACATTTTTTGTTTTGTTTATACTTGCAATCATTGCGGGAATTATTTTAGCATTTTATTTTAGTTAAAAACCACTTACAAGTGGTTTTTTATTTTGGTATTGAAACATAAAAACTATTGTGATAAAATGATTGTGTTTGGAGATTATTATGGACGATAAAATAAAAGCATTAAATATTTTGAATGAATACAAAAACAAATTAAATGAATTAGATGATGAATACGAAACTTTAAATAAAAGATATGATGAAATAGAAAGAATTGAAGATAATTTAATTAATAATTTTGTAAACATAAAAAAACCAAGGTTTTCTTACATTATTTTGTTGGGGCTCTTGAATGGTTTAGGTGTATTTAGTTTACCTTTATTGTTTTTTACTGTACCTAGTTTTGTTTTTTATGTTTCATATTACATAACAAATATAATAAACTATAATAACAAGAATAAAGAATTAAATAAGAAAGTTCAAGAATTATTAGATAACAAATTGTCAATTTTACTAGAAAAAGATAAATTAAAAAACAAAAGGACTTTTATAGAAATCCATATTGATAATTTAAGCAAACTAGTATATTCTAAAAAATCAATATTTAAAGATGTAAATTCTGTTGTTGAATATGCAGAACGAAATTTAAATATTTTAAAAGAAACAGAACGAGATAATTTAAAAAATAGAGATAACGAAATGGAACAAGAGAAAAATATGTAGAAATGCATAGTGATAAATAAATTTTAATTTTTAAAAATATCCACAATGGATATTTTTTTATTGCGTAATTTTTTAAAAAAAACACTTTCTTTATATACTATACTATGTTATAATACTATTAGTATATAATATATAAAAAAGATAACAATTTAATATGGGAGAAAATAATGGAAAACGAATTGGACCTAACAAAGAGTGAAAAATATGACCAGTCAGACATTCAAGTATTAGAAGGACTAGAACCTGTTAGAAAAAGACCGGGAATGTATATTGGCTCTACTGACGAAAGGGGACTTCATCACCTAATCACCGAAGTTGTTGATAATAGTATAGACGAAGCACTTGCTGGCTATTGTACACATATAGAAGTGAATTTAAATAATGATGGTTCTTGTTCTGTTACAGACAACGGAAGAGGTATCCCAACAGGAATTATTGAAAAAGAAGGCAAAAGCGCTGTTGAAGTTGTTTTAACAAAACTTCACGCAGGTGGAAAGTTTGGTGGAAGTGGTTACAAAATTTCTGGTGGACTTCATGGCGTTGGTGTAAGTTGCGTAAACGCATTAAGCAAATGGCTTAAAGTTGATGTATATCAAAACGGATATCACTTTTATATGCAATTTGCAAGGGGAATTGCCGATGCGCCACTCAAAAAAATGGAGAAATCTGACAAGCGTGGAACAACAGTAACATTTTTACCAGATGACACAATTTTTGAAACAACCAATTTTGACTATGAAACAATAAAAAATAGATTTAGAGAAATTGCCTTTTTAAATAAGGGGATTGTGATAACTCTTGAAGATAAAAGAGAAGGCAAAGAAAAAAAAGATGTTTTTGAATTTAAAGGTGGAATAATTGAATTTGTTGAATTTTTAAATAAAAACAAAAACCCACTTTTTCCACACCCAATCTATTTTAATAAATTTACCGAAACAAGCGAAGTTGAAGTTAGTTTTCAATACAATGATGGATATAACGAAATAATACACACATATGCAAACAATATAAACACCGAAGAAGGTGGAACTCACCTTGTCGGCTTTAAAAACGCACTCACAAAAGTTATAAACGACTATGCACAAAAAAATAAAATACTAAAAGAAAACGAAAAACTTTCTGGTGATGATTGTAGAGAAGGGTTAACAGCTGTTGTAAGTGTTAAACTTATGAACCCACAGTTTGAAGGTCAAACAAAAACAAAACTTGGCAACAGTGAAATGCGTGCCATTGTTGAAAAGGCAGTAACCGAAGGCTTTGGCGACTTTTTGGAAGAAAATCCAACATATGGCAGAGAGCTTGTTTTAAAAAGCATAACAGCACAAAGGGCAAGAGAAGCAGCAAGACTTGCAAGAGAGTCAACAAGAAGAAAAGGAGTGCTTGAAAGCACAACACTTCCAGGAAAACTTGCAGATTGCACAGAAAAAGACCCAACACATTGCGAAATATACCTAGTTGAGGGAGATTCGGCTGGTGGAAGTGCAAAACAAGGCAGAGATAGAAGATTTCAGGCAATACTTCCACTTAGGGGTAAAATTTTAAATGTAGAAAAAGCAAGACTTAATCACATACTAGAAAACAACGAAATAAAAAGCATGATAACAGCGTTTGGTGCAGGAATACACGATGACTTTGACGAAAGCAAACTTCGTTACAACAAAATAATTTGTATGACCGATGCCGATGTCGATGGTTCTCACATAAGAATACTTCTTTTAACATTCTTTTTCAGATTTATGCGTCCACTTATTGAAAAAGGTCATGTGTACAGTGCACAACCACCACTATATAAACTAAACAGGGGAAAAGAAGAATTATATTTCTACTCTGATGAAGAACTTGAAGCAAACTTAACCGAGTTTGGAAGAAAAGGTGTAACAATTCAAAGATATAAAGGTCTTGGAGAAATGAACCCAGAACAACTTTGGGAAACAACAATGAACCCAGAGAATAGAGTGCTTGTTCAAATAACAATGAAAGACGCAGTTGAAGCAGATGCAATGTTTAATAGGCTTATGGGCGAAGATGTTAATTTAAGACGACAATTTATAGAAGAAAATGCAACACTTGTTAAAGATTTAGATGTGTAATAAAAGGAAAGAAAAATGGAAGAAAAGAAAAAAGAGTTGCACGAACTGTTTGAAAACACGAAAATAAAACAGGTCGAAGCAACAGACGAATTAAAAAAATCATTTATTTCATATGCAATGGCGGTAAATGTTTCAAGAGCAATTCCAGATGTTAGAGATGGACTTAAACCTGTTCATAGAAGAATTTTATATTCTATGGGCGAACTTAATAACTTTAACGATAAACCATATAAAAAATGTGCAAGAATTGTCGGTGAAGTAATGGGTAAATATCACCCACATGGCGATAGTTCTGTTTATGATGCCCTTGTAAGACTTGCGCAAGACTTTTCAATTAGATATCCATTAGTTGACGGACATGGAAACTTTGGTTCAGTAGACGGCGACAGTGCAGCCGCAATGAGATACACAGAAGCAAGGTTAAGCAAAATTGCAGCACTTATGCTTGAAGATATAGACAAAGAAACAGTAGACTTTTATCCAAACTTTGATGATACCTTAATGCAACCAAGAGTTCTTCCTTCAAAATTCCCTAATTTGCTTGTAAACGGTGCAGACGGTATTGCAGTTGGTATGGCAACAAACATACCACCACACAACCTAACCGAAGTTATAAACGGTGTGCAGGCACTTATTGACAATCCAGACATCGAAATAGATGAACTTATGGAATATATAAAAGCCCCAGATTTTCCAACAGGTGGAATAATCATGGGTAAAAACGCAGTTAAACTCGCCTATAAAACAGGTAGGGGTGGAATTGTTGTTAGAGGCAGAGCCGAAATAGAAGAAACAGCATCGGGAAGATTTAGAATTGTTATAACCGAACTTCCTTATGGAGTTAATAAAGCAAGATTTATCATGCAAATGGCAGACATGGTAAAAAATAAAAAACTCGAAGGAATATCTGATATAAAAGAAGAGTCTGACCGTGATGGACTTAGAGTTGTTGTAGACATAAAAAAAGATGCAAATGCACAAGTTGTATTAAACATGCTCTACAAAAAAACAATGCTTCAACAAAGCGAAGGCATAATAATGCTTGCACTTGTTGACGATAAACCAAGAATATTAAACCTAAAAGAAATGCTTTATTATTACTTGGAGCATCAAAAAGATGTTTTAAAGAGAAAAACACAATTTGACCTTAAAAAAGCCGAAGAAAGAATGCACATTGTTAAAGGTCTTGTAATTGCACTTGCAAATATTGACGAAGTTATAAAAATAATTAAAGAAGCAGATGACAAAGAAGATGCAAGAGTAAAACTTACACAAAATTTTGAACTTGACGACATTCAAGCAAATGCAATTCTTGAAATGAAACTCTCAAAACTAACAAGTTTGGAAGTTGAAAAACTAAACGAAGAATATAAAGAACTTGAAAAACTTATTGAAGAATTAAACAGCATTTTAAATTCCGAACAAAAAGTGTTAGACATAATAAAAAATAACCTTGAACAAATAAAAGAGCAGTTTGGCGATGAAAGAAAAACAGAAATAAGTCACGACCTTGGCGACATAAACATTGCCGATCTAATCGAAAAAGAAGATGTTGTTGTTTCAAAAACACATCAAGGTTATATAAAGAGAATGAGCATGAGCGAGTATAAGGCACAAAAACGTGGTGGTGTTGGAATAAGTGCTCATAAAACAAAGGAAGAAGACTTTGTTGAACATATATTTATTGCATCAACCCACGATGATTTAATGTTCTTTACAAACTTTGGCAAGGTTTACACATTAAAAACTTATGAAATTCCAGAAGCACAACGACAAGCAAAGGGCAGAGCAATGATAAATTTATTGCCACTAGACTCTGGCGAAAAGGTAAACACAATCATTCCAACAAGTGGCGACACAACAGGCAATTTGGTTATGGCAACAAAAAATGGTCTAATTAAAAAAACAAGACTAATAGAGTTTGCCAACATAAGAAAAAACGGCAAAATTGCAATATCACTTGCCGAAGGTGATGAACTTATTGATGTTATGCAATCGTCTGGTGATGATGAAATATTGGTTGCTTCAAGCGATGGAAAGTGCGTAAGATTTAATGAAGATAAAGTAAGAGCAATGGGCAGAACTGCACAAGGAGTTAAATCAATAAATTTAGCCAGTGGCGAGCATGTTGTAAGCATGACAGTGATCAAAAAAGGCGAAAAAGATGCTCAAATTGTAACAATATCTCAAAAGGGATATGGAAAGAGAAATATTGTTGACGATTTTAGATTAACAAGCCGTGGTGCAAAAGGTGTAAAAGCGGGAACATTCAACGAAAAAACGGGAAAACTTGTTGGACTTAAACAAGTGTCGCTTGATGAAGATTTAATGATTATTGCCGATAACGGAGTAATAATAAGAACACCTGTAAAAGATATAAGTTTAATTTCAAGAAACACACAAGGTGTAAAAATTATGAAACTTAAAGAAGGTTCAAATGTTGTTTGCCTTGCAACAAGCGAACACGAAGAAGAAGAAAATCAAATTGAATCAGTTATAGAAGAAAATATAGAGAAAAATAATGACTAATAAAATTTGACAATATGAACAAAATATTATTATCATATAAAAAAGGAGATATCATGAAAAAAGTAAATTGGAATCTAGTAATAACAATACTAGCATCAATCGGCGCTGTTGCAAGTGTTATATTTATAATTGTTCTTGCAAATAGTATGTTTCTAAACGGAACAACACAAACAAAAATATGGGGGTTGGTTGCACTTTGTGTTGCTTTTGTAATTTGCTCTGCACTTGTTGGTGTTACAGCAACATTATATAAAGCAAACAAAATACAAACGATGCAAACAAATACAATAAACGATAATGAAACTAAATAAATCTATTTATGGTATTTTAATAACAACTTGTATTTTTGTGATGATTTTTGCAATTATTATGATTGTTTTAAGTGGCATAAAAATGGCAAACACATTAAGTGTAACAAAATATGTCTTTACAATAATTGCATTTGTTGGCGTGTTCTTGCTTGCTGGAATTGGACTTGGAATAATTGTTGCATGGCAACATTCAACAACAAACACAACAAAATATGATAATGATAAAAAACAATAAAAAATTACAGCACAATTTTGTGCTGTAATTTTTTTAAAACAAACAAAAATCTCTGCAAAAAATTAAAAAGTTTTTTATTTTTTATTTGTTTTACATTTTAATAAAATAATATAAAACAATGTAAAAAAACATTTAGTCATTAAAATTTTAATTTTTTATAAAATATAAAAAGATATCGAAAAAGAGAAAAAAATAACAAAAAAACGAAAAAAAAGTAAAAAAACGCAAAAATTTTAGTAAATTTTTAAAATAATTAACTGTTTTGCATTGAAAATATATAATAATATAGGTATAATACAAATAAGGATAAAACTATGGAAAATATCAAAAGACTAATTTTAGAAAACAATTTAATAAAAATGGGCGATGTTGTTGGTGTTGGCGTAAGCGGTGGAAAAGATAGCATGGCACTTCTTCACTATTTAAACAAACTTTCTCGTGAACTCGATTTTGAAGTTGTTGCAATAACAATCGACCACGGCATAAGAGAAAATGGTGCACATGACGCTTTGTTTGTTATGGACTATTGCAGACAAAACAAAATAAGAGCATATAAGTTTAAAATTGATGCTCCACTTCTTGCCAAAGAAAAATCACTTTCATTAGAAAGTGCAGCAAGAGAGGGCAGGTTTAATGTTTTTAAATCTATGATAGACAAAAACATAGTAGACAAAATTGCACTTGCACATCACCAAAGCGACCAAGCAGAAACAGTGCTTATGCATCTTTTTAGGGGTAGTGGCATAACAGGTCTAAAAGGTATGAGCCTAATTAGAGATAACATTTTTATTAGACCAATGCTAGAAACAAACGAAAAACAAATTTGGCACTATATTTTAGACAACGATATTCAAACGGTAGAAGATGAAACAAATCAAGACAACGAATTTTCAAGAAATTTAATAAGAAACGAAATTTTGCCTGTAATTTTAAAAAGATGGCCAAATGCAATAAATGCAATAATAAATTTTAGCAATCTTGCAAGTGAAGATGATGAATACATAAATAGTCAAGTTCCAACAGACGCTTTTATTGTTAATGATAAAGAAGTAAAAATTCCACTTTCATATTTTGTTTATCCAAATCCTATAACAAGTAGAATGATATATAAAGCACTTCACATGATAGGAGTAAACAAAGACATAGAAAGCAAGCATATTGAGTTAATTAAAGATTTTGTTAAAAACAGTGAAAACGGAAAGCGTATTGAACTTCCACTTAAAGTTAGTGTTTATAAAGAATACGATTACATAACACTTACAAACAAACAAAAAAAAGAAGTATATTTTAATGAAAAAAATAAATTAGGCACAATAGTTGTTCCAAATTTTGGAAAAATAATAACAAAAAAGGTTAGCATGATAACCAATGATGAAGGACTATTCTATGATGCCGATAAGTTGCCAAAAGATGCCGTTTGGAGATTTAGACAAAACGGAGACATTTTTGAAAAATTTGGTGGTGGCACAAAAAAATTAAAGAGTTATTTAATTGACCAAAAATATCCAAAAAGATTAAGAGATTATCTCCCTGTGCTTGCAAGCGGCAACGAAGTTTATGTAATAGGTGGAATGGAAATTTCAAACAAACTTAGAGTTGATGAAAAAACAAAACGAATATATAAATTAAATATTGAAAATGTTTAAAATTACATTATTAAAATAAGGCGTTGACAAAAAGTCTAAAAATTATCTATACAGAAACAAAAAACACACAAAATTTAAATTTTTGTGTGTTTTTTGTTTAATGTATAATTAAATACATTTTTTGCAGTTCATAAATCGACTCTGCCAAGTAGATAATCTAAACTAACATCAAAAATATTTGCAATGTTTACTAGATTTTGTTGTGTTGGTTCGCTTGTTCCAAGTTCATACCTAATATATGACGGTTGACTTATATGGAGCATGTTTGCCATGTCCCTTTGGGTATATCCAAAAATTTTTCTTAATTCAATCAATCTTTTACAAAAAATCTCCATTGTTTCCTTGACTTAATTTTAGCAGTTTGCTATATTGATATTGATTTGATAGCAAATTGCTATCAAACAACGGCTTACATAAAGCCTAAAACGGCAATAAAAGATGATTAACAAAACGGCAGTTAGTCAAAACCTAATTAAATCTCCCTTTATCTTTAACAAGATTTTTTGTGGTTGTTCTTTTATTGCCTTAGTTTTGGTATATCTGTCAATTTAAGTTCGCCACTTAATTATTGGCATTTATATATAAAATTATAAATAAGAGGAGATATTTATGAAAAGAAAAGTAAAATTATTTGCGTCAATCGCATCACTTTGCCTTGCAGTAGCACTTATGGCATTCGGCGTTTACGCAGCAACACAAGTTACTTACAACGTAACAGGTAGTGTTTCATTTGAATCACAAGTAGCAGTAACATGGACAGGTAATGTTACAGGTGGTACACTTGGTGAAGCACAAAACGATACATACAAAGTAACAGCAGATGGCACAGGCAGTCAAGGTGAAGACACTTGGGCTATTGGAGAAATTGCATTTGGCACACAAACAGCACAAAGAACAATAACATACACATTTACATGTACAAACAATGGTACTGATCCTGTAAAAGTTTCAGCAACTGCAAGTTCTATGTATGAATCTGGCACATTGGATGTTACAATTACAGAAGGTAAAGGAGAGACAGTATCACCTGTTGAAAGTTTAACAGGATCAAATGTTGTAACTTTAAATACTAATGAAGTTTACAAATTAACAATTACTGTTTATTTAAATGATATAACAAAAGAATTAGCAGGAACATTAAATTTAGGTCTTGCATTAAAAGCAGGAAAATAATATATTAAAAAATATGGCGATAAAAAAACACTTTGAATTTCAAAGTGTTTTTTTATGTTTATTTTACAAATTTCATTTTTTAATATTCACATCTTGATTGTATATAATTTTTTATATCTTCAATTTTAACAATGTCTTGTTTCATTGTATCTCTATCTCTAATTGTAACAGTACCGTTGTTTAGTGTGTCATCATCAACTGTTACGCAGTATGGAGTGCCAATTTCGTCTTGTCTACGATATCTTTTTCCAATGCTTCCACTTTCGTCATAATCGCACATAAAATATTTTGCAAGCATAGTGTGTAATTCTTGTGCTTTTTGGCTGTGATTTTTCTTCATAAGTGGCAAAACACATGCCTTATATGGTGCAATAAATGGAGCAAGTTTTAACACAACCCTTGTTTCTCCATCTTCAAGTTTTTCTTCACGATATGCATCACATAGAACTGTAAGCATAAGACGGTCAGCACCGATAGAATATTCAACAACATATGGAATATATTTTTCATTTGTTATTGGGTCCAAATACATCATGTTTTTGCCAGAAAATTCTTGATGACGAGAAAGGTCATAGTTTGTTCTGTTGTGTATTCCATTAAGTTCACTCCAACCAATAGGGAAATTGTATTGAATATCACAAGCATTTTTTGCGTAGTGTGCAAGTTTGTCATGGTCTTTAAATCTTAGTTTTGTTTGGTCAATTCCAAGACTTACCAAAAAGTCCCATGCTTTTTGCTTATATAAATTATAAAATTTTTCATCATCACATTCTTTGCAAAATAGTTGATGTTCCATTTGTTCAAATTCTATTGTTCTAAAAATAAAGTTTCCGGGTGTAATTTCATTTCTAAAAGCTTTGCCTATTTGTGCAATTCCAAAAGGAACTTTTGCACGCATACTTCTTTGAACATTCAAAAAGTTTACAAATTCACCTTGTGCTGTTTCTGGTCTTAAATAAATTTTGTCGGTGTTGTCTTCGGTTACTCCACGGCTTGTTTCAAACATAAGTTTAAATTGTCTTATTGGTGTAAAGTTATGTTTTCCACAAACAGGGCAGGCAATTTTGTGCTGGGCAATAAATTTTTCCATTTCTTCGTTGGTCATTTTATCAACTATTACGCCTTCAATTTTGTGTTTAATGCAATAGTTTTCAATTAAGTTGTCGGCACGATGACGAGTTTTACATTCCTTGCAGTCCATTTTAGGATCGCTAAAAGATGTTGTGTGTCCACTTGCGTCCCAAACTTTTGGGTTCATTAAAATTGCTGCGTCAACACCAAAAGAATTGTCATTTTCTTGAACAAATTTTTTCCACCAAGCACGTTTAATATTGTTTTTTATTTCAACACCAACAGGACCATAGTCCCAAGTGTTTCCCATTCCACCATAAATTTCACTGCCTTGAAAAATTATTCCACGATTTTTACACAAACTTACAATTTTGTCCATTGTTACATTGTTGTCCATATCTTTCTCCTAAATATTTTTTGATATTTGTATCACAATATATATATAATTTTTTTGTTTAGCAACTATCTTTTTTTCTAACATAATGTATAACTTTTTTTGTTTTTTGTCAATTATGTTTAAATACTTTAATAAATATTATTAAGTAATGATAATTATAATCAAAAATTATTAGGAAAAAACGAAACATTTTGCTATATTAAAATTAAAGGAGAGAGTTATGGATAGAAAAAAACTTCAACTTAGTTTAGGTTTTGGTGTTTTCTTTGTTGCTTATTTAATTGTTTTATTTTTGGTAACAAACAGATTTTATACTTCATTTTGGGTTTCACTAATTTTTGTTGTGCTTGCATTTTTGTTTATGACTATTGCGTTCTTTTTTGTATCAAATGAAAAACGCAAAAAGCAAGTTGTTGGCTTGCCTGTTACCACTATGACAGTTATGTATTTTGTTATAGAATTTATTATGGGCACAATTTTCATGTTCTTTAATATTGAATTTGTTTGGGTTTTTGTTCCACAATTTATTGTTTTTGTTCTATTTTTGTTATGCTTTATGCCAGCAATGATAAGTGAAAACAACTATAAAAGAGAAAATGTAAACAAAACAGAAACAAAAGACAATACTTTAAATAAGCAAAATGATAAAGAAGTTAAAGACGGCACTTTAAATAAGCAAGAAGATAAAGAAGAAAAGTAATAAAAATAAGTGTAAATATGCAAGGCTTTCTTTTAGGAGAGTTTTGCATATTTTTTAATCTAGTATTGAAATGCTAAATATTTTGTGATACACTAAAAATGAAAATAAATAGTATTCACAAAATAAAACCAAAATATAGGGAGAGTTTTATGAGTTGTAAATATTATAAAAAAACATGCGCAAGGTGCAAAAAAAGTGATGACTATCTTGTTTTTGACAAACAAGATTTAAGTGCTGTTTCACTTGAAAGTTATAAAAATTATATAAACTTTGATTTAGATGTTTGTCCTTATTGTGGTTATATTTCAACTGACATTGAGCAGGGATATACTAATGAATCAGAAAGCGTTATAAATAGTGAAAAATATAATGATATTTTAACTTATTCGTATTTAGATGGTGTTGTTGATGAATTGAATGATAATTTTTTAAATAGTTATCCGGCAAATTTATACGAATGTTATGCTTTTTTAAGAGAACAAGACAAAGACTATAAAAATGCAGTAAAAGGATATTTTAGGGCAGTACTTTTAAAAGAGACTTTAATTAGAAGATACACGCAACAAAAAAACGAAGATTATGAAGATTTAACGGAAATCGAAATAAAAGCATATGACAAAATAAATAATCTTTTATTGAATAGTATAAAACAAAACGCAATAAAGATAGTAGACATATATAAACTATGTAAAAAAAATTTATATTTAGATTTAATAAACATCGAATGTTTAAAAAGACTAGATTTATTCGATGAAGCCAATTATTTATTAAATGCAATAAAAATCAACTTACCAAATGACTTATTAGAGTATATTGATAATTTGTAACAACAAAGGAGAAATAATGAAAAGATATGCTTTTATAGATTTGCACATACACACTGTTCACTCTTATGAAGATGGAGTTGATATAACTGTGCAAAGATTACTTGATACTTTAAACGCAATGGCAGAAAAAGAAAACAAAGATGTTTGTTTTTCAATAACTGACCATGAAAGTATACTAGGTTGTATAGAAGCGGCAAAAATATTAAAAAGCGATCCCATACGTTATAGACGTTTAAAATTTATTCCGGGCATAGAGTTAAATGCAAGTTTAAAATCGGTTGGATTAAACGAAAAAGGTCGTTCAATATATTCAAAATGTCATATGCTTGGATACGACTATGATTTAACTGATAAAAATCTTATTGCATATTCAAAAATTGTTCATAAAAAAACTGATGGAACAATAATAAAAAGACACAGACCGATAAAAATAAAAATAAATACAGGTAGACAACTTATTTGTGCAAAAAAATATTTGGAAACATTATATAAAACCAAAATCCCATTTAGCGTTTATGATGATTGTGCAAATTTAAAAACACACGAAGAAATAAGAAATAAATTTTTAGAAATAACATCAGAATACTTAAATGTATCACCAAAAGAAATAAGTGCATTGATAGAAGAAATATTTTTTAAAAAATCTTTTAACAACGATATTGCCGAAGGAAATAGTAAACAAGATATTTTTGATATAATTGATATGATAAAATCGGCAGGTGGTAAAGTTGGTATTGCACACGGAAATACAATACAATTTGAAAAGCAAGAGATGTTTGTATATGCTAAACAAAATAAAACAAAAATGGAGATGCTTGACAGATTCATAGATATTGTTCAAAAATCGTCAAATAATGGTTTGGATTTTGTTGAGATATTTCACAATGAAAACACTATTCCAAGAGCATTTGACAAAATGTTTGAAATAGCCGAAAAATATAATTTATACATTACTTGTGGCTCAGATTTTCACGGTGGAACACTGCACCCAAATAATATGCTTAGCAAATGTTTTTCTAAAAGATTTGAATATTGTTCACTTAAAGGTGAAGCAAGAGAAAGAAATAAATATAAAATAAAAAACAAAGTAACAGAGCTTGCTTTTGTGGATCATACCTTTAATAAAGGTGATGTAAAAGTTGTAAAAAACAAACGCGCTTTTAGATGCGAAAATATTGAAAAGGGTGCACTTACATTTTCACAAATAAAGTCAATTGTAAATTCTATTGATTCAATAAATATAAATGAGTTTAAAAAGTTCTATAAAATTCCAAAAAATTCTGTAATAAGCGGACAACAACAAAATTATAAAAAAACAGATGATTATAAATACACTCCACCAACAAATTCATCTAATATATTATCCAAAATGGGCGACTATGAAGTTTATAACTATTATGATGAACAAAAATATAAATATGAAAATCACAAACATAAATCAAAATTTTCAAAAAAATGTGCTTTAAATGATGGAGTAAAAAAGAAAGTTCATAAAAATAAATATGCACAATTTTCAAAAGTTGACAAAGAAGACAAAGAAAAAATAGATAAAGATGAAGAAAAAATTTTATAACTTTAAAATAAAATGATTGACATATAATAATTTTTGTGCTAGTATTGTGTCGTTAATTAAATATTGTCCTTTCCCAAAGACAGCAAGTGATTATTCGTAAACAATTTATTGTGCTTGCCGAGGTAAAGTTTAGATTGGTATAAAACCCTTTCGGCTTTCCTTTGGCCAAAGGGATTTTTTAATTAAAACATACAAATCTAAAAAGGAGGCAAAAATGAGTGCGAATTTAGAAGCAAAACAAGCGCTTGTTGAAGAAATAAAAGAAAAACTTCAAAAAGCAAAAACAGTTGTTTTTGTAGATTATCGTGGACTTACCGTTGCACAAGACACAAAACTTCGTGCCGATTTCAGAAAAAACGGTGCAGAATACAGAGTTTACAAAAATAGACTTATGGTAAGAGCATTAAATGAACTTGGCTACACAGGTTGCGAAAGTTACCTAGAAGGCACAAATGCAGTTGCTTTCGGTTATGAAGACGAAGTTGCTCCTGCAAAAATTGTTGATGGTGCATCAAGTGAAAATTGTGCTTTTACAATTAAATTCGGAATTTACAATAAAAACATTGTAGACGCAGATGCTGTTAAAAAACTTGCAAAAATACCTTCAAGAGAAGTATTACTTGCTCAACTTGTTGGCATGTTATCTTCACCTATGAGAGGTCTTGCAGTTTGCTTAAAAGCAATTGCTGATAAAAATTAAAAAATAAAAGTAAAAATAAAAGGAAGTAAAAAAAATGGCAGATTTAAATAAGTTTGTTGAAGAAGTTAAAGGTCTTAGCGTTGTTGAACTTAACGACCTTGTTAAAATGTTAGAAGAAGAATTTGGAGTAAGTGCAGCAGCTGCAGTTGTTGCTGGTGGTGCACAAGGTGGAGCAGCAGCTCAAGCAGAAGAAAAATCAGAATTCACTGTTGTATTAAAAGAGGCTGGTGCAAATAAAATTGCTGTTATTAAAGCAGTTAGAGAAATTACAGGTCTTGGACTTGGCGAAGCAAAAGCAGTTGTTGATGGTGCTCCTGCAAATGTTAAAGAAAATGTTCCAGCAGAAGAAGCAAAAGCTATGGAAGCAAAACTTAAAGAAGCTGGCGCAACAGTTGAACTTAAATAATTTAACATATAAGATTTGTATGTAATAAAAATACTAGATAAAACTCTAGTATTTTTTTATTATAAAAAATGATATAAATATTTATTTGACACAAAAGAATATATATTGTATCATAGAACTAAGGGGGAAAAGATATGAAAACAAAAAAACTAGTTTTAAATTTAATTGCAGCAGTTGGAATGGTTCTTTTAATATTGCCTATGTTTTTGGCAATGTATGCGCCAACAGTTATTGCAGCAAATGAAACAACAAAAATTGCTTCAATTAACATTTTTGGTGATTGGGGACTTTTGCAACCAGATGGCCTTGCATTTGCAACAATAACAGATGTTTTGGCAGTTGTTATGCTTTGCCTATCAGCTGTATATGTAATTTTGTTTGTTTTGCAACTTGCTAATGTTGGAAAAGTTGCTACACTAGATAAAATTAAAAAATTGTTGGCATTGTTGGTTTTAATTCTTACAATAGCAAGCGTTGCAACACTTTTGACATTTGTTTTTAGCAATACATCAACTAGCGAATACATAAAAGTAACTTCAACAATTTTGCCACAAGTTGGAGCAATAATGATGGTTGTTGGTGGACTTGTATTTAGTATTTTTGGAATGGTTGCAAGCAAAAAGAAATAAAATCACCTCACAAAAAGGCGAACGTTGTTCGTCTTTTTTTTATTAACAAATCAATCTTTGTTTAATGATTGCTTTTTAAAAATTATGTTGTTATACTTTACATTGTAAAAATACAAGGAGAAAAAATATGCAAAACAGAACGCACAACGCAGGCGAACTAAGACTAAAAAATGTTGGTCAACATGTTAAACTTGTTGGTTGGCTAGAAAATGTAAGAAGTGTAAGCAAAAATTTAGTTTTTTTAGTTTTAAGAGACTTTTATGGGAAAACACAAATTGTTGTCGACAATCAAGACATAATCGAACAAATAAATAAGATAAACTGTGAATCTACAATTTCTGTTGAGGGCGAAGTAAGGGAAAGAATTTCAAAAAATCCTAAAATGGAAACTGGGGATATTGAAGTTGTTTGTGAAAAACTTGAAGTTTTAGGAAAATGTAAATATAACGAACTTCCATTTGAGATAAATCATTCAACCGAAGTTGACGAAAATATAAGATTAAAATATAGATATCTTGATTTAAGAAATCCAGAAGTTAAAAATAAAATTGTTTTAAGAAGTAAAATTGTTGCAGAACTCAGACAAAGAATGATACAAGAAAACTTTTTGGAAATAACAACTCCAATACTGACAAGTTCTTCACCAGAAGGCGCAAGAGACTATCTTGTTCCATCAAGAAATTATCCGGGAAAATTTTATGCTCTTCCACAAGCACCACAACAATTTAAACAACTTTTAATGACATCAGGTTTTGATAGATATTTCCAAATTGCACCTTGTTTTAGAGATGAAGATGCAAGACAAGACCGTTCGCCAGGAGAGTTCTATCAACTAGATATGGAAATGGCATTTGCTGATCAAGAAGATGTGTTTAGTGTTATAGAAAAAGTTCTTCCACCTGTGTTTGAAAAGTATGGAATATATAAAAAGGCATCAAAAGCACCTTTTGTAAGAATACCATACAATGAAGCTATGGAAAAATATGGTTCGGATAAACCAGACCTTAGAATAGATTTAACTGTATGTGATGTAACAAACATTATGCAAAAAACAACATTTGAAGCCTTTAAAAATAAAATAGTAAAATGTGTTGTTGTTGACAATTTTACAGAATCAAGAAAATTTGTTGACAATCTTATTGCCGATATTGAAGTTCAAGCACAAAACAAAGTTTATTGGTTTAAGGTAGACGAAAATAACGAACTTGTTGGTGGAATTGCAAAATTTTTGCAAGATGAAAAAAACAATCTAATAAATGAACTAAATTTAAAACCAAACACAATAATTTTTGTAACGGCAGGCGACAAAAAAACAGCACAAAAATCGGCAGGGGTAATAATTAAAAAAGTTGGATATTCAACAAATAATCATATAAATAAAGAATGTTATGAATTTTGTTGGATTGTAGACTTCCCTATGTATGAAATAGGTGATGAATCAGGCGAAATAGAATTTTGTCACAATCCATTCTCTATGCCACAAGGCGGAATGCAAGCACTTGAAAAAGCAAAACAAGATAAAGAATTTGCACTTACCCTAAAAGCATATCAATATGATTTAGTGTGCAATGGAATAGAACTTTCGTCAGGAGCTGTAAGAAATCACGACCCAGAAATGATGCTTAAAGCATTTGAAATTGTTGGACTTGGTGAAGATGTTGTTCAATCAAAATTCCCAGCCTTATACAATGCATTTTCTTACGGTCCACCACCACACGCAGGAATTGCTCCGGGTGTTGATAGAATGGTTATGCTACTTCTTGGAGAAGAAAGTATAAGAGAAATAATAGCATTCCCAATGAATAAAAAAGCACAAGACATTTTAATGAATGCACCTTGTGAAGTAACCGAGAAACAGTTAAAAGAAGTTCATATAAAAATAACAGAATAAAAAAACCGACTTTTGTCGGTTTTTTATTTTTAGTAAAATGTTAATAATATTTTATTATTTTAATATTTTGTGATAAACTAAAATTGGTTATATAATTTTCAAATATTTATTCCCCTTGGCATATATAACTTTTAGGAGGATTTTATGAAAAAGAAAATTGTTTTTAGTGTTTTAACATTTTTATTAATAATTCCTTGTTTGAGTCTTTTATTTGCTTGTGGAAAGAAAGACTATAAAATTACACTTCAAGCAAATAACGAGGTGTATTATGCTGACTTACTCAGTTCACAAAATGCTAATTGTAAAGTGAGTGATTTTTACAATAGTTATTCTTATTTAACAGGATTTGATGTGTATGATTATTCTAATATGAAAGTATTATTTAATGGTAAAGAAAACAGTGAATACTTTACAAATACATACACAAAAAATACTACACAACAAATTTTGGGTAATAGTGTACAACTCGGTACATTTAACTTTTCTAATATAAAAGAAGATATCAACATTACCATTACAGGTATAAAAGAACGAAAAGTAAATTTTGCATTTATTTACAATTTAGATGAAAGACTAGGATATTTAAAACACGATTACACAATTGAAGAACAAACAACAATAAAACAAAATCTAGAAACTTTTGGCAAAAATTACAAAATTAAGTTGAGTCAAACTGATTATGAGTATTTCGTAAATGAAGCAAACGAAAAAATTGCAAATGGCGAAACAGATTTTATGGACATTAGAGATTACACAGATGACAAGGGTTATACAAATGCAAGTTGGCTTTTTAATGATAATATAGAAAATATTATGTATGTTGATAATTATGGTAATGAAATTTATAGCCCATACCTTTTTACATATAATGCAAAAGAATTTTTTAAACAAAATTCTTATACAGTTTATCAATATATTAAAGATGGAAATTATTTTTCTTCAAACGAAAAATTGGATAATGTTGAAAAGGGTACAAAAGAATATGTTTATAAGTTATATTCATATAATAGTCAAAGTGCAAATTTAAAAATGCTTTCAACAAAAGGATATAACTATTACACAGATTTAATTATTGGTAACTAC
This sequence comes from uncultured Clostridia bacterium, assembly GCA_944384395.1. Classification (GTDB taxonomy): domain Bacteria; phylum Bacillota; class Clostridia; order Christensenellales; family UBA1242; genus UBA5893. The sequence continues at coordinate 58,061 of CALWTD010000007.1, forward strand.
ACATATAACCATAACTATCGTGGAGAAACAAGTTCAAGTATAATTGGATATGGTCATGGTTCGCTGAATTCAAACGAATATAAATGTATTGATGATGGCGATGAAGAAAATTATGCCAATCAAATAAATTACTCAATGCGACTATATCCCGAAAATTTAATTTATGTTGATTTACTAAATATGAAAATTAACACAATAACTGCTTCAATAGAAAATACAACTGCATATATTGACAATGGTAATGGTAGTTATTCAACATCTTGCGAAGTGGGAAAAGCAAATGTTTCAAAAAGAATTAATATAATAAATTTGTGTCAAGATGTTGGTGTTAGTGGAATAGATGTTTCAAATGCAAAAGTTTTAGTAAACGGGAAAGAGTTGACAGGATTATATGGAAGTTATAAATATGTTGCACCAAATGTAAACGAAGGTATAGAAGAACATTTTGAATGTGTAATAAATTTAGGTGTTTTACCAATACATTTTTATACTGAACAAGAATTAAAAGATGAAAACGTATTTAAAAATAATTATTATTCTATAACATTTGAAAATATAGATTTTTCTAATGCAAAAGGAGTAACAAAAGTTAAAATTTCAAGTCAGGCAAACAAAGACCAAGGATACATTGATATAAGTGCTTCAACTGATGACGATGCTTCAATTTTTGCATTGCATAAATGGTTCGAGGACGATGTTCTTTATGGATATATAACACAACAAAGTTATACAACAGGTAATTTAATCAAAATTGGAGCGTATTTTTCAAGTCCCGTTTTGCTAAATATGAATAGTTCTCAAAAATTGATAGTAAAACATGACGGCGTAACTGTTAAACAAATCAATGTTATTGAAAGTGCAAAAAAAGTTATAAATGGTACAATGCAAGGAGATTATGAAACTGAGTATAATAGGGTAAGTTGGCAAGAAGATGGATATAAAATTATAGTAGAATTTTATACATCTAGCGAAGAACCAATTACTTCACAATATGTTTCGTCCATTTTAATACAAACACAAATAGACACGCAAGTAAATGAATATGAATTTTGTTGTGATGTAATTTAATAAACAAAAAAACCACAATTCCTGTGGTTTTTTGTTTATTGTTGTAAATATTTTAATTTTATTAAAATTTATCAATTAAAATATTAATTTATTAAATTATACCAAGATTCAATATAGTGTATGGCAATTCCATAATTTTTTGGAATTAAATTCCTTAGTTTATTTAGTTCTTGTTTAAGGTACGTTTTGCCTTCTTCAAAAAAAGTTACATTGTCATCATCAACATCTTGAGTTTCCACTCCCAAATTTATTTTTTTGTTTATACTTTTAGCATAATTTATTTCATCTTTGGCAAAATCATATATTTTTTGTGCACTATCTCGGTAACTCATAAGAGTTATTGCACTTGCATTGTCAATAATATATTCAAATGTTTTTTTGTTTTGACCATTGTATGAAATGATATCATCAAGCCAACAAGGTATATCATATTCAATATAAGTATTGCTGTAATTTTGTTTTAAATTATATGTTAAATCAATAAATTTATATAAAATTTCTTCTCGTTTTGTTTCAAATTCTGGGTGCTGATGTGGTTCTATATCAAAATGTATACCACTAAATAAATTATTGTATTGTTTCTGAAATGCAAGATATTCTTTTAGTTTTGTTTCAATCAATGAATAGTTTTCAATCCATTCGTATTTTCCTGCTAGCCAATAAACTTTAATGTTTTTGGTTTGAGCATTTTTTATTATTGTTGATATTTTTTCATTAAAAGAAGATGCATATAAATATATCTCTGTTACATCATTTTGCTTTGCAAAATCAAGATATGAACTATCAATTCTGTTATCCCACCACCATACTCCAAGAGTTTGTGTGTTATTTGTCTTTGTTGAATTTTGTTTTGTGAACGAGTTTATACAATAAAAACTTAAAACAAAAATGCCAATTACAACTATAACCAATAAAATTTTTTTCACAATAAGATAATAGCACATTAAACATTTAATGACAATAAAAAATGTTTAACCTTAGTTAAACATTTTTAGTTTTAGAATTTTACATTTCTTTTATGGCCTGTTTATTTTGTGATTTTATAACATCATCTCTTAAACTATTAGCATATTCATTTAAAGCATTGGTAGGGTATGGCATTTCAACATTACTTAAACTCAAATGACTGGTGTGTTTTGTGCAAAGGATTAAAGGATTTTTTTCGACAAATTCATCAACAGCCTGTTTTGCGTATTTTTTTAAGGAAGAAGTATATGATTGATTTAATTTATCGTATAAAGGTTTTTGTTTTTCCATTTCTTCTTTCTGCTTTTGTTTTTCAATGCTTTCATTATAGTATTTAACTCTTTCTTGTTTTATTTCTAAATCTTTGTTGAGCATTTTTAAAATTTTCTCTTTAAATGGCAAAACTTTTTGATTTTTTACTTTTTCAATTTTTTCTTGTTTGTAAAAGTCATAGCCACCCAAATAAGTTGTTTTTCAATTTTATTTAACTCTGAAAAAGAATTTTTTAAAATATCATAAACACATCTATTATCTTCATAACTAGAACCCACTTGATCAAGATACGCAACTTTTGCATCTTTTTTTATACTTATAGTCCCACTATCTATTTTTTCAAATCCAGCAATCATTTTTAATAAAGTAGATTTTCCACTACCATTTGGTCCAACAATAGAGATTAATTCTCCTTCGTTAAGAGAAAACGATACATTGTTAAAAAGTTTTCCAAATCCAAAATCTTTACTTAATTTGTTTACATCTAATATAATCATATAATACTCCTTGTTTGGAGTATGATATAAAAAAAATCATACTAATCATAATTATAAAAACATCAAAAAACTGTTGCACTATTTTTTTGTGCAACCATTTAATGTTTTTAGTACATTATAACTGTATGATACCTCATGCCTTAATAGTAAAATAAAATTATCTATTTATCAATATGTTTATAGTGCATATTTATTTTGTATTTATGATAGAATAGATTTTTGTATGAAATATAGTAAAAAATCAATTGTTAATATATTTTCGCTTTATAATGAACTTGTACGCAGATTGACAATTATTTAAAATGATTTTATACTGCTTTATATGATTGTTATATTATTCAAATGCATATTAAAAAAATATATACAAAAATATAGTTTTATTTAAAAGGAAAAAGATATGGAAGAAAAAGAATTGTTAAAACTTTCACCAAAAGAACTAACCGACATGGGAGTATGTCCAACCTGTTTAAACAGAAAATACAATGGCGCAGTTTTTGGCGACGACTCTAAACTTAAACTTTATGAAGATAAAGATATTGAATGTCTTTTTGTTGGCAATCCAAGAGCAGTAGGTCATATGATGATTTCAACACAAACACACTATCACGACATGAGTGAAGCACCTGATTGTATAAATGAAAAAATTATACGATTTGCAAAGCAATTTATGATTATTTTAAAACAGGTTTATAAGTGTGAAAGAGTGTATTTGTGCACAATGAGTGATGGGCCTATGAATCACTATCATGTTCAACTTATTCCAAGATATAAAGACGAAGAACGTGGTTCAAAAAATTTTATTAAACCAAGAAAACAATATGTTTATAACGAACCAAAATTTAACAAAGTAAGGCAACTAATAAGCGAATATGCTAAAAAGTCAAAATAGTTGTATTAAAGTTTAAAAGTAAAATATATTTAGTTTATTATTAAAGAAATTAAAGACAACGTTACAATCAAAATTATTTTTAATTTTAATATAATAAACTTTTACATTTTAAAAAATGGTTATATAATAACAATGATGCATTAAAAATGAGTTATGTACTGGTATACTTAAAACAAAATTTATTGTTTGATTTGTAATATAAAAAAGATAGTATATGTTATTTTATAATATGTTAAAATATGAAAAGGTGTAGATAGGAAATTTATATAATGAGACATGGAAGAACTGTTTGGAATGAAAAGCATATTTGGCAAGGATGATCACAAAACAGATTAAGTAAAACTGGCAAAATATAGGTTGAAGAGCAAGCTAGTAAATTTAAGAATAAAAAAATAGATATTATATTTACATCTCCACTTATGAGAACTATGCAAACAACAAATATTATGAATAAATATCATAATGCAAAAATTATTCGTGATTCTAGAATTATAGAAGTTGATGAAGGAATTTATACTAAACAAAAAAAAGATAAACTTGATGATGAGCAACAATATACTAAGAAACATTTAAAAAAAGATGGTGGGGTGGAAACATATAAAGAAGTTTATGAGAGAACTATTGATTTTTTAAATTATTTAAGAAATAATTATAAAGATCAAAAAATTTTGGTTGTAACGCACGGCATGATTGCAAGCTACATAGAAAAGATTGGTGAAAGGTTAAGCCTAGAACAACATGAATTAAAAAACTATGCAACATTTAACAATGCTGAAATCAAAAAAATAAATATTTAGTATTTTAAAAACATTTAAAAAGCAAATAATTGCTTCAAAAAATGTTTGGAATATTTAAAAAACGTCAATATTGGCGTTTTTTTGTTAAATTCGTGATATTTATAATATATTTTAAATCGGAAACGATTTTATTTTTTTAATAAAAAGAATTGCCAACGGCAATTCTGCATTTTGTGTTGGATTGAGTGGACTTTGGTTCACCGACCCATCTATCAAGTAAAAAAATATTAAACATTTGTTGAAATCCATTGGTAAAAGTGAAATATACCCCAAAAGTTAGACAACTTAAGGAGGTCCACTTCGGAATCGATGGGTTTTTCTATGCTCTCTTTGTGGAAATAAAAAACATAGGAGAGAAAAATGAAGAAATTAAAAGAGATTTAGAATAAAGAAAAACATTTATGGTTTTATGTAAAACCACAAGATTTTAAAAAATTTTTATTGTTTGCAAAACAAAATGGTTGTAAGTGGATTGGTGGAGGAGAAATCAGTCCAGACAATGATGAATGTGGTCATTTTATGGGTATTAACACAGATTTACAGATGGGTTATGTGCCTGCAATGTGTTGGTTCTATGCAAAAGATAAAATTAGAAAAGTTGAGTTTAATAGCAGTGAGAATTTCCAAGTGTTTATTAAAAAACTATGACAAATCAAATTTACTAATATTTTAAACATCAAACTTAATGGTAAAATATAATTTTTCGTAATTATATGAAATAAGTTTTAATAAACAATAAATTTTGTTTTAAAATGACTGTAACAAAAAAAACAAAACGGATAACAATTTGCTTATATTAATTTTGAAAATTTATAATTCTGTGATATTTTTTATAAGAGGAGAAAAATATGGAGTATATTGATTTATATGATGAAAATAAAATGCTAACAGGAGAAAAAATAGTTAGGGGTGATCCAATCCCGCCAGGAAAATATAAATTGTCTATTCACATATGGATAATGAATGATAAAGGAGAAATTTATATTCAAAAAAGAGCAAGCTCAAGAAAATTGTTTCCAGATAAGTGGGAAAATCCTGGGGGTGGTGCAGTATCAGGGCAAGATAGTAAACAAACATATGTCAGAGAATTTGAAGAAGAGCTGGGAATAACTCCCAACATGGGACATTCTAAATTGATTTTAACGATTAAAAGAGAAAAAGATTTTGTAGATATGTGGTTTGTAAAACAAAATTTTGATATATCTTCGTTAAATTTACAAAAAGAAGAGGTTTCGTCAGCCAAATGGGTAACGTTTGAGGAATTGAATGATATGTTAAAAAACAACGAATTTTGTCCTACATTTAATCAAAGCTTGGATCCTTTTTTGGATTATTTACAAAAACAAAAATGAAAAACTTATTATTTATATCTGGTTCAAGAGCAGATTACAATAAGATATCCATTCTTATTAAATTTTTAGCAAAATCAAACCATATAACAGTTTTGCTTGTTGATTTACATAATGATAAACAATATGGATACACTGGTGATCTCGTACATGATGACTTAAAGAATTATGTCAATATTGAGGTTAAAGACATAGGTGATAATGATACGACAAAAACGATTAGTTATTTTAGTTGGCTTCTTAATAAGTTAGATACTTTTATGAAAAAAAATCATTTTCATATGACATTTATTCATGGTGACAGGTTGTCGGCTTTGGCTGGAGCTATGGTTTCTAATTATAATAATACGCCTGTATGTCAAATAGAAGCTGGTGATGTTAGTGGAAATGTTGATGAAAGTATAAGGCATGCAATTACAAAATTTTCACATAGATTTTTAGTTACCGATAAAATTTGTAAAAAAAGAGTGTTGCAAATGGGAGAAGAAGAAAAGTCAATTTATATAATTGGACAAACTAGTGTTTTTTCAAATGGTGTCAAATTTGTAAATTCAGATTTAAAAAAGGAATTAGGGAAAAATTATTGTATATTTATTTATCATCCACTCTTTTCAGTAACGAGTGAAGAAAACTTAAAAAATTTTAAATATATATTGAATATTTTAAATTTATATGAAGGGAAGACGCTACTAATTCAATGCAACAATGATCCTAATGGGGATTTGATTATAAACGAGTATAAAAATCTTAACAAATACAAAAAAATCATTTTTAGAAAAAATGTACCACCTGAAAAATTTTATTCGTTGTTAAAAAATGCAAAATTTATAATTGGAAATAGTTCATGTGGGATATGCGAAGCTCCATATCTCGGTGTTCCAACCATAAATGTTGGAGATCGACAGCATGGTAGAAATGATGGCAAAAATATAAAGTCAATTTTTCATGTTGACGAATGTTCGAAAAATTTAGGTGAAATAATTAAATATGCAGTTTCTCACAATTTCGATAAAGGCAAAACATTTACGATTTCTGAATTCAAAAAAAATTTAAAAATAATATTTGATGATAAATTCTTTGATGTTGACTTAAATAAAAAATTTATTATGAGGTAATTTATTGAAAAGCATAAATATTGGTGGAAGAAAAGTTGGCGAAAATTATGTTCCATTAGTAATTGCCGAAATAGGAATAAATCATGGTGGCAATTTGTCGGTTGCAAAACTAATGGTTGATGCCGCAAAAAGAGCAGGAATAGAAGTTGTCAAGCATCAAACTCACATTGTTGATAGTGAGATGAGTGAAAACGCAAAAAAAGTAATACCTGGCAATTCAAAAGATTCGATTTATGATATTATGCGGCGATGTCAGTTGGATGAAGATGAGGAAAAAGAACTTAAAAGATATGTGGAAAGTAAGGGGATGGTGTTCTTGTCTACGCCTTTTTCTTTTGATGCTGTTGATAGGTTAGAAAGATTAAATGTTTGTGCTTATAAAATAGGTTCAGGCGAAATGAATAATTATAGATTAGTTGAATACATTGCATCTAAGAACAAACCAATAATTTTATCTACAGGCATGAATAATTTATCAAATATAAAAAAAGCTGTTAACGCTATCAAAAAATATCATAATAATTACATACTATTACATACAACAAATTTATACCCAACACCGCCTAAATTTGTACGGCTTAATGCTTTAAATGAAATTAAAGAAATGTTTCCTAACACACTTTTTGGGTTATCCGATCATACAACAACAAATACGGCCTGTATTTGCGCGCTAGCAATGGGAGCATGTGTTGTAGAAAGACATTTTACAGATTCTATGAGTAGAAAAGGAGAAGATATTGCTTGTTCAATGGATGAACAAGCTGCAAAGGAATTAGTGCAAGCTTGTAAAGACTATTTCTTAATGAAAGGTGGACATAAAGAGTATTTAAAGGAAGAACAAGTAACTATTGATTTTGCTTTTAATAGCATTGTAGCCAACAAAAAATTAAAAGTGGGAGACATAATTACTTACGAGAACACAACGACGAAAAGACCTGGAAATGTTGGTGTACCAGCATATGATTATGATAAAGTATTAGGGAAAAAACTTGTTGTTGAAAAATTAAAAGGTCAACATATAGATTATAAGGATTTAAAATAATGGAAAAGTTGTGTGAATTAAGTCAAATAAAAAATATAAAAATTTTGATGCCCACATATTTTATTTATAAACAATCAATGGGTGATAATATGAATGATTGTGAAATTTTAATTAGATTTTTAGCGTTAGACGAGTATTTTAAAAAAAATAATTTTGGCTTTAGAATTTATGATCAAATTCAAAAATATAGAGTTAAACAAAAAAAAGAAATCCCTAACAAACAATATGACAATGTAAACAATTTCAAAAGACTAATTAAAAGTATTCAAAAAAATGGTTATATTGATTTATATCCAATTGTTTTAAACAAAAATTATGCAGTTGTTGATGGTGCACATCGACTGTCGGTAGCCTTATATTTAGGAATAAAAGAAGTGCCAGTTATTTTTCCAGAAAATGCATACGACTTTAATTTTGATTACTCTATTAATTGGTTGAAGGCGAATGGGTTTGGGCAATATATAGATTTACTTCTTGAACAGCATAATAGAATTAAAACAATGTATGAGGATTCAAATGTTTAAAAACAAAAAAATATTGGCGTTTATACCAGCTAGAATAGGAAGCGAAAGAGTTAAAAATAAAAATTTGAGAAAACTTCAAAAGAAGCCTTTATTCTCTTATAGCATAAATGTTGCAAAACAGTCTAAATATATTGATGCTATCATTGTAAGCTCCGATTCGGTTGATATTATTAAATATGCTCACGAAAACGGTTGCATAAAAAATGAATTAAGGCCAAAAGCTTTATCTTCTTCAAAATCTAGGATTGTAGATTCGGTTTTGTATGAAATTAAAAAAAATAACCTTAATTTTGACATTTTGGTTTTATTGCAACCCACTTTTCCTTTTCGCAATTCCGACATGCTGGATTCCGCCATAGAACTATTTTTTGAACATGGACAAACTTCACTAATAACGGTCACACCAATTAATGTAAATCCTGTGTTTTGTAGAACAATAGAAAATGGAAAGCTTAAAAAAGTGTTGAGCGAATCAAGCGACTTAAGATCTCAAGATTTTAGAACTTATTATAGAATTGTTGGAAATATTTACATTAATAATATTAAAAATTTAACAACAAAAACAGTGTTTAATGAGAATGAGATTCCTTATATAATAGACGGCGATGCCTGTATTGATATTGATTATGAAAAAGATTTAAGACTTGCCAGAAGGAGAATGAAAAATGCCAATAATAATGTTTCATTACGTAAAAAGAAATAGTAATTATTATCACTTTAATGTGATGGCATTTGAAAATTTTGTTAAAAAAAATGTATCAAATATAGTCTCTCTTAGAAGTTATTTAAAGGGTGATAATAAAAACAAATTTGTCCTTTCTTTTGATGATGGGACAATCGATCATTACAATAATGTTTTTCCAATTTTAAAAAAATACAATGTATCCGGAGTATTTTCGGTATGCGATAATGTTTTCAATAAGAAAATATTAATAATTCAAAAAATACATTATCTTATTGAAAATAAGGGTGTAAATTTTGTTTATGAAAAATTATGTACATACTTGCCTAAAAAAAATTTTGATAAATATAAAGGGCTTTTTAATGATAAAGAAAAATTTATTAAAAGAATATTGCAACAGATATTAACTCCCAGACAATCCACTAAAATACTTAATAAAATTGCGTTTTTATGTAAAATAGATTTTACTGAATTAAAACTATACATCGATAAAGAAAAAATATTTGAGATGCAACATTATGGTAATGAATTTTTGTATCATACAAAAAACCACTTGTTTTTAAATCAATTATCTTATAAAAAACAACTAAGAGAAATAAGAAAAATAAAGTATTATAAAAAAAAATATAATTTTTTAAACATAATCTCGTTACCATTTGGTGTTTATGATATGAATACTTTAAATATTTGCCAAAAATTGCATATTGACAACATACTTTCTATAAATTACAATAATATAAAAGCAGCCAATATAATAACAAGAGAAGATTGTAATTTATATAAGTAGGAGGCAAAATGATATTTATAGGAATTATCTGGGGACCTGCATATAAGTATAAAAATGAAATATTACAAGATAGTCATGATTATGCTAAACAGCTAGTATCATTTGACTTAAAATTGGATGAAGTCTATAGTGATTTTGTTTATGATATGTATAAATATGAAGATATGCCTAAATGGAAAATAGAAAAGAAATTAAAGCATATGCATTCTGAAAACAATTCAACTATTAATGTGTCATTTTATGACATTGATACAACTGAAGTATTTTATCATCAATATAAAAAGTATAATGTTTATAAAAATGTAGAAGGAATGAAAATGTATATTAGAGAAAAATACAAAGATAAAGTAGATGATTATTTTTTTGATACAATTTTCCACTTAACAGACAATGATGCTGAATTGCTTCATTCAATTAATGTTTTAAAATCATATATGAAGTTTATTGTACAAAAGGACGAAAAGACTTACGAAAGCATAAAAAAAATTGTTCAATATATATATAACCAATCTTCATTTAAGAAGAATTCAAATAGTGAAGATAGAGAACTTTAAGTTAATGTATTCCAATGTGCTTCAATTATTTGGGTTACATATTTTTTGTATTTATTCTTTGAATATTCGCCCCAAAGCAGATTTTTTATTGGCGTTTTAATTGGATTTGAAAGAATTACCTTTAAAGCATCTTCTGGTTTATCAACGACATAAATGCCGGGCATTTCCTTTAGAATTTTATACGATTCTTGCCAGCCCATTAAATTTTTTATTATTATAGTAGAAGTATTAAATCTTGATCCTTCGTATATTGCGGTACTGTATACTCCTATTTGAATATCACAAATAGATTGATAGTAATATATGTCTTTTTTTAAATCTCGTATAACAGTTATATTTGATGCTTTCAGATTATCAAAATATTTATCAAGCTCATATGGATGAAGTTTATAATAAATGTGATAATGGGGATAATTTCGTAGTAATGAGGCTAGTTTAGATGTGAATTTTGATAGTTTGTCGCTAAGATTTGCTTGTGAAATGATCAAAATATTGTATTTAGGTTTATTAAATATTAAGCTTTTATATTCTTTAACTTTTTTTTCAAGAAAAGGATAACCCACATATTGAATTTTGTTTTTCAGTACCATATCATTTGTATTTATAAAAGTTGGTGAATAACCAAAAATATAATCTGCCAAATATTTAGGTTTAAAGTTTTGATCGTAATATTTATGCCATATTGGTTCAAATTCTCCAATTATACCATGTTGTATTTCAATTACAGGGATGTTTAACATTTTTGCAGCCATCGTCATCAAATATTCGCTGTGATGTGGATGATAAAACAACATAACCAATTTAGGTTGTGTTTTACGCAAAAATTTTAAATAGGTTGGCATTGCAAAAATAAAATATAAAATTTTGTTTTCACAAAGCTCAATAACGTTATTTAGATTAAATCCAAATTCTATCTCAATGTCCTTCAGTATTTTGCTAAAAATGTTATGAATTTGTTTTCTATCATTATTAAAATCTTCTGAATAAAGTTTAGCAAAATATTCTTTTTCAAGAGGATCGAGATAAATAATGTTTTTTGTCGCTGCAGGAATATTGTGAGATATACTAAAATTAGGGAACAAAGCCCAGAAAGGATCCTCAATTGTTAAACATTTATAGTTGTCAAGTATGTCGGGAATAAAATCAGTATTTATATCATAATACTTATTGTCTTTTTGTAATATTCTACGTGGATTACCCATTAAAATAATGTCTGTTTTTTTTAAATCGTTGATATTTAAATACTTTGCTTTTATTTCTTCGCATTCTTGTTTTTTTTCAAGGAGATTAAAAGTTGGTAGCGAAGGAGTTAGATTTTTAATCCTAGTTTGAAGTTCTATATAAATCAACATTCTAGAATATTCCCAAATTGAAATATTATTATAGGTTAAATTAAAATATTTTTTCTCATACTCAAATCTAATAAATTTTTTATAAAGTGTGTTTTCATCTAAAATTTTCATCTTTTATTTATATCATCTTTTTTTAAAAATGTAAAGTTGATTTGAAAAACGTTAAATACATGTTATAATAATAAAATGGAACTAGAATCTATTGAAAAAAGGATAAAAGAAAAATACAACTATCAGAAACAAAACGAAACAAAATTCCCTAAAAAAAATTTACTTGTAGAGGTAACAAACATTTGTAATAACAAGTGCATTTTTTGTGCGAATAGGAAGATGACAAGAGAGAAAAACAATATAGATCTTAACTTTGCCCAAAAAACATTAAAAGATTGTTATAATGCTGGTTGTCGGGAAGTTGGTTTCTATGCAACTGGTGAGCCATTGTTATATCCAAATTTAGATATTTTAATAGCACGTGCTAAAGAAATTGGATATCAATATATTTACTTGACGACAAATGGACTTTTGGCTAAAAAAGAAAAAATACAACATTTATTGCAAGCGGGTTTAGATAGCATTAAGTTTTCTATAAATGCAATTAATAAAAAAGATTATAAATTTATTCACGGTGTTGATTTTTTTGATGTAGTTATAAATAATTTAAAAAGCACCTTTGATTTAAAACAAACATACAAATTTAACTTATTTGTATCATATATAGCAACCAAATATACAAATTATTCCAAAAAGAAAATAGAGAATTTTTTTGGCAAATATTGTGATAGTGTTATTGTCCAATGTGCGAAAAATCAGGGTGGGTATTTGCCACTAATAAATAAGTTTTTAAAATGTGACAATGATGATACTAAAATTGTAAATCCTTGTTCTTATGTTATGAATTCTATTACCATAACTTGCGAAGGATATTTGACATGTTGTTGTATGGATTTTCAAAATTATCTAGTCTATGCCGATTTAAATAAAATTTCTGTCAAAGAAGCTTGGAATAATGCAACAATAAGTAATTTTAGAAAAAGACACTTAAATGGAGATTTATCAAATACTTTATGTGATTCTTGTATAAATAATAAATGCAAAAATATTCTCCCTTTGTCCAAAAATTTGTGCACAATAATTGACAACTCTTTTTTTAGAGATGACAATGATTTGGAAAAAAGAATAAATGAGTATCTAAAAAAAAAATAAACGCTTTTATTTATTCCTAGTTAATGATGATATTATTAAATTTAAGATATTTTGTGTATAGTAAAAAAATGTAGAAAAAAATAAAAGAACACGATTTTTTGTTAATTTAAAAGCTATGCCTAACTTTATATTCATAAGTAACAAAAAAAATACACCAGCTAGTGGGGTGAACCCCAAAAGTTGGACAAAAATTTAACTAAATGATTTGATTTTGAGTTCGGTATTTTACCGGACTCATTTTCAGTTTAAGTATTATTCTTTCGTTATTGTAATAGTAAATATATTCTTTTAGTTTGT
>CALWTD010000008.1 GCA_944384395.1 uncultured Clostridia bacterium
ACGACACAACAAACGATAGAATGAAAGAACTTGAAATAAGAATACGAGAAATAAAAGAAAAAATTGCTAGCAGGCAAATGCTAACAATTAAACCATTAAGTGAAGAACTTGTATATGAATATTTGAAGTCTTTTAAAGATTTGGATTATTCTCTTGAAAATGCAAAACAAAGACTGATTGATATGTTTGTTAATAGAGTTGTTTTATATGATGACCATTGTGAAATTTACTTTAATATAACAAGTGATAAAAGTAAACAATTAAAGTTAAATGAAAAGCCAGATATTTCACAAGAAATTGAATACATAGAAAATAAAAAGGAGCAATCAAACACAAAGTGTTCGGATTGCTCGCAATTGGCGGAGAAGGAGGGATTTGAACCCTCGCGCCCTTTTACAAGCCTACTCCCTTAGCAGGGGAGCCCCTTCGACCTCTTGGGTACTTCTCCATGTAAATATTAAGTTGTTTTGACTTTTCTATATTGGGGCGACCCTTCTACCTTTCAAGTAGGGGGCGACGCGTTAAGAAAAGTTGCCAGTGGCAAGTTTTTAGCCAAAGCCTTTATGCAAATACTTTTGCATAAAACCTTCGACCTCTTGGGTACTTCTCCATGTGAATATTAAATTGTTTTTTTCTTTTCTTTGATTGAGAGTCAATGTTACATTTTAAGCAGGGAACAATGATTTAAGAAAAGTTTTATAAATTTCTATACATAGATATTGCTGATAACAGCATAAAAATAGTAGCATAATACTAATTTTGTGTCAATGTTTTTTGCCAATTTGTATATTTATTTTTTTGTCAATATTGACAAAACATCGTCTTTATTGTATATTATTAGTAATGAGATTTGAGTTTTAGGAGGTATTTTATGTCATTGGGTATGATTTTTGCGGTTTTGCTCATTAGCATGTTAGTTTTTTCTCCTTTTGTTATTTTATTCCATCCAAGTGTTAAAAATAAAATAAATTGGAAAAATAAAGACAAGGAACAATAATGTATAAAACAGAGATTATAAAACGTACAGCTAATATTGAAATTAGGGCAAAAAAGATAGAAGAAAAAGCAAATTTAATGGATAAAGAAGGATTTGAACTTATCAGTGTTTTATCTACACCTAATTTTGGAGCTATAATGGTTTTTAAAAAACGAGAAAATAAAATTATAACATTATAAAAAATGCACCATTTTGGTGCATTTTTTACAATCTATTTATGCTGTTAAACTTTCTCTATATGCATTGATTGCATCTTGAACAGCTTCTTTATGGTTTTTAAAATATTCTTTATGTTGTTTTATTAGTTTTTTACAATTTTGTTTATGCTGTTGTAGTTGTTTGCGTGCTTGATTATATATTTCTTTACTTTTTTCTTTTAATTCATCTATTTTTTCTTGAACAAAATTATTAAACTCTTCAACTCTTTTATTGTATTCTGTTTTTATTGTATCAAGTTGTTTTTGTAATTCTTTTTTTATTTCATCGGCAATGTTACTGTTTTCGATTTGTTCCATAAGATTATCAATTCTTTCTTCTAATGCTACCATATCGCTAAAAGCGTTATCTTTTAAATCTTGAATAAAAGTCATGAGTTCACTCTGGAAACAAAGGGCAATATCTTTTAAATCTTTTGAAGTCTCGTTGTAAAGTTCTAAAAGTTCTTTTTTTGTTTTATTTAAAGTATCTTTTGCTTGTATACCAATTTTTTGTATTGCTTCATCAACGTTTTCTGTAATACTAACAACTGCTCCTGCGATAATTCCATTTTCGTCAAAATAACTATTAACATTTTCTATAATTTTGTCTTTTAATTGAGTTAATTCTTCTGGAGTTTCGCATGAGATTGTAACATCTACTCTTGTTCCCGATGTAGATATTTCAATAAAACCTGCTTCGGTAGAAAGTTTTACAAAAAGTTGTGCTGCCTGTTCTGCTGATTTACCATTAAAGTTTGTGTCTTTAAGTAAAGTTTGTGCATCATCGTTAAGATAATTAACTGCCATAACTTTGTTGTTTGAATCCAGTAAAAATTGAACATTTGGATTTACGTTTAATTCCATAACTGCCTTTGGAGTTTGATTTTTTGGTAAAAAGATAATAAGTAGTGCTGCTGTTACAATTACAACAAGAGATACGACTAGTGCAATAATTTTACCAACATTTTTTTTATTTTTTTCCATAAATACTCCTTTTAACTATAATTAGTATATTATACAAATCATATAAGTGGCAAATAAAAAATATAAAAAAACGCATCTTTAATGCGTTTTTATTATTCACCTTTAAATGGAAGAATAGCCATAATTCTTGCACGTTTAATTGCATTTGACAATTCTCTTTGATGTCTTGCACAAACACCTGTTTGTCTTCTTGGAAGAATTTTTCCGTTTTCTGTTATATATCTTTTTAATTTGTTGCCATCTTTGTAGTCAATAAGGTTTGTTTTATCTGTACAAAATGGGCAAACTTTCTTTTTAGAAACAGGCTTTTTATATTTTTTTACTTTATCTGCAACAACAGCATCTTTATCTGTTTTTGCAACTTCTTGTTCTAATTCTGACATTTTTATCTCCTTTTATTAAAATGGAAGGGTATCGTCGTCTATTGGTTCAAGTTCGGCAACTTCTTTTTTATCCTCAACCTTTTCTTGGCTTTCACCACTATTTCTTGAATTTAAAAATTCTACCGATTCAGCGATGATTTCTGTTACATAACGTTTTGTTCCGTCTTGAGCGTCGTAACTTCTTTTTTGAATTGAACCAACAACAGCACATTTTGATCCCTTTCTTAAATATTTATGACAATTTTCTGCTTGACCTCTCCAAACAATGATATCCAAGAAATCTGCTTCTCTTTCGCCTTCTGAATTGGCAAAATTTCTTGTTACAGCAAGTGTGAATCTACAAACTGAAATTCCACTATTTGTTGTGGCGAGTTCTGGGTCTTTGGTTAAATTACCAATTAAAATAACTTTATTCATGTTTTCTCCTTATTATTTTCTAACAAACATTTGTCTTACGATATGTTCTGTTATGTTCATAAGTTTGTTCATTTCATCTACAACTTCGGCATTAGCTTCAAATGTCATGAGTACATAGTAGCCTTCGTTTTTGAAGTTGATTGGATATGCAAACTTTTTCATTCCTATTTTTTCAAGAGAAAGAACATTTCCACCTTTATCTTCAATCATTTTGCTAAATTTATTAATTAGTGCCTCTTTTTGTTCGTCATTAGCATCTTGTGAAATAATGTATAAAAGTTCGTACTTCATAATACCTCCTTTTGGTCTAACGGCTCGAGTTCGAGCAAGGCAATATTTATATTGCTAGATAATAGTATCATACAATGTTTAACTTTGCAAGCATTTTATAAAAATAAAATAACCCCAAAGGGTTATTCTTTAACACTATCTTTTTTTATTTTTTTATTTTTTTCTTTTAATTTTTGTCTACGTTTTTCTATTTGTTGTCGTAGTGCTAATTTTCGATTGTGTTCTGCTAAGGCAAGATTTATAAATATATTTTTGGCACCTCTTACAAAATTTTTAAAAGAAACTTTTTTTGATTTTTCAACAACCGTGTTTATATAATTTTGTGCATCTAATGGATTCATTCTCTCTACTTTTATACAAACTTGTAACAATGCGTTTACAATATCTTCATAATTTATAACAATAGAATGTTGTTTTATTTTGTTGCAGGCATATTTTAAAAATGTATATTCAAGATAGTCGCCTTTAAATGGAGTTGTGCTTAATTTGTCTTGAATATCTTTTAGTTTATTTTCATCTTCTTTTAAAACATATTGTTTTAATATTGTGTTTTTAAATTTTTCTCGAAGTTCATTAACATCAAACAAAGTTTGATTGTTTAAAAATTCACGCACTTTATTGTTTGAATATGAAAGAATAGAAGGCTTGTTTGTCGATATAAAATATTCAAACGGATTATTTGGTTGAGGTTCAACATCATAATTTTTATAAAATTTTAAATCGTCAAAAGGTATTAAGAAGAAAGACAATCCCATTGTATCATCTAAATTTACTTTACTATCCCAGCAAGCATCTAAAACATAAAAACCATTTATATTATATTTGTCGTCTTTAATATAAATAACATTAAATCTGTGTCCAATGGCTATTTTATTTTCTTGCAATGATTTGCTAAATAATTTATAACTGTTTGAGTAACAAACAATATTTTTACTATTAAGCGCGTTACAAATTTCTTTAAAATATTCAGCATATCCCATACAACAAATATAATCAGAATTGGAGACCCCCAAAATAGAACGGGATAAAAGAGCATTCTGTGAAGCGTCTTCTGTTTTGTAAATTTTGTTAGTTACTGTTTTGTAGGCATAAACTAATTGCTCTAATGGAGAAAGATTGCAACCACTTATTTTTTTGACAGTATTATTAACAAAATTACATGCATTTTCAAGTTCATCAATTGTCCAAAGAGTGTTATATTCTTTGAAAAACAAAGTTGTATTATTTTGAAAAAGTTTGTTTTCAAAATTTTTTAAATTATTAAGTTCTGTTTGAGAAAATAATTTGTTTTTAAGTTGAATTGAAAAATCAAAGCACTCTAAATTGATATTTGTAGCCATAACATTTTGTAAAATATCATCAAGATGTGAAAAAGTTTCATAAGAATCTAGTTCTATATCAATATGAAATCTGTTAAATTTTTTTTTATAATAATTTATTTTATTTTTTGTTGTTTGAATTGACCAAGATTTAATAGTTATTAAACAATTTTTTCTGTTTAAAGGTTTCATAATATCTCCAAATGTTATCCTATTATATATCAATACTGCTTAATAGTCAATTATAAAATATTTGCATAATTTTAAGTATATAACTAATAATACTAGCAGGAGAAAAAATGAAAAAACGCAGTAAAATTTTTATAGTTGTAGGTTTAGTTTTTGTTGTGTCATTAGCACTATTGGGATATGGATATTATGTTTTTCAAGATGTTTTGTTTACCGGAAATAAGTTTCGACAAGGTACAACAATAAATGGTATAGATATCTCGGGATTAAATAAAGAACAAGCACAAAATGTTGTTGCAACAAAACTTACAGACGCAAGAAATGAAATAACAATCAATTTACACCATGAAAATCAAACATGGACTTGGACAGGCAAAGATTTTGAAATAGATAACCAAATTATGCCATATATTGAAAATGTTTTTAATTATTTTAATAAAGGTAATTTAATAGAAAAAAAAGTAAAATTAGATAAACTGAATGGCAATAGAGCATTTAATATTCCATATGGCACAATATTAACAGGACTTGATGAAAAAATAGCCACTTTGGCAGAAGAAATAGATAAACCTGCTGTTGATGCAACATTAAATTTTGATGTAACCGCAACAAATCCTTTAATTTTTACAGAAGAACAAGAAGGAGAAATTGTTGAACAAGAACAACTAAAAAATATTATAAATGATAAACTTTTGCATAGTAAAGTTATAGATGTGGACATACCTATGATTGAAGTAAAGCCACAAATTTTAAAAATAGATTTAGAAAAAACAATAACAAAGCGTGGTAGTTTTTCAACAAATTATGCAAAAAGTAGTGAAGACAGAAAACATAATGTAAAACACGCTTTAAAAAGTTTTAATGGAATGATGATAGAGCCAAACCAAGAAATATCATTTAATGCAACAACAGGATCTAGAACAGCAGAAAATGGATATAAAAAAGCCAACATTATTTTAAACGGAGTATATGTTGAAGGAACTGGTGGTGGTGTATGTCAAGCTTCTACAACACTTTATAATGCGCTACTTAATGCAGATTTAGAAATTTTGGAAGTCAACAAACATACTCTTCCTGCATCATATGTATGGTTGGCTTTTGATGCCATGGTTAGCGAAGGGTATTCTGATTTGAAATTTAAAAATAATACTGATGCTAATATTTATATAAAAACTTATGCAGACGATGAAAATGTTTATGTGGATATTTATGGAAAGCCTTTTCCAGAAAATGAAACAGTGCAAAGAAGGGTCGAATTTTTAGGTGCAATTCCTCATCCTGGGGATAGGATAGTGCCAGACACAGATGGACAATATTCAAATAAAGTAACATACAAGGGAGAATATTTAAGATTAAAATATCCACGAGAAGGTTATAAAGCAAAAGGATATATAGATAGATATAAAGACGGCGTATTGGTTGAAAGTACATTAATTAGAGATGAAACATATCAAGCTCAAGAAGGAATAATCATTGAAGGCGTTGAAGAAGTTACGGAGGGAATAACACTGCCACCAAATACCGTGCAATTTATTCCACCACAAGAAGAAAGTTTAGTGAATGAAGAAAATGTTCAAAAGAAAATTCAAAAAGAAAATCCGAGCAATTATAATCCGTAAAAATAAAATATAAAAAAATTTTTAAAATGGGTATAGACAAAATTAAAAATGTATGTTATTATAATTGCGAAATATCAAAAAAACAAAATATCGGAGGACCTTAATGAGTAAATGTGAATTAAAAATGGAAATAGAAGTAAATGGAAAAAAATCTATTTTAGTAATGGGTAAAAACAATTTAACAACATATTTAAAATCAAAAGAAAATGAAAATGGAATGAGTTTGTAATTAAAGCAAATTGTTGTTCATTTTATAGTAAAAATATATGTAAAAAGTTCAAAGTTTGCTTTGAACTTTTTTTGAAAAATAATATTAAAATGTTTTGAATATATATCAATATGTGTTACCATAAAATGTAACCTGATTTAGGAGATGTTATGAAACAATTTGTGTTTCCTGCGATTTTTTATAAAAAAGAAGATAAATATGTTGTTTTGTTTCCTGACTTAAATATGGCAACAGAAGGTGAGACAATGGAAGAAGCATATATGTTTGCAAAAGAGAGTTTAAGGGTGTATTGCTCTTATATACAAAAATATGAATTAGAAATAGAACAAGCAAGTAAGTATGAAGAAGTTTGTGAAAAAAATCCAAAAGAAATAGTAATGCTTATTGATTGTTTCGTGTAAAAATAGCCATAAGGTTATTTTTTTTTATAAAAAGTATTGACAAAAAAAACAAAGATGCATATACTAAATATGTTTATATCGCGGGATAGAGCAGCTAGGTAGCTCGTCGGGCTCATAACCCGAAGGTCGTTAGTTCAAATCTAACTCCCGCAACCAGTATGGGGAAGTGTGGAAATAAACTCCACACTTTTTTAATTTATAAATTATTTTTTTATCAATAAAAAAATATTAGACATTAGTAACAAAATTAAATAGTCTTTTAATAATTATAAAAAATGTTAAAAACCTATTGACATATTGTTTATAATAGTTTATTATTTAATTATCAAGAATAAGTCCTGTAATTGTGCCTTATAAAATGGTAAGTGTTATGTTTTAGCATCACAAACAGGCAATTGATTAAAAAGGGAGAGGCTTTTGTCTCTCCTGTTTTTTTAGGAGGATATGTGGTTGAGTTGTTTTTGGACGAATCTGGGTCAATGACACGAGAATATTGTGATGACTTTCCATATTTTGTAATATGTATGGTGAAAGTCAAAGATAAAAAAAAATTGAAAAAAAGCTATAAATATTTTATAAAAAAGAATTTTGACAAATTAAAATCAATTGATAAAAATAATAAAATGTTTAAAAATAATAAGTTTTTAGAGTTAAAAGGTTCTGCTTTAACAAAAGAATTGAAAAAAGATTTTGTTAAATTTATATGCAAGGATAATCTTTTTGAATTATTTTTTTCAACAATTTCCAATAAACATTTAAAAGATGAAAAATTGTATAAAAATACGGCTAGGGCATTTAATTTTATAACAAAGTTATCTATGCAATATTTTATACATAAAAAATATTTACCAATAAATGAGAGGTATTTTATGCAAATAGATGAAAGAAATCAAAAAACAGGTTCAAAAAACAGCATGAAGGATTATTTAAACACTGCATTAGGATTAGAGAACAAGCTCATAGATTGCATTGATGTAAAATACTTTGATTCATCTCAAAATTTTATGATACAAATAGCAGATGTTTTTTCAAATTTAAAATATTCACAACTTTTACGTGCTTCATTTACTGAAGAATTTGAATATATGAAGAAAAACAAATATATTAAAGGAGATTTTATTTTTCCAAAATAAAAAAGTCATAGAATAATGAAAATAATAATTGTGTATAATATAATAAAGTGCTAACAATAAATCCAAATGATATGCTATGTATTTAGTTTGTGTCTAGTAGGCATCATGCTTTGGTTATTAGCATTTTATTGCAGGCTTATTGCCTGCAATTTTTTTAAGTTTTATAAAAACGATTATTGATTTTATTTGTTTTTGTGTTATAATAAACTAAGGAGAATTTATGAAAAAAGAACCAACTTTAAGTGAACTTTGTGAAGAATATAGAAATTATAGAAACGAAGAAAGTAAAAAGATATCAAACATGTCAGAACAAGAGCAAGTCAAGTATTATGCGAAAAAACAAGAAGAAGTAGAAAAATTAGCAAAAGAAAATAATATCACAACAGTTTCTTTTGATGAAATTTTAGACGAGGGAGAATAATTATGACAAAAAATTATTTTCTTGACACCAATGTTGTTATTTCATTGGCAAAATACCATAAAAATAAAAGTATTCAATCTTTAATGGAACTTGATAAACTTGACTACTATAAGGCAAAATCTATTGAAAAACTTTATAATTTAATTGATAAAAATAAAATTACAGTTTATATAAGTCCAATTGTGTATGACGAAATTACGCAAGGAATAAAAAATTTTGGAAGTTATGTTAAAGATTATGTTAAAAGCAGAAATATAAGAGTCGTAGTTAATATTCCACAAGACAAACTAGAAATAATAAATAAATTGGGCAATTATTATTTCGAGTATATAAGTCAAGGTGGCGAAACTGCATTTGATACACATGATGAAAAATATAATGGCAAAAATGATGCTTTTATAATGGCATTAAGTTCAGTTTGTGGTGTAAATATAATCACTTTTGATAAACATTTTACAACTAAATATTTTACAATTAAAGAAGCAAACGCTTCATTTAAAAATGAATATTTAATTCCAAATAACCTTTTGGATAAGGTAAGTAAAAATTATGATAATGTAAAAATTCATAAACCGACTTTTATTATGAAGAAAGAAATAGAATATACAATATAAAAAATAGAACCATTTTGGTTCTATTTTTATTTCATTTTAAATGATTTTAATCGTTTGGTTGCGTTGTGTCATTTTGAA
Source organism: uncultured Clostridia bacterium (assembly GCA_944384395.1). Classification (GTDB taxonomy): domain Bacteria; phylum Bacillota; class Clostridia; order Christensenellales; family UBA1242; genus UBA5893. The sequence continues at coordinate 9,273 of CALWTD010000008.1, forward strand.
ATTGTTTATCATTGGATAAATTTTCTTTTGTTTTATTTTCTAATTTATCACATTTAGGTGGTAAATTATCAGTTGCAATTTCATTTACATTTGATGGGGAAGCGGTGAAACTTTGATTTGACACAGAAGTGTTTGGTTTTTTTACTTTTTTGTTATATATCACAAAATTTTTTCTTTTTTCTAGTTTATGGAACCCTTTTCCCATTGCTTCTTTAACGGATACCGAAAATAAAAATGCGTTTGGGTCAGTTTCGTATACAATTTGTTTAAGCATTGGAACTTGATGTGCACTTACTAGACACATAATAACTTGTATGTGGTTTCCACTATATTTTCCATATGCTTCAAAACTTGTTGCCCCGCGGTGCAGTACATTTATGAGTTTAAAGCATAATTCGTCTGGATTAGAAGAAATTATATAAAAGGCTCTAACAGATTTTGGACCTTCGGTTATTAAATCTGATGTTTTTCCAGAAATAAAAACTGCAATGAGTGAGTATAAAGAAAGTTGAAGTCCATAAACAAATAAAGATATTATGATAACTATTGTATTGACAAAAATTGTTACCCAACCAACAGAAATTTTTGGTTTTTTGTGGTTTATTATGCAACCAAGCATATCGCCACCACCTGTACTCCCACCAAATCTAATTATTAGGCCTATTCCAATTCCGTATATTACACCACCATATATACTGCAAAGTAATAAGTCGTCACTTACACTTGGCAATTTACAAATTTCTAACGCAAGAGAATAGGTTAAAAGTCCAATTATTGCATAGATTGCAAAAGTTTTCCCAAGAGTTTTAACAGCAAAAATGTATAAAATAGCATTCATAATCAAATATATTATTGAAATGGAAATATGAATATTTGCTTTTGCTAAAAGATCGGAAATAATTGTCGCAATACCACCAAAACCACCCAATAAAATGTTATTTGGTTCATAAAATACATTAAAGGAAGCCCCCATAATAAAACTGCCAACAACTATTATAAAAATATAAATTGTGTGTTTTAAATAAGGATTTTTTGTGTTTAACATTTGTAACTCCATAGCAAGAATAACTTAACTATAAAAATATGTCAATACAAAATATTTTATTTTAAAAAATACTAATATTATCAACATTTAAACAAAAAAATAATATATACATAGTATGTTAAAATTTATTAAAATGCACGGCATTGGAAATGACTATATTTTTATTGACAACATAAAAAACAAAAATAAACACAACTTTGCAAAACTATCAAAAAAACTTTGTGATAGACATTTTTTTGTTGGCGCTGATGGAATTATAGTTTTAGAAAAGTCCAACACTTGCGATGTAAAAATGCAAATATATAACAGTGATGGAAGCAAAGCAAAGGTTTGTGGCAATGCAACAAGATGTGTGGCGTTTTATGTTTATAAAAAATGCAATAAAAAAAATATAACCATTGAGAGTGCAAACAAAATTTTAAAGGCAAAAATACTAAAAGTAAAAAACAACAAAGCATTTGTTGAAGTTAATATGGGCAATTGTGTTTATAAAGGCAATCTAAAAATAAATATTGGAGGAAAAAATGCTTCATGCAATATCGCTAGTATTGGCAATAAACACTGCGTTATTTTTGTTGATAACTATGATTTCAACATAGACGAAATTGGAAAAAAGATAAACAAACTAGAACAATTTAAAAACGGAGTAAATGTTGAGTTTGTAAAAGTGCAAAAAAACAATATTATAAAAGTAAAAGTATATGAACGGGGAAGTGGCGAAACGCTTGCTTGTGGAAGTGGTGCGTGTGCAAGTTGTTATGTTTGTTACTATTTAAAGAAAATAAACAAAAATATGCCTATTATTGTGAATTTAGACGGTGGAAAATTATATATAAAAATAAAGAAAAATAATTTGATTATGAGTGGAGAATGTGAATTTGTTTATAAAGGAGAAATAAATTGGCTTTAAAAATAAATAAAAATTACAAAAAAATTAAAAAAAATTATATTTTTACTGAAATAAATCAAAAAAAATCAAATTATTTAAAAAATAATAAAAATGCAAAAATAATAGATTTGGGTGTTGGAGACGTTACAAGACCGTTAAATAAAAATCTTGTAGAAGTTATGAAAAAAGCGTTAGATGAACAAACGCATACAAAAACCTTTAAAGGCTATCCACCAGAAAAAGGATATGAATTTTTAAAAAATCAAATTGTTAAATATTACAAAAAAAGAAATGTAATTTTAAAAAATGAAGATGTTTTTATTAGCAACGGAGCATGTTGTGACGTTACAAATATTTTAGATTTATTTGAAAATAATATAGCAGTAATTGCCAATCCAACATATCCGGCATATTATGACAGCAATTTTTTGCAAGGAAATAAAATTTTATTAAAAAACTTAAATAAAAAAAATAATTTTATTTTTAGTCCAAAAAATCTAAAAAAACAAAGTTACATAATTTATTTGTGTTCTCCAAACAATCCCACAGGTGCAGTTCTTAATAAAGAGCGGTTAAAACAGTGGGTAGATTTTGCAAACGAAACATCATCACTAATAATTTTTGATTGTGCGTATGAGAGTTTTATAAGCGATGAAAGTTTGCCACATTTTATATACGAAATAGAAGGCGCAAAAACTTGTGCAGTTGAAATTGCAAGTTTTTCAAAAATGGCAGGGTTTACAAATTTAAGATGTGGTTGGACTGTTGTTCCAACACAGTTAAATATTAATGGAAATAATTTAAATGAAATGTGGACTAGGCGTCAGTGCACAAAGTTTAATGGTGTGCCTTATGTTGTTCAAAAAGGTGCATACTTTTCACTTACAAAAAAAGGACAAATAAAGTGTCAAAAAAATATAGACTACTACAAAAAAAATTTAAAGATATTAACAACTTGTTTAACAAAATTAGGCATAGAGTGTTTTAACAGTATGCATTCGCCATATGTTTGGTTTAAATGTCCACATGGTATGTCGTCTTGGCAGTTTTTTGATTTATTGCTTGAAAAATGTCAAATTGTTGGTATCCCCGGTATTGGTTTTGGAACGGCAGGTGAAGGTTATTTTAGATTTTCGGCATTTGCAAAAAGAAAAGATGTGCTTGTTGCGTGTGAGCGTTTAAAAGGCATAAAAAAAGACTGACAAAACAGTTTGGTGTTTTGTCAGCCGAAGTTCACAATCTGTGAACTTAAAGGGAGAAGATATTTGTATGTCTAAAAGCGATTATTTAATTTCAATACGCTTTTTTTCGTCTTCAACTTTCTTTTCTTTTGGAAGGTTTATTATAAGTGTTCCGTTTTCAAGTTTGGCAGATACATCTTCTTCTTTTATATCTCCAACATAGAAACTTCTTGAAACGCTTCCGTAGTATCTTTCTTTTCTAATATATCTGTGTTTTTTGTCTTGTTCATCGGTTTTTTCACTTTTTGTTGCAGAAATTGTTAGGTATCCGTTGTTTAAATCGATGTTTATATCTTTTTTATCATATCCAGGCATATCAATTTCAAGTTCGTATCCATTATCAAACTCTTTTACATCTGTTTTCATAAGATTTTTAAATTCCTTTTCTCTTTCTGGTTCTGGAATTGGAATAAGTCCAAAAAAGTCTTTAAATGGATCGAAAAGGTCAAAGTCATGTCTGTTTCTATTTACTAATTCTTTATCTTTATTATTATATATTTTCATAATTTATTCCTCCTGCATTTTTTAAATGCAAGCACATTATAACACCACTTGCTAGCAATGTCAACAAAAGAGTGCCAATTTTTTTTAAAAATTTTTTAATTTTTTTTTAACATTAAAATTCGCACACAATAATTGCGTTTATAAAAATAGAATGTGCTTAAATAATTATGTATATAAACGACAAATTTTATACATAATAAGCATGGAGGGAATTTATGAAACTTATAGAAAGTAAAACTTTTAAAAATTTAGCAAAATCATATGCAGGAGAATGTCAAGCTCACATAAGATATAAATTTATTGAATATGGTGCAAGAATGCAAGGTTATAAAGAAATGGCAAAACTTATTGATGGACTTGTATATAACGAATTTAATCATGCAAGAATGTTTTATACTTTTATTCAAGAAGCAAGCAAAGAAACAATAGAAAACATTGATATTTCAAGTGGTTATCCTTTTAAAGAAAAATGGGACCTACTCGAAAATTTGCGTCTTGCAAGTGAAGATGAAGAATTTGAAGAAACAAAAATATACCCAGAGTATATGCAAACGGCAAGGGAAGAAGGGTTTGAAGAAATTGCAAAACTATATGAAGATATAATTCAAGTAGAAAGTTGTCATAAAAAACTTTTAAAAGAATTATACACTCAATTGAAAAACGGAACAATGTATAAAAAACCTCACAAAGTAAAATGGAAATGCGCCGACTGTGGATATGAAGCAGAAGGAAAAGAAGCATGGGAAGTTTGTCCACTTTGCAAAGCAAAACAGGGAAGTGTTATGCTTCACATTTCAAGTGGTGAAGAATAAAGAAAAAAAACAATTGCATCGCAATTGTTTTTTTGATGAATAATATCCACAATTTTTCCATAAAATAACAAAACAAAAAAATAAAATAAAAAAAAATTGCACAAAAACATTTGACAAGGACTGGGGGGGGGGTATCCTATTATTAGTTATACAAATAATAATCAATATTTGTTAAAGTTGTCCACAAAAGTCGCTTAATATTTTTGCTACTCACTTTGGGTATTGTGATAATATTTACAAATTAAATGTGGTACAATAACAAAAAGTAGGATAAAGGGGAAGAGATGAAAAGAAAAAGTAAACTCTTTTTAAGTTTAGCAAGTATGATGTTTGCAGTTGCACTCTTGTGCTTTGGAGTATATGCAGCAC
>CALWTD010000009.1 GCA_944384395.1 uncultured Clostridia bacterium
CTGTTGTCAATTTAGTCTTTTTTTGACAACAATTTACACTTTAATCAATTCTTAAATCCCTTTATTTATAGGGCTTTTAATAATATTAAGTTCAAGTCCTTATCTTAAATATTCAAAACTTGGTAAGTGCAAGGTCGGCAGTTCGAGTCTGCTCGTTAGTTCCATAAGAAAAATTCGCTAAAAAACTTCTAAATAAAGGACTTTAGCGATTTTTATTTTTTCAAAATTTTATCCCAAAAAATAAATAAGTGCATTTGGTGATTATCGTAAGTGTAAAAATTTAATCAAAAAATTACAAAAATAAAGACCAAAAATCCATTTTTGAATTTTTGGTCTAAAATTATTTAATACACTTAAACTCTACATTTTGATATATATAATTGTATATTTTCTAATATAAAAATTTTTTAAAAATGTTAAAGTTTTAAATAACTATATATATGATTAAAAAAATATTTTTTTATAATTTATTTTAATTTGTTATCAATCTTGATATTTACCATTAACTCGCATTGAATTTAAAATTGCTAAAACACTAACTCCAACATCTGACATAATTGCAAGCCACATATTTGCAATTCCAAATAAAGATAAAATCAATACAACTACTTTAACAGAGATTGTAAAAACTATATTTTGCTTTACAATTGCAAGTGTTTTTTTTGCAATCTTTTTTGCTTTTGATAAACACTTTAAATCGTCGTGCATTAACACTATATCACTAGCTTCTATTGCAGCATCACTACCAATATTGCCCATTGACACGCCAACATCTGCTCTCATCAAAACAGGAGCATCGTTTATTCCATCTCCAACAAAACATAACTTTTCTTTATCTTTTTTTTCGTTTAATAGCTTATCTAATTCTTTCACTTTATTTTGTGGAAGCAATGAATATTTATATTCTTTTATTCCCAATTGTTTTGCAATATGACTGGCAATTTTTTCGTTATCGCCTGTGAGCATTATTGTTTTTGCTCCCATACTATTTAATGATTCTACCATATCCTTTGCGTTTTCTTTAATCTCATCTGAAATAACAATTGAGCCTAAAAACTTATCATTTACTGCAACATAAACTATTGTACCAACTGCAGTTGGTTTAACATATTTTATATTGTATTCTTTCATCAATTTTTCATTCCCACATAAAATAGTTTCCTTGCCTTTTGCAATAATTCCTTTGCCAGAAATGTTTGTTAATTCATAATCATTTGAAATTTCTTTTCCATAATATTTTGTAATTGATGTAGCTATAGGGTGTGATGAATTATTTTCGGCAATAGCAGCATATTTAAGAAGCTCATCGTCTGTTGTTGTTGAATTTATTTGACTTATTACAAAATTGCCTTTTGTTAGAGTTCCTGTTTTATCAAAAACAAAAATATTTACCTTGTTAAAATTTTCTAGATATGATGAACCTTTTATTAAAATTCCATTTTTTGAAGCTACGCCAATTCCAGAAAAAAATGATAATGGAACTGAAATAACTAATGCACATGGACATGAAATAACTAAAAAATTTAATGCTCTAACTAGCCAATCTGTCCAGCTTGAAGAAATTGCACCACCTAAAACAAACAATAAAACTGCACCTATTACAACGATAGGAGTATAAAATTTTGCAAATTTTGATACAAACTTTTCACTAGAAGATTTTTTACTTGAAGCATTTTCCACAAGTTCCAAGATTTTTGAAACAGTGCAATCATAATATTCTTTTTCCACCTTAACTTCAATTGTGCTTGTTAAATTTATTGTTCCAGAAATTACCTCATCGCCTTTACCTACTTCTTTTGGCAATGACTCTCCTGTTAGAGCCTTTGTATCAAGTGTTGAAATACCTTTAACAATCACTCCGTCAAGAGGAATTTTTTCTCCTGGGTGTACAATAATTATGTCACCAATTTTAACTTGGTCTGGCTCCACTTGTTCTATAATGGAATTTTCTTTCAATAAATTTGCATAATCTGGACGAATATCCATTATTGAAGCAATTGATTTTCTTGATTTTTCAACTGCATAAGATTGAAACCACTCACCCACTTGATAAAATAATAAAACTGCAACTGCTTCTGGAAACTCTTTAATACATAGTGCACCAATTGTTGCAATGCACATTAAAAAGTTTTCATCAAAAATTTGTCCTCTAATTATGTTTCTTATTGCTTTAAATAAAACATCATAACCAATTATGAAGTATATTATCAAATATAAACCAAGTGGCAATATCCAATTGATTTGATTATTTTTAATGATAGAGTCTAAGCCTATCGCCAAATCAACAGAGAAAACAACACCAAATAACACCAAAGAAACTATTATTCTAATTAAATTTTTCTTTAATTTTTTACTCATAATTTTATCCTCTAACAGTGCATTCCGGCTCAATTTTCTTGCATACTTTTATAATTTCTGCATATTTTTGTTCAAGATTTATATTTTCATCAAATTCAACTGCCATCTTTGATGACATAAAAGAAACAGTAGCATTTTTTATACCTTCTATTTTATTAACCCCATTTTCTATTTTTTGTGCACAAACTGCACAATCTAAATTTTCTAATTTATAAATTTTTTTCATATTTATTTCCTTTTATTCTTATCAATTAAATGATTGTTTAATCGTTTCGTTTATAGTATAATGAAAACATAGAAATTTTGATAATTATTTTAGTTTTAAATTTCCAATAGGGATATTTTTGTTTCTAAAAAGGAGAATGATATGGAATTGCCACACTCACACAATAATATAAAAACAGAAAATAAAATTACTCAAAGCATTGAAAATGAAAATTTTTCAAAAGTTGCAGATATATACAAACTACTTAGCGATAAAAAAAGACTTCAATTATTTTGGATACTATGCCACAAAGAAGAATGTGTAATCAATCTTGCAAATATGCTAAAAATGTCTAGTCCAGCTATTTATCATCACTTAAAAGAACTAAAAAATAGTGAACTTATATCATCCAAAAAAGTCGGAAAAGAAACTTTATACTCTGCTTGCAATAAAGAAATGGTCAAAAACTTACACTTTTCTATTGAAAATACACTAAAACTTTCTTGTCCATCATTAGAAAAGATGGAATGTAGTTTTTTAAATGAAAATAGCACAGACTTAATTGAACAAGTTCATAAATACATTTGTTCTCATCTTTTTGAGCATCTTACTATTAAATCTCTTGCAAATAAATTTTATATCAACCAAACAACTTTAAAGCAAAATTTTAAAAAAAGATTTAAAAAATCAATTGGGCAACATATAATAGAGCATAAAATGGCAAAAGCGTCTGAACTTTTGATTGAATCAGAAAAATCTATAAAAGAAATATCAAAACTTGTAGGCTATTCAAATCAAAGTAAATTTTCTACAACATTTTTCAAAATTTATAACATTATGCCCTTAGAATATAGAAAAAAATACAAAACAAAATAAGATTTGTTAGACAAATACATAGACACTTATTAACAATATTACAATACAATTTTTTGATTAAAAAGATTATTTTTTTGGTGTTTATTGTCTAATCGCAACAAATTGTGATATTTGTTAAAATTTATTTTATAATGTTTATTTATTTTTAATTTTATCTAACTTTTATTATAATTATTTTGTTAGGAGGTTTTTATGAGAAAAGAAATTAAAACAACAGAAGCAATATTCCCTATGCCTGTACTTATGATTGCAACCTACAATGACGATGGTACTGTAAACGTTATGAATGCAGCTTGGGGAACTATGCTAGAACGCAATCAAGTTATTTTAAACTTAACCGAAACACACAAAACGGTTCAAAACATCAAAAAGAGAAAGGCATTTACGGTAAGCATTGCCGACAGTGAACATGTTTTGCAAGCAGATTATTTTGGCATTGTTTCTGGCAATAATGTTAATGATAAACTTGCAAACAGTGGACTAACTGCAACTAAGTCAAAACTTGTGAATGCTCCAATAATAAACGAATTTCCAATTTGTATGGAATGTGAGTTTTTAACTTATCAAAGTGGCGAATATGGTTGTGGTGTTATTGGAAAAGTTGTTAATGTAACTGCCGATGAAAAAGTGTTTAAAAATGATAAACTAGACATATCACTTGTTAAAGCAATTGCATTTGACCCATACACACATGGCTATTATGAAGTTACAAAACGAGTTGGCGAAGCATTTAGAGATGGCTTAAAACTAAAAAATAATTAAAAAAGTTTCCTTATATGGAAACTTTTTTATATATAATTTAAATTAAAATGTACTTTTTAAATTGAAAAATATTATCAATTAATTACCCATAATTTTACCCTTTTTAGACATTTATTTACAAATTGTTTTGACGTTTTTAAACTATTTAATAATTTATTTATATTTAATGTGATTGATAATAATAAATTATTTTCACGCATAGGTTGAATATAATTATTCATAACATTAAACTATTATTTTTTTGTTATTAATATTAATCAATTGAGCATTTCTTGTCTAAATTTTTTTGTACTCTTCATATTGTGTTAGATCTATCATGTATTTTGTGCTCCATATATTTTATATAGAATTTTTTACTTTTCTTGTGGTTTCTCGTCGGAATAGTTTTTTAGTTTGTATTTCATACCATAATTTTTATTCATATATTCTGCTCGCTCTCGCTGGGACATTGATTCGAATTTTTCATCATTCTTTACTTTTCCTTCATATGATAAATTTAACCATTCATCGCTTGGTATTCCGTATTGATATCCTGCATCTATTTCTTCTCCATTTCTCCATATCGGTGATTCAAATCCTACTTGACATGGTCTTTCATAATCTCCATTTTTAATACTTATTTCGTTTAACATTTTTACATCAACTTTAAATTTATATACAATTGAACTTTCTCTTACTAACATAATGACATGTAATACCATGCTTTTTGTTAACTTATTAAAATCTCTACCAAAAACTTCAACAAATTTTAATTTTTTCCCAGTTCTATGTTCTATTAAAACGGGATTTATTTTTAATAAAACATTAAAAGCTGTTTCCGCAAATATTGTGTCTCTAAATTTTATGTATGGTTCATATATTCTATCATAATCTTGCATTGCTTTCTCAAAGTTTATGCGTTTTGCTTTATTTACTTGTTTCTCACATTCTCTTTCTAATTTTTGTGCTTGTTTGTATACTTTTGTTAACTCTTCATATTGTGTTAGGTCTATCATGTATTTTGTGCTCCATATATTTTATATAGAATTTTTTACTTTTCTTGTGGTTTCTCGTTGGAATAGTTTTTTAGTTTGTATTTCATGCCATAATTTTTATTCATATATTCTGCTCGCTCTCGCTGTGACATTGATTGAAATTTTAATCTATTTTGTATTCGTTCTGCTGGTGTCATTTTGCTTCTAACTTCTTGTGGTATACCACATTCATAACAACATTCAATTTCTTCACCATTTCTCCATACAGGTGTTTCAAATCCTATTTGACAAGGGCTTTCATATTTCCCACCCTTATTTATGTTCCCATTAGGCATTTTTACATCGTCTTTAAATTTATACATCACCGATGTTTCATTTATCAACAAGTATATAGTTATAACCATGCTTTTTGTTAACTTATTAAAATCTCTGCCAAATACTTCAATAAATTTTAATTTCTTTCCTGTTCTATGTTCTATTAAAACGGGATTTATTTTTAATAACACATTAAAACCTGTTTCGGCAAATATTGTATCTTGAAATGTTGTGTATGGTTGATATATTTTATCGTAATCCTGCATTGCTTTTTCAAAATTTACACGTTTTGCTTTATTTACTTGTTTTTCACATTCTCTTTCTAATTTTTGTGCCTGTTTGTATACCTTTGTTAATTCTTCATATTGTGTTAGATCTATCATGTATTTTGTGCTCCATATATTTTATATAGAATTTTTTACTTTTCTTGTGGCTTCTCGTTTGAATAGTTTTTTAATTTGTATTTCATACCATAATTTTTGTTCATATATTCTGCTCGCTCGCGCTCAGACATCGACAAAAATTTTTCAATATATGACATTCTTTCTTCATATGAAATTATTTCCCATTTGTATGTTGGAATACCATATAAATATCCTGCATCTATTTCTTCTCCATTTCTCCATATTGGTCTTTCAACTCCTACTTGACATGGTTTTTTGTAATTTCCACCTTCAGCTATTTGTCCATTTACCATTTTTACATCATCTTTAAATTTGTAAACAACAGATGTTTCTATCACTAATTTATAAACATGTATAATCATGTCTTTTGTTAATTTACTAAAATCTCTGC
>CALWTD010000010.1 GCA_944384395.1 uncultured Clostridia bacterium
AGTATTTATAGAGTTTCCACCATCGCTCTGTCCTGCCAAGTTTAAACTCTGATAGCAGTATGCTGAGAGTATTGTTTTGACGTCATATGTCGGAACGCCTGGCACAATTACCATTTTCACACATTGACACTTTTTGCTTACGCAATGGTAGTTTCCACCATAAATTTATCTGGCGTGCCTTTTACAATTTCTTGTGTGCTAAACATCTTTCCAGAAGATATATATCCACCATGAATTTTTTGACATTCTTCTGCTTTTTTTAAATTAGTAAAAAAGTACTCACCATTTTTTGAAAACAATATGTACTGTTTTTTATTCTTACCTTTCATTACAAATCTCCTTTTGTGTAGGATTTATGATTTCAGCCAATGAATCAATTACACTGTTTAAATTGTTTATTGTGTCAATACAACAACTACATATAAACTCCTCGTTTTCATGTTCTATATGGTCTCTTGTGTCTATCAACAAATTAAATATTTCGGTTAGTTGCATTTAAGCCTCCTTTTTATAATCTTTTGAGTTTTTAGTTTCGATAATTGCATATACAAGTTCTTCAATCGTAATATGTAAAATTTTTGCCATTTTGGGTAATATTTCAATTGAAGGTTCTCTTACCCCTTGTTCCCAAAAAGACAACAAAGGTTGTGATACATATAATTTTTTTGAAAATTCACTTTGAGTTATTTTTTTTAAATTTCTTAACTGTCTAAGAGTCAATTTTTATCTCCATATTTACTATATGTTATATTTTATGCATAATTATTCACTATTTGTCAACTATTTTGCAAACAAAATATAGAAAAATATAACTATTTGTTATATTATTAAGATAGGAGGATAAAATGAAATTAAAAGAAATTAGAATAGCTCACAATATTACACAGAAAAAACTTGCATTAGACTTAAATTACAATCAAACCTTAGTTTCTATGTGGGAACACAACACAAGAGAACCTTCAAATAAAGCGTTAATTGATATAGCTAACTATTTTAACGTTAGTATTGATGAATTACTTGGTAGAAATGTAATATCTAATGAAATTCAATTAAGCACTGCACAAAAATGTTTAATTGATAAAATCAAATTTTTAAATGATGACCAATGTCAAACATTGTGTAGTATTATTGAAACATTTGGTAATGCTGATGATAGGCAAATAATGTCTGATTATAAACAACTTAAAAAATATGAAGATTAGGAGTAAATAATGGAAGAATTTGAAAAAGAAAAAGATTATACAAAAGAAGAAGAAATTGAGTTAAATAGCATTTACATGTCAAGGAATGCCTTTATGTCGTTTTTTATTATTTTGTATATAGCACTTTTATTATTAGGGTCATATTTAATATCTTCATCGATTGAAAGTAGTAATGGATTAACAGAATCAATTATAATTACTAGTGTTTTAGCTTTTTTTCTTACGATAATAACGATTAGCGTTTTTGTACATTATCAAAAACTTATTAACAAAGCAAAACGCAATGACCAAATAAGACATGACGAAAAAGTAAGGTATAAAGAAAGAGAAAGACTAGATCAACAAAAGTATGACCGAATGTATAACGAAATTTATGAAAAAGTAAAAAGAGAATATGAAGAACAACATAACAACAAAAATTTAGGAAGTGATCAATGAAAATTGAAGAACTAAAAAAAAGCTAACATTTGCTGGTTCTTTAATTTTGGAATGCGTAACCTTTTTAACAAAGGCAGAAAGATTAGAAAAAGAAGAAATCGAAAAATTAAAAAAAAATTTAATGTGATTCAATTTCCACAAATCGAAAATAATAAACAAAAAATCATGAAATCCTTATCTAAAAAAAAAGGAGATGAGGATTTGAAAAATATTTATTACCAATACAGCGAAAAAAGATATATGGGAAGAAAGCAAATAAAAAATAAAATTATCACTGTTCATGCAAAAACTCAATTAGAATGCAAGAAAAAATTAACTGAAGCAGTAAACAATTTTTTAAGTAGCCGTATTCCAACAAAGCAAACAAAAATACCACTTATTGAATTCTGGGATAAGTGGTATAAACAAGATAAAGAACCATTTATCTCAAATGGAACCAAAAAAGACTTTTGTAAAGTTAGAGGATACTTAGAACCTCTGCTTAAAATGACTATCACAAAAATAAATAAAGACAATATATTAGCATTTTTTAAAAATGTTGAAGAAAACCGAACAAAAGAAAAAATGCACCTTTATTTGAAGGCTTGCTTAAAAAGTGCAGTAAATCATGGAGTATTAAAAAAGAACCCTTACGACTTGATTGTGCTATCACCTAGAAAAAAGAATCATAAACAGGCACTTACTTATGAAGAACAACAATCTCTACTCTGTTATATAAAAGGAAAACCAATAGAAATAATAATTTTAATATATTTACTTACCGGACTAAGAAAAAAGGAATTAAATTTCAAAAGTATTGAAAAAGACATCAACTTTGAAAATAACACATTAAAAGCAATAAACTTAAAAGGTAGAAACAATATTTTAAGATACAAGCATATAAGATTGTCAAAAACAACAATAAAGTTGATAATGTCTAATTTAGATATAATACACAGTTATGACGATGAAAGCTCTTATAGAGAAGTTTTGAAAATTATGAAAGAACTAAACATTAAAAAAAGTATTGTTAATTTTAGACATACATTTGCAACAAATCACCTATATCTTGGCACACCTGATTATATAATATCAAAAGAAATGGGACATAGCACAAGTCAAATTACAAAAGATAATTACATGGATATAGACTTTAATTTAAGCAAAGAAAAGATAATCAAATTATATAATAATTTGTACACAATTTTTGGATAAGTTTTTGGATAAGTTTTTTTAACATTTTGCACAACATTTTACATATTTTAGTTAAAAATCAACTTTTTTATAACAAACAATAAAAAAAGCTGAATACCTTTGTTTATAAGGTATTCAGTAAATTTATGTGGTGCCGGGGACCGGACTTGAACCGGTACGAAGTTTCCCCCGAGGGATTTTAAGTCCCTTGCGTCTGCCTGTTCCGCCACCTCGGCACATCGTGGAGGTGCCACCCAGATTTGAACTGGGGAATAAAGGTTTTGCAGACCTTGGCCTTACCACTTGGCGATGGCACCAACTTAAAAAAATGGAGCGGAAGACGAGATTCGAACTCGCGACATTTGCCTTGGCAAGGCAACGCTCTACCACTGAGCCACTCCCGCACACATATTTCTATGATTTTTTATTTAATTGTGTGCAATGAGCA
>CALWTD010000011.1 GCA_944384395.1 uncultured Clostridia bacterium
GCAGACACGCTAGATTCAGGTTCTAGTGCTCGAAAGAGTGTAAGGGTTCAAATCCCTTCATCAGCACCATAGAGAAAAAACTGCGCTTTCGGCACAGTTTTGCTTTTTAGCAAAACATAGTGCTTGGTGCTTGTTTTTTCCCTTTCCTCGCGACCAATCGAAAATGCTTTACTTGTAAAGCATTTTGTCGCGACTTTTAGTTGGTTTTTTAAAATCTTTTATTATTTATCTGGTCAAATATTACAAAATCAAATATTTTGTATAATCTAATTTAATAATCACTGCGCTTTAATGCAGTTTTTTATTTGCCGTTTCACCACAGGGGTCCCCTAAAAGTACCAATGGAAACTTTTTGGGGAGAGGAAAAACCGAGCGAATAAGCGATATAATTTGCATTTTTGCAAATTTGAGCATCAAGCGAGAGTTTTGACGAAGCCTCGTCTTTTTTTGTTTTTATCGTTTTTTATTACTACGGCAATTTCTCTCGCGACCATTTCAAAATGCTTAAATAACTTATATGAGATAAATAAAATCAAAATTTTTATCATTTATTCATAACAAAAAAAAATATATATTCATATAAAACTTATATGAATAAAAAAATATGTGTTTATGCGATTGCAAAAAATGAGATGAAATTTGTTGAAAGATGGTACAATTCTGTTAAAGAAGCTGACTATGTTTGTGTTTTGGATACAGGAAGCACAGACGGAACATATGAAAAACTACAAGAATTGGGAATAATCACAAAACAAAAAAAATACGACTTTTTTAGATTTGACACAGCAAGAAACGATAGTATGAAACTTATTCCAACTGATGCAGAAATTTGCGTTTGTGTCGACCTTGATGAATTTTTTAATCAAGGTTGGAGCAAAATTTTAAAAGAAAATTGGAAAGAAGATACATTGAGAGCAAGGTATAGATACACTTGGAATTTTAATCCCGATGGGACCGAGGGAATAGTTTTTATGTCTGAAAAAATACACAAAAACGGATATTTTAAATGGGAACACCCTGTTCACGAAATTTTAGTTCCAATAAAAAACACAAATTTAAAAACCATTGATTTGTATAATCTACAATTAAACCACAAGGCAGATTCAACAAAATCTCGTTCAAATTACTTGCCACTGCTTGAGCTTTCTGTACAAGAAAAACCATTCGATGATAGGAATGTACACTATCTCGGACGAGAATATATGTTTCATGGCGAATATGAAAAAGCAATAGAAACATTAAAATATCATCTTTCTCTTCAAACAGCAACATGGAAAGACGAAAGATGTGCAAGTTTAAGGTATATAGCAAGATGCTATGGATATTTAAACAACCAAATTGAACAAGAAAAATATTTGATGTTTGCACTTCTTGAAGCCGACCACATCAGAGAACCATACTATGAACTTGGAGTGCTATATTACAACAAAAAAGAATATTTAAAAAGTGCAATATTTTTTAATGAGATGTTTAAAATAAAAGAAAGATATTTAAACTATATATCCGATCCCGTTTGTTGGTCGGGCTTGCCGTATGACTATTTGTCGCTATGCTATTATGAATTAAAAGACTACGATAAAGCAATCCAAAATGTAAACTATGCACTTTTGTTTAACAATAACGAGCGTCTATTAAACAATCGAGAATATTTTATCAAAATGAAAAACCAAATAAAAAAAGAAACTGTTTTACCAACTTTTTTACAACAAAAAAACTCTACAAATTTGTAGAGTTTTTTAAAATAATTTTAATTATTAAACACCTTCAATAATCATTTTATCTGCCACAAGAGCAATAAATTCGCCGTTTGTTGGCTTATCATTTGATGTATAAACTTTGAGTCCAAAAATGGAATTTATATTTTCTATTTTTCCTCTATTCCAAGCAACTTCAATAGCATGCCTTATTGCTCTTTCAACTTTGCTTGAACTTGTATCAAATTTTTCGGCAATTGCAGGATATAATTTTTTTGTTATTGAGTTAATTATTTCTGGTTGATCAATTGCCATTTTTATGGCTTCTCTTAAAAATTGATAACCTTTAATATGTGCAGGTATTCCAACAGTAATAAAAATATTAGAAATTTTTTCTTCCAAAAGTCTGTTTTTGGGTTTTTGTTTTTCTTCTTTTTTACCCAACAACCCAAAAACATCAATTATTCTTTGTTCAACAATCTCCATGGTTGTTGGTTTACAAATAAAATATGATGCACCCTGATTCATTGCTTTTGCAACAAAACCTTCATGTGATAATGATGACACAATAATAATTTTTGGTCTGTTTATTCCCATTCTTTCAGTCAATTTATCCATAATAACAAAACCATCTAAATTTGGTAAGATACACTCCATTAAAACAACATCTGGCTTTAATGCGCAAATATCAATATATGCTTTTTGACCATCTTCGCTTGAACCAACAACTTCATAATTTTCTTTTGTTTCAAAATATGAGATTGCTTTGTTTTTAAAATCTGTATTGTCTGCAATATACAATTTTATTCTTCTGTTTGAATTATTTAATGTTTCCATTTCTGCTCCTTTGTTATGTTTTTTTCACTTTTTCATCATAACACAACAAAAGATAACATTAAAGAAAATTGATTTAAGAAAAAACACTTTAATTATCATAAATTGAAATCGTTGTAACCTTTTTGTCGATTTTTATTCTATTTATTTGTTTATATTGACATTTTTTAAATTTATTTTGAATATTTTATATAAATATTATATAAATATTTTTTAAAGGTGGGCTATGGAAAAATATAATGACGAACTCTTAACTCCTGAAAATTATGAACTTATGGCAAAAGAATATAGTAAATCAATTAAAAAAAACATTAAGTTTGTAGAAATAAAAATTGACGATAATAAAAAACAAGAACTTAAAAATAATATTTTTTTTAATTCAATAATTATATCAAACTGTTTAAATTATCTAAAAAAATGCTATTTAAAATCAAACAAAAAGAGTTTGTTAAATAATATTTGCGACAAATTTAATAAACACAAACATTTTGTTGAAACAATAACAACAAATAAATCACAACAAAATTTGATAGGCAAAAATTATTGTGCTTGCCTTGTAATAATAATAGAATGTTGTACAAAGTCAATAAACAGCATTTGCAAAATAAAAGACTATTTAAATGATGAAGAAACAAAAAATTATTTTGAACAAATACAACTATTAACTAATATGATAAACCAAACAACACAAATGTTTGGCGTTTGTAAATATCGAGAATAAAAAAATAATTAAATTATAAAAAAAAGTGCTAAATGCACTTTTTTATTATTTTACTAAAATTGCTTTTATTCTTCTAACTCCAGCACTGCAAGATTGTTCTTTAACTATTTTAAACTGACCAAGTTCACCTGTTGAATTTGCGTGTGGTCCACCACATATTTCTTTTGAAAAATCTCCAATACTATATGTTTTTACAGTTTCTCCATATTTATTAGCAAACAACCCAACAAAGCCTTTTTCTTTTGCTTGTTCAACAGTCATTTCTTCCATAACAACAGGAATATCTTGTTTAATTACACTGTTGACAAGATTTTCAACCTCTGCAAGTTCTTCTTTTGTGCAAGGACGATCCAAATTAAAGTCAAATCTCAACCTTTCAGCAGTTATATTGCTTCCCTTTTGACAAATATCTTTTGAAATTACTTGTTTTAAAGCTGCGTGCAAAAGATGTGTTGCTGTGTGAAGTTGAGTTGTTGCTTCTTGATGGTCAGCAAGTCCACAAGCAAATTTTTGTTCGCTTCCTGCCCTTGATTTTTCTTGATGTTCGTTGAAAGCTTTTTTATAACCTTCTTCGTCAACTTTTAAATTGTTTTCACGAGCAAGCTCCTTTGTTATTTCAAGTGGAAAACCAAATGTGTCAAACAGATGGAATGCTATTACGCCGTCTATTGTGTCGCCATTTAGTTTTTTTATTGTCTTTTCAAATTCTTTAAGACCCGCTTCAAGTGTTCTTGTAAATTTTTGATATTCTTTTGCAATTTCTGTTTCTATTTTATTTTTATTTGTTTCAAGTTCTGGATATACATTTTTATATTTATTTATAAACACTTTTGCAATTTCTATAAGTCCATCTTCTTTAAGTTCAATTTGTCTAGCAAATCTTATTGCACGCCTTAGTATTCTTCTTAAAATATAACCTTGATCTACATTGCTTGGAACAATTCCTTTTTCATCACCAATCATAAATACTGATGTTCGTACATGGTCCAAAATAACTCTAAATGCTTTTGTTGTTTGTGCGTTTTCTTCATATTTTTTACCAGTCAATTCTTCTAGTTTTTTTAGTGCATCTTCAAAAAGGTCTGTGTCAAAAACTGATTTTTTGCCATTTAAAACACACAATGTTCTTTCTAGTCCCATTCCTGTGTCTACATTTTTTTGCTTTAAGTCGGCATATGTTCCATCACTAAGTTTGTTGTATGCCATAAACACATCGTTCCATATTTCCAAAAACGCCCCACAGTCGCACGCAGGTGAACAATCATCGCTACATTTATTTTTAACTTTTATAAACATTTCGGTGTCAGGTCCACAAGGTCCGGTTGTTCCAGCTGGTCCCCACCAATTATGTTTTCGTGGTAAAAAGTAAATATCTTCTTTGTTTATTCCACAATTTTCCCACAATTTTGCGCTTTCTTCATCTCTTGGTGCTGTTTCATCGCCAGCAAAAACTGTTACTGCAATTTTGTTTTTATCTATTCCCAAATATTTTTCACTTGTCAAAAACTCATAACTCCAAGGAATCATTTGCTCCTTAAAATAGTCCCCAAGCGACCAATTCCCCAGCATTTCAAAAAATGTGCAGTGAGAACTATCACCAACTTCGTCAATATCACCTGTTCTTATACATTTTTGAAAATCTGTTAGTCTTTTGCCTTGTGGGTGTTTTTCTCCAAGTAGATATGGGACAAGTGGATGCATACCTGCCGTTGTAAACAAAACGGTTGGATCATTTTCTGGAATTACTGATGCTGATGGTATTTGTTTATGCCCTTTAGATTTAAAAAATTCTATATATAAATTTCGTAATTGTTCGCTTGTTATATTTTTCATATTTCTTCCTTTTAATAAAAGCCAAAATACTATACAATATTTTGGCTTATTTATCAACTTTTTTTAATATTTATTTATCAAAATATTCACATTCACTAAACGCATCTTTTGCATTTTTATTATATTTTTGTCCTGACATTTTAATGTTATTTTCTAGTGTTTTTTCTGTCAACGCATAAATTTGACTTTTATCTTTGTTTTTTGAATTTTTACAAAGCACATTATAAAGAGCATCTTTTAATGCTTGCAAATCAATTTGTTTACTATTTTCATAAATAACATTTTCAATTAAGTCATGCTGATTACTAATAAATTTTTTTAATGTACTGTTATACAAATCATCACTAATTTTAATAAAATCAATGAATGAAGAAAAATTATTTTTTAAATGTTCATCATAAGCTTTTAAAATTTTATCTTTTGTATTTATATTATTGAGCAAATTATTTAAAATAATATTATCCAAATGCAAACCATTCTTACTAAAACTCAATCCGTTTATTGGATTGTTAATATTATAAAATATATACGAATTTTTATTATTTTTAGACAGTTTAAATTTTGATTGAACATAATTAGTTGTAACAATTGAATTTATATCAAAATCTTTTTTTTGTGAAAATACATCTTTTATATTGTAATTTTTTATTTCTTTAATATTTTGAAGTGGAACCATAAAATAATTAAGTCTTAAATAATTATCATTTTCTCTTTGATAATCCCAAGTTGGATCAAGATAATAGTAACCATCAATTTTGTATTTATCATCTTTTACATATGCTATTAAATTTGTATGCCCTGCTATAATCTTATTATCTTGCTCTATTAAAACATTATTTCTAAAAACTTTAACATTACCATCATCTATTTTATTTATTAAAGAACTCAATAATTCAACATATCCAGAGCATACTATTGCGTCGTTGTTAGACACCCCTACAACAGAGCGTGAAATTGCAAAATTCTCATCATTCTTTTCAAATTTATATTTTCTTTTTGTTACGCTAATATAAGCGTTTAAAAGTGTTTCTAGTGGAGATAAATGTAATTGTTTAATGTTATTTGCACTTTCGTTTATTGTGTTTATTGTTTTTTCTACTTCGCTTGTATTCCAAATATGCAATTGATCTAAAACACCAAATTTTATTCCATTTTTATTGAATTCACTTTCCCATTTTTTTAGCATTTCTAAATCTAGCTTGTCCAAATTGTCATTATACTCAAAAACAACACTTATATCTTTACTAGATACACTATTCTTTCTTAATTTGTTAATTACTTTTTTAACATATGTCTTTAATTTTTCTTTATCTATTTTATTTGCATAAGGCATTTTAATACAAACTTTCATATCTTTATTTTCTTTTTTTAATTGCAAAAAATTGTTGATAAAATTGTTGATACCTTTTTGAACAATATCAATAAAATATGTTTTTGTTTGTGTATTTTTTTGTTTCATGTTTATAGTGTACTACATATTATAAAAGTTGTAAACACCTAAATAAAAAACAACAGAAAAACCTGTTGTTTTTTGAAATAATTTTTATGGTCCTGTTGGACCGGTTGGTCCCGTTGGTCCCGTTGGTCCCGTTGGTCCTTCTGCACCTGTTGCTCCTTGTGGACCGGTTGGTCCCGTTGCTCCTTCTGCTCCTGCTGTGCCTTGAGGTCCCGTTGGTCCGGTTGGGCCTGTTGCACCTTCGGTTCCTTGCAGTCCTTGTGTTCCCTGTGGACCAGTTGGACCAGTCGCTCCTGTTGGTCCGGTTGCTCCCGTTAGTCCTATCGTTCCAGTTGTTCCTTGTGGTCCGGTTGGACCCGTTGGACCTGTTGGACCTGTTGCACCAGTTGGTCCTGTCGCTCCTGTTAAACCTGTTGTTCCTGCTGTACCCTGTGCTCCAGTTGGACCTGTTGGACCCGTTGCTCCTTGTGGTCCGGTTGGTCCCGTTGCTCCTGTTGGACCAGTTGGACCTTGTGGAATTGTTAAATTTAAAATGTAGTTAGGTGGAGTGCCAGTTATCGACGCAAGTGCGATTGAACCTGGTGCACCTGTTGTTACACTTCCTATTGTAAACGTTGGAGTTATTCCCGTTGCTCCTGTAGCACCAGTTGGACCGGTTGCTCCTGTTAAACCTTGTGGACCGGTTGGTCCCGTTGCTCCTGTTGGACCTGTTGCTCCTGTTGGACCTGTTGCTCCAATTGGACCACCACTTGGACCCGTTGGACCAGTAGGACCTTGTGGACCCATTGGACCTCTTTGTCCTCTATTTGTTGTTGTCTCTGTTGTAAAGAAATTACCACAACAAGTAGATGGTGTTTGATTACAATTGCATGCCATTGTTTTTCTCCTTTTAATAAATCTCAATTCATAATATGAAAAAAATTTTTATAGTGTTAACCTTTTGCTTTTTTAATTTTGTGTGTTATACTTTTAGTCATGAAAGTTATAAAAAAACAATGTAACAGTAAAATGTGTATAATATGTGGCATGCAAAACGAGTTAGGTTTAAAAGCTCCCTTTTACGAAATGGAAGATGGCAGTGTTGTTTCATTATTTAAGTTTAAAAAAGAACATCAAAGCTATCCACTTCGCACCCATGGTGGTCTAATAACTGCAATGCTTGACGAACTTGGACTTAGGAGTTTATGGACAATTGAACAAAACACATATGGCGTTACAATGGAAATAACAACAAAGTTTAGAAAACCTGTTCCATATAACATAGAGTTAAAAGGAGTTGGAAAAGTAATTTCAAACAGTACAAGATTTTTACAAAGTTATGCTTGCATTTTAGATAAAGAAAATAATATACTCGCAGAGGCAAATATTAAATATTTAAAAATGCCAACAAGTAAAATAGTTACAGAAAATTTTAATGATGATGAACACAATATTTTTGTTGAAGACAATGTAAAAGAAATAAAATAATATATTCACATAAATTTAAGTTGTAAATTTAAAATAAAGGAATAAAACATGAAAACAGTAAAATTTATAAAAATAAACGAAGATGCAATAATCCCAGACTACGCACATGAAGGTGATGCAGGAATGGATATTTATTCTGTGGAAGATATAGTAATTGAGCCAATGGATTGGAAAAAGGTAAACACAGGGCTAATTATGGAACTTCCAAAAGGTACTGAGGGTCAAGTTAGAACAAAAAGTGGGATTGCATTAAATAATGGAGTTTTTGTTTTAAATACACCTGGAACAATTGATGAAAATTATCGTGGCGAAGTTGGTGTAATATTGTATAATCTCAACAAAACACCATTTGTGATAAAAAAAGGTCAAAAAATAGCACAACTAGTAATAAACGAAGTTTGTTATTGTAAAACAAAACAAGTCACTTTTCTATCGTCAACAAATCGTGGCGAAGGCGGATTTGGTTCAACAGGACTTGGCAAAAACAAAAAATAAAAATCATTGCAAACGCAATGATAAAAATTTGCTCTCGTTGTGTAATGGATAGCACAATGGTCTTCGGAACCATCAGTTCGGGTTCAAATCCTGACGGGAGCACCAAAATTTATATTCTTTTAAAGCAAGTTTTTTTATAAACTTGCTTTTTTGCTAATTTTCTTTTGTTTTTTTTATATTTAAAAAACATAATTACTTTAATAATTTCAATTTCAATTAACGAGTAAAATAAAACCCTGTATAATTTTTAACAAACAAACATAAGTCTTCCAAATTTATTCATCATATCTGTTTTGTAAGACATAAGAGAATGCGTGTATCTTTGCAGTGTTATCATAGGATTTTTGTGTCCAAGTATTTCGGAAACAGTTTTAACATCCATGCCAAATTCAAGAGCGCGAGTTGCAAATGTATGACGAAGTGCATGAAAATTTTTGTATGGAATATCTAATTTGTTTAGTATCCTTTCAAATGTTCGTTGATATGACCTTGTTCCAACCATTCCATTATTTTTTGTTGTTATGACATACTTTGATGTGGAGCTCTTTTTTATTTTCTTTAAAACTTCAACAAGTTGCTTTGGCAGTGGAATAACACGGTTAGAATTCTTTGTTTTTGGTGTGTCAACAATAATAGTAATCTTATCATCTTTTTT
>CALWTD010000012.1 GCA_944384395.1 uncultured Clostridia bacterium
CAAAACCTAAAATTTCCGTGTAAAATTTTTTTGATTTTTCTAAATCAAAAACTCTTAATTCTGGGATTAAACAATTAAAATTCATATAAAATTCCTTTTCCTAATATGGATTATATCATAAATTAAATATAAATCTAATGACTGCTACAAATTTTTGCAAGAAAAATGCAAGATTTTTGCAAATGGGGTGTTTTGTGTTGTATTTTTTCGTGTTTGTATTGTATAATATTGTTTGATAAGATGAAGTGGATAAAATGCCGATAAATAAGGGGATTGAGAGATTTTTTATATGATATTTTATGATAAAATATGATACGAAAAATCGAACTCACAACAATTTTAGGTCGCCCCTTCGGAACCATCAGTTCGGGTTCAAATCCTGACGGGAGCACCAATATTTTATAAACTTTTAAAGCAAGTTTTTTTATAAACTTGCTTTTTTGTTAATTTTCCCTTTTTCCTTTAAAGTTTTGTAATTTGAAATTTTAAAATTTCATTTCAAATTTATAATAATCATAACCATAATTTGTTTTCCCTTTTCCACAATTTTCAAAACCGCAAGACAAATACATTTTTATGGCAACTTTATTTAAAATTGCTACATGAAAATGTAATCCATCAGCCCTTTTCTCTTTTGCTAATTTTATTAAATGTTTCAACATAAGTTTACCAAATCCTTGACCTTGATACTTAGGAGCTACGCATATACGTGCTATGCCTAAAGGATTTTGTAATTTATATTCCCATTTTTCATTTTCGTTTTCATTAGGACCAAGAAAACTTATTGCAACAATTTCATCTTTGTTTTTTAAGACATACAATGTCTTTTTTTCTATATCTTCTTGCACAAGTTCTTTAGATGGATAATTTTCATCCCACGTTGTAAAATTTGCTTTTATTACATCTTTATATGTTTTTATTATTACATTCAACTCTTTTTCTTCGGCTAGTTTAAAAACAATACTCATTTTATTCTCCTTTTTGTTGTGGTTATAAAAAATAAAACCTCCTTTATTACAATAGCAAAAATAACCACAAATAAATTGTTATTGTAGATTTTTGCCATTCATAAAGAAGATTTTAACCTTGTCTTTATTATTGTTCTTTAATAACACATCGCGAATGGTCGAATTGAAATGTTACTCTATTGTTATATTATACATATTGTTATTTGTCAATACATAAAATGATTGAAATTTTAAATTGGCATTTCATTTTCATCATTGAATATACAGACATGGATAGTAAGCCTATATTCATTTTCTCCCAAATCATTACCTATTTCTATTGTTTTGTTAATGGTTTCCTATTTTTATCATAAAGATTCCAAATTTCCATAAATTAATTTTTCTTTTAACAAAAATAATATAATTTTAAAAGTGTTTTAATTTACTAATTTATAAGTAATTTATATTTTATTTTTGTTTAAACCTAAAAATATTTTATCTATTTTAATATATAAGATATTACCGCTTCAGACAACTCACTTTCCTTATGTTTAAAGTTATGTCTACCACCTTCAATAATTGTATAATCTAAATCGTTACTATTTTCTTTTAATATATCCATAAAATAATTTACACTTTTGTTTTTATAACAAACAATACCTTCATCTTCTGACCCAATGACGACTTCTATGGGTAAATTAATATTTTTCAGCATACTAAAATCACCATTGGTTATATATGGCAAATTGTCTAAACTATTATTGTGTGCCATGTTGTAAATAGTTTTTGCTGTAACTTCACAATATCCGAAAAATTTATCAGTTAAAATCTTGTTTTGAAGATTTTTTGACATTAAGGCTTCTGCTTCTTCCATCATTTTTGAAGGTAACTGGGGTCCTAAATTTTGAGGACATTCAAGTATTATTTTTTTATACATTTTGGATACTTGTAATTATTTAAATAGTTTACAATTCTATTGCAAGCAATGCTGGCGCCGAGTAAATAGATTTCCTCAAAACCTTCATGTGTCGCATATTCAATCCATTCACTTAAATCGTTTACACACTCATCAAAGTCTTCATTAAATACACCTTTTTCAACCACTACTACTTCATTATTTGGCATATATTTTTTAAGTTCTTTTCTAACATAACTTTATTGTGTGTTGCCAAATAGAAAACTAATATTGTTTTCTATACATTTTTCAGCAATAGCACAAAAAGCCTTATCACAATTCCCACCAAATCCACAAAATGCAACAACACATTTTTTATTATTTACTTTATCATAATACCCTTTTAGTTCTAATCGTCTCTGTTTATTATTTTTATTTTGAAGTCATCTTTTTTAAACATATTACTTCTCCATGTATTTGATTTAATAATATTTTTTAAAAAATTATTGTTACTATAATTATTAATTTAAAACAAATTATAATATTATTTATTTTTTTATCGCTTAAAAACAAATATTTTACATATTTATCAAATAAAATTAAATAAATATTTTAAAAAATATATTTTTTGATGTTACATTTTATTACATAATTTTACATTATTTTTCTTTATTTTATTATAACATATATTTTTATGCTTAACAATTATTTATATCTACTAAGATTATTTAAAATAAGCTGTTTTGTGTTGTGTTTTGTTTGATAAATTTTGTATAATGATGTTGGTTAAATCTTGTTGCATAATGTCGATAAATAAATTTAAAAATTTTAATATTAGATTTATGATATAATATGATGTAAGAATCAAGAACTATATAAATTACTTATAATCTCTTTTTAAGCAATATTTTGTAGTCAAATAGTGTGCAAAGCACCAATAAGGAGAATAGTATATATGACTTTTTACCATGGAAGTACAAATCCAAACCTTACTTTTCTTAAAAAAGAATATTCAAAAGATGGGTATGTTTATGCAACTACAAATAAATTAATTGCCCTAACTTATGCAGCACGAAGTTTTCCTAATTTATTTTTTACAAAAAATAATAAAATTTGTTTTTTTGAATTAAAACCAAATTTATTTGAAAAAATGACAAAATTTAAAAAAGGATATATTTATACCCTAAAAGATGAAGGCTTTTACCCTGTTGACCTACAAAAACAAAAATGTGCACATAAAAGTTGTTATTGCACAAAAAATGATGTAGAAATACTAGCCAAAGAAGAAATAAAGGATATTTATAAAAAACTTTTACAATATGAAAAACAAGGCGAATTTATTCTTTATAAATATGATGATATTCCAAATGAAACAAAAAACAAGATGATAAATGATATAAAAAACATTGCAAAAACTTTACCACATAAAGAAATTGAAGACAAAAATAAGTTTTGGCAATTATTTATATAAGAGAATATTATTTGATAAAAAAATAGCAGAATAAACTTCTGCTATTTTTTATTTGTTTGTAGTATTTAATATAAACTTTAAGGTTTTTAATCTTTTTTTATTTTATGTTCTTATATGTAGTAAATATTTCTATTATTCTAATTTAGTAAAGATTAAATTTTTTTATTGTTAAGTTCTTTTAACATGACTTTTAAAAGTATTATTTATTTTAAATAACATACCATAAAGTTTCACATATAGTAATTTTGTATATGACTTTATTGTATAAAATAACCTCATTTAATTTTTAACTTTTGAATATAATTTTTTACTTTATCTCTTGTCAATTTATACTGACTTGAATTATCTGATTTAAAAATGCATTTACCTCCTAAATGTGTAAATGTTTTCTTGCTCATTTCATTTTTATTGTTTATGTTAAAATATATTTCATTAAATTTTCCGTAATCAATATCGTTATATATATTTTTTATAATTTCTAAAATCAATCTCGTATTTTTGACTTGTTTAGACAACTGCACTTCATTTACAAATATTCTTTCACCTTTTTCTATTATAATAAAACCACATATTACGCCATCATTGCAAATGATTATAAAATCATAATTTTCATTCTGTGAATTTACGTAAACATTATTTTCCCAAATTTTACAATCGTCTTCAGTTACAACATAACCTAAATTTTCCATATTGTTTTTAACTATTTCAAAACACGCATCTAACTGATATTTAGATAAATTTTTTTCCTTATAAAATCTAAAACCTTTTATAAAATTGTTATAAATTGCTAATCCAAGTTCGCAATAAAATTTTGGAGGTTTTTCATATGACCCTGTTGATAAATAAAACTTAGCTGGACAATATCTGCACAATGAAATATACGGACAATTTTTGCATTTTGTTTCTTGAGAATACTTTCTTGTTTTTATTTCTTGAAGATTATAAACACAATCTAATAAATTTCCATTATTGTATTGTTGATATTCATTTTGTAAACAAACGCACATACAAACATGCAAGGACGAATCTATAAATAGCGAATCATCATTCTGTTTACACTTAAAAATATAATCACTATGCCTTGTTTGGCTAAAATTTTTAAGAATTTTTTTTTCAGCGTTTTTCTGTTTTAGTAAATACGATATAATTTCAGGAACGCTTATTTGTTGCGGATTTTTATTTTGGAACTTACCTATTTGAGGGAAAATTAAATAATCCGATCTAAAACTATTATTAAAATTTTTTGAATATTCCTTAATTTTGTCAAAATGTTTTTTGTTTTCATTGGAAATAATGCTTTTTGTTTTTACATCAATGCCATTTTTAATTAAAGTTTTAATATTTTTATCTACAATCTGAAATGAATTATTTATTCTTGTAAAATCGCTGTATGATTTCTCATTGTAACCATATAACGAAATTTCAATAGAATATGGTTTAAATTCGGATAAACACTTTAATATTGATTCTGTCAAGTTGTAACCATTTGTATTTAAGTTAATTATAAAACCTTGTTTGTATAAATATTGGTAAATCTTAATAAATTCTTTATGAGTAAAAATTTCTCCACCAGTCAGCGTTATAAAATTACATTTGGCTCTTTTTAGTTCTTTTGCTAAGTTTACTATTTCTTTATAAGAAATTTTTCTAATTTCATCTTTATTTACATAACAATGTGGACATTTAAAATTACACGTGTCAATAATCTCTAATAAGCAACTTTTTATATTTATAACTGTATTCTTGTAATTTTTTTTTGAATCAGCTTTTACAAAACCTGCTTTTATCAATGGATATAAAATTAAATTTCTTAATTTTAAACTTTCAATTTTATTACAATTATAATTTTCCTGTATAAATTTCAAAGTTTTAGTCATGGAAGCACCTTGCAAAATTAAATTTGCAATATTTGTATTGTTTTCATCGAATATAATATAATTGCCATTAAATCTATGACAAACTTTAATTGTTTTATTATTTTGTATTATGTTAATATCTCTATTGGTTATATATCTCATAAATTTTCCTAATATAAAAAATAGAAGTGAAATTCACTTCTATTTTTTAACAAGCGTCTTCACCATTTGCTACTTGCCAGCAACCATCATCAAAACTTTCTGTATTAGTAATATTTATAATCATTTTTTCTCTCCCAAAATATATGTATCAAATTTTAAAATAATTGTCCAGTGGCTTTTTATGGAACTATTTATCACAAATTGTTTTTATTTTTGTTATTCACTTTTTATAATGACATATATATAATCGTTTAACTTACTGTATGAACCAACACATCTATAAAAAGTTGCAAATTGTCAATAAAAATTCCCAGATAATCTAGTGAATTTATATTGTTATTTGATACAATCTACATCAAATATAACATCAATGTTATTTGATTGTAAAGTTGTTTTAAAAACATTTGTTTGAATGAAGTATTCTAATTCATTTTGTTGATTAATTTGAAAATCCATATTTTTTATGAAACCATTTTGAAAATTATACTCATTTAAACTATGATTGCAATACACATTTATTATACCTTTCATTTCTTTAAATGTTAAATAAAAAATTGATAATGTTTGATTTGTTTCACACAACGATAAAATTGTGGTTGTTTTTTCAGAATCAATATATAATTGGTTTAAAATATCTTTCTTTTCCCAAGTTACACTGCTATCAAAAAGTGCAAATGTTAAATTTAATTCTTTATCATTTACTTCACATTTAATCAAAATATCTGCAGTTGAATTTTTTATTGTTATTGTTCCAACAATTTGACTTTCTTCATTTATTATATAAGGATTGTATTCGTTATTTGGTGTAATTTCCAACTGTGCTTCATTTGCATATACTTTTAAAGTATTATAATCATAAAAATTTGCAAGCCAGACATTATAAGTTTTTTCTTCATTTGATTTTATTGTGCTAGTAAATGTATCCTTATTTTCTACATCGGTTAAAACAATGACACTTCCTTTTTCTAAACTTACTTTACAAGTATTATCACAAGCCACAAACATATATGACATAGATATTAAAAAACTAAATAAAATTACAAACGAGATTATTTTTTTACACATAATTATTTCCCTCATTTTTATTATATATTTTATTCTTCTTTTTTACAAATTTTTTATATAAACTATTTTTTAAATTAAATATAGTAAACTTTTACATTAAGAAAAGTTATTGCACATAAACTTTTTTATTTATAAATTATTTTGACCATTGAGTTTGGTTTCAAAATAAAACATCTTCAAAAGCAAAGCACTTGGTAAATCAACCGAGTTTTTATCAACAAAATCAAGCAAATTATCAAATTCAATTACTTTTAATGAAATTTGTTCATTGCTATCTAATTTTTGTTTTTTATTTAATTCAACATTTGCATAAAAGCACTCAATATTTTCATCACTCATACCAACACTTGAATATGAACCTTTTTGTACTTTTTTTAAAGATAAAACACTTGCACCAATTTCTTCTTCAATTTCACGAGTTATCGCATCTTCTGTACTTTCATTGTTTTCAACGAGTCCAGCCACCGTTCCATACAAACTTTTGTTTATGGCATGTCGATATTCTTTTATTAAAACAACATATACTTTTTTGTTTTTGATATAATATGGAACAACTTTAACTGCATCAACCTTTTCCGTTTTGTAACCGAGATTTTCTATGTCTCGCCTTGACGCCACAAAATAATCATAAAAATTTTCATTATTTTTATATGTAAACTTATACAAATTCAAATACTTATTGTTTGTTTCTTTTTCAATCTTGATTATTTTTTTCATAAATGTCCACCATATATTACAATTATTTTATACTTTTTAACAATAAATTTGGTATGTTTATGTTGCAAGTATGATAAAAATTGTTGACATTTGCTGTTGTGTTCACTTCGCAAACCACGGGACCATTTATACTTTTTAAAATATCCACAATGGCAAAATCACATCCAATAACTTTTGATGCATTTATTGCAAGTTGTTCGTCTAAATAAGATGGAATATAATTTTGCATTGTTCCACCAAGTGTCAAATTTGACCTAAAATCTCCACTTGCACCTTGACGCCTTATTGATGCAACAACTTTGTTTTTAATAACAAACATTCTTATGTCTGTTCCACTGGATTCCAAAATGAATTCTTGTAACAAAAGTTGTTTACCCTGCAATTTATCAACCAAATTGTAAACATCTTCTTTTGTTTTGGCAAGATAAACATTTTTACCAAAATCTCCAAACCACTCTTTTACAATAATAGGAAGTCCCAAATCTTCAATAGCATCATCTAAAAATAATTTTGCTCTTAATCTATTATAACTTGTCATAGTTGGAAAAATAACAGTTTTTGGTATATTTATGTTGCTTTTTGCAAGTTGTTGATACATATTTGCTTTGTTTTCGCACAAATCAATAGCACGTGAAGAATTTACTACTTTAACACCCATCATCTCCAAATTTCTAGCTAGGTGCACATCTTTATCAAAAAACAAAGCATAATCATATGTGCCATAAGAATCATGACACTTTACTGCGTTGTTATCAATAAATGTATAAAGTGCAGAATTTGTTTTAAAATCTAAAACAATATTATTGTTTTTTGCCGATTCAACAAATAATTTGTTTTTTTCTTTAAATTCTTCTTCGCTTAAAGAATCATCGTGAACAACTAAAACTTTACCTCTCATTATTACCTCACAGGTAAAGTTTATCATAAAATTACTTTTTTTTCAACCACCATAATTTTCATAAATATTTAATATATTACGCAAAAAATTTTTTGAAGAGAATACAAGTTTTATAATGTTATCTTTTTGTTTTATTACATAATTTTGATATTTTTTTAATAATTGCGATGATTTGTTTGTTTTAACAACAACAAAATATTTATTGTCAATTTTTTTATAAACAACAAAGCAATTATCTTTGTAATTGTGATTACAAATTATTGTTGGCCGCGAATAAATATCAAAAATTGAATTTACTTTTATAAGCGTGTTTGAATCTTTTAAATATTTAGCACAATCTTTATGTATAACTTTTGTATCGTAATTGGTCATTAGAAAAACATCACTATAACTTATTTGTTTTATTTGTTTTGCGCCATTTTTTAATTTTGGATTTATTTGCTTTATTCCTGCAATATCGGTCCAATTTTCATAAACACTAAAATTTAAAAGTTTGGCAATAATTGCTCCTGTAATATCTCCACCACCCCTTGAAAAAAGTTTAATGTTTTTATTTTGGTCAATTCCATAAAAACCCGGAATAACTATTTTTTTGTATTTTTTTAAATAATATTTCAGTTTTTTGTATGTTTTTTTTGTATTTATTTTTTTATTTTTAAAAAAAATAATTTTCTCAGCAGGAACAAAAGTTAAATTTAAATATTTTGACATGATTAAACTTGTTAAATATTCTCCACGAGAAATTAAATAATTTTTATCTTTATTTTTAAAAAATTTATTTTTTATTTTATTTATTTCTTTTTGTAAGTTTATATTTACATTTGTATTTTTTTGTAATTTTTGAAATTTGTTTATTATTTTATCAAAATATTTTTGTGTGTTTTTTTTCTTTTTAAATTGTTGCGCACATTTTATTAAGATATCAGTTGTTTTTTCATCGCCAGAATTTTCTTTACCAATCGCAGAGAAAACAAAAACAACACGGTCTGTGTTTTGTTTTTTTAATATTTGCACATTTTTAATGGCTTCAATACTCGTTGTAGTTTTGCCACCAAACTTACAAACAATCACTTTTTAACATATCCTCCATGCTATACAATCCATTTTTTTTGTTTAACATAAACTCACAAACTTTGTATGCCCCTTCACAAAATAATATTTTATTTTGTGCAGTATGTTTTATCTCCAAAATTTCGTTTTCTCCATAAATTTGCAAACTATGTTCACCAACGACTTCGCCAACCCTAAGTGATATTATGCTAGAATTTATGTCGTTTTGTTTCAAATATTTTTGTATGGTCTTTGCTGAGCCACTAGGACTATCTTTTTTGTTTTTGTGGTGTTTTTCTAAAATTACAAATTGATAATCTTTTAACCTTTGTAAATTTTTAAGCATTTCAAGCATAACATTAAAACCTAAACTAAAATTAGACGATATAAAAATTGGTAAATAGTTTTTATATTCATTTATGAGTTTGTAGTTATCTTCACTATGATTTGTTGTACCAACAACGATTGGCAAGTTTTTTTCTTTTGCAATTTTTAAATTTTGTTCAAGTGCATAACACGAAGAAAAATCTAAAATTATATCTGTATCGCAATTTTTGTACTCTTGTATATTTTCTTTATCTAATGCAAAAAAATCACAGTTTTGTGTTTTTAAATATTCTTGCATTTTTTTACCCATTATACCATTTGCTCCAATCAACAAAATTTTCATATAATCTCCATTTTTTTCAATTCATTATCAATCATTTTTTTGTGTTTGTTTTCCAAACTTTCTAATGGTTGTCTTAAATAATTTTTAATTAGACCTTTTTTATAAAGCACATATTTTACAGGTATTGGATTAGGTTCACAAAACATTAAATTGTTAAAATTATAAAATTTTTTAAAATACCATAAACTTTCTTTTTTATTCTTATAACTCTTTTTAACTTCACTTGGAAAGGCATTACTTGTTACACTTATAATTCCAATTCCATTTAAAGAATAAAAAACATGACTTAAATTATCATTTCCACAATAAATAGGAAAATTTTCTAAATTTGCAAACATTGAAAGTATATGGTCAATACTTGTATTTGCTTCTTTTAAGCCAACTACATTTTTTAAAGTAGCAATTTTTTGCATCGTTTTGGGTTCTATATTAAAACCAGTTCTAGACGGAACATTGTATACAATATAAGGTATATTTGTGTTTTGTGATATTGTTTTATAGTGATTATATATTCCTTTTTGAGTACATTTGTTATAATATGGCGTAATTATTAAACAACCATCAGCACCCAATTTAGATGCCTGGTTTGTTAATTCTATTGTTTTTAATGTATCATTACTGCCTGTTCCAACAATAAGTTTGCATTTTTTATTTATAGTTTTTTTTGAAAATTTGATAATTTGTTCTCTTTCTTGTTGTGATATTGTACTGCTCTCGCCAGTTGTACCCAAAATTAAAATGGCATCAACTCCATTTTCGATTTGAAACTTTAAAATTTTTTCCAATGCCTTATAATCAACTTTTTTATTTTTTGCAAATGGTGTTACAAGAGCCGTGCACACTCCTTTAAAAATCATATGCTCTCCTTTAATAGTTCTTCTAAAATTTGAACTCCATTTTGTGCTGCACCTTTTCTGAGGTTATCAGACACAACAAATATGTTAAAGCAATTTGGTTTTGAATAATCTTTTCTTATTCTTCCAACATACACATCATTTTTGCCTTCAACATTGATAGGCATTGGATATTTATAATATGTGTCCACCACTTTTACACCTTTGGTGTTATTTAGTACTTCTTTAATTTTTTGAATATTTGTTCTTTTTATCGTTTCAAAATTTATGCTTATGCTATGACATATTTTTATTGGAACCCTAACACAAGTTGCAGTTACTTTTATATTATTATCGTTTAAAATTTTTTTTGTTTCGTATATCATTTTATTTTCTTCTTTTGAGTATAAGTTATCTTTTATATCTCCTATACAAGGAATAAGATTATTATTTATAACATAATTTAATTTTTTTAATTTTTCTTGTTTTGTTGTTTTCATGTCTTCAAGTGCCTTTTGTCCTGCCCCACTAACTGCTTGATAGGTGGAAAATATAACTCTTTTTAATCCAAACATTTGATGAATTTTATATAAACTCATAACTGACGCAATAGTTGAACAATTTGGATTGCAAATTATTTTTTTATTTTTAATTTTGTCGGCATTGATTTCGGGAACAACTAGCGGACATTTTTTTCTGAAAAATGACGAAAAATCAATAACAATGGTTTTATGTTGAGTTAGTTTTTTTATGTATGTTTTTGCAATTTCTTCATTAGTACAAAAGAGTGCATAATCATAATGTTTTTTAAAAATTTCTTCAGTTAATTCATCAACAACATATCTTTGACCACAAATATTAAATGTTAAACCCTTTGATTTTTTTGTGGCAAATAAATTATAATTGCAATTTTTAAATTTTTTTTCATTTAATATTTTAATAACTGTTCTTCCAACAACTCCTGTTGCTCCAACAATTAAGATGTTATGTTTCATAAAACCTCTTTTTATACAATAATATTAAATGAAACATTTTTAACATTTGTGAAAACAAAAAAAATAATGCCTATTAAAGCATTATTTTAATGTTGATTTTTTTATTAACTTACTCTTCAGACGTTTCGCCAGTTAAGTCTTCTTCCAATACTGTTGCTATACATTCAAATTTTGGTCTGCCTAATTCGGCTGTTTTTATATTTGCTCTGAACGCATAATAATTTTCAGTTGTGTTAGTATCTAACTTTGCATAAAAGTATATATATTCCCCTGCAATATCACAAGAACCTTGTTTTATGTTTTTTTGCTCTGCAACTGTTTGAACATCTTTGTCTTTGTAACTTATTCTATATAGTCCGTTTTCTGTTGAGTAGTAAACATAATCGCCGTCAACATATTCAATATATGCATCTTCATCAACTAAAATTTGATATGATGCCATTGCTGTTTCAGTTTTAGTTGCCAAGAATATCATTGATTCAGTTTTGTAAACAACATTATTTTCATTAATGGGTACAAATTGAGATATGCTATCCTCTCCGTCTGTTTCTCCAACTAATGTGTATTGTGTTTGATTTGCACCAAAACCTTTAGTGAAATTATCACCATAATATAATGAATCGCCGTTTTTGTCTAACAACTTATAATAAAGAGTATCGTTTTCATATGCAACAAGTGTAATTGTTTGTGACATTGGTTTTCCGAGTTGCACTGTTGTTTTTGTTGTTAAATCAAGTTTGTTGAGATAGTTTCCACTTAATCCCAAATTTTTATCGTCTTCGCTAATGTCAGTTGTGTAATATACTTTATCAATTTTTCCATATTTTTTTGGAAATACTGCATCTAAAACATCACTAACCAAAACTTCTAAACTTTTTAGTTTATCTTTTATTTCTAGTTTTGAAATTTTGTTATCATCAAAAATAAGCAAATATGGTATTTTTTCTGTTACTAAAAAGAATTTTCCTTGACTTGTTTTTGTAGTTAAAATTTCGGTAAGTCCACTTCCATCAAATTTCATTCTAAAAAGAGTGGTTAAATCAAATCTATCATTTCCTGTTTTTTGTTCTTTATGAACATTTGGAGATGTAAAATATAAATAATCTCCAACAACAAACATATTAGAATTATTAAAGCCTGCAATTTTATCATAAACTTTTTCTATGTTTTCAATTTTTCCGTCTTCATCTTTTGTAACATAACCATTATTGTCAGTTTTTACTCTATATAATGAATTATGTTCTGTTGTTTTTTCAGTGTTATCTCCACTAACGAGTGTTGTGTAATCTACATAAGTGTTTGCATAATAAACATAGTTTCCTATACTCACAACACTTCCGCCATTAGACAAAACATCGCCTTTTGGCAATTCTAATGGTTTTGAACAACCCGTAAAAATAAAACACACACTTAAAACTAGCACTGCTAAAATTGTTATAATTTTTTTCATAAATCTTCCTTAATTATTGTCATTATAATATTTGTAATTTAAAAATATAATATTTGATATTATCATATATGACTTTTTCTGTCAAACCTTAAATATTAATCAACTGTTTCCAATAAAATTTTAAAATCATTTTTTTCTTCTTGAAACCCATTGGTTCTGTCTTTAATATTTGTAGTGAGAGTAATTTCTTTCCAACTTGGTTCTTGTCCTTGTTTTAAACCTTCAATCACAACTGGTTCTGATGGTGTGTTAACAAAATAACTGCTTGATGTAACATAATCTTCTACACTTATTTTAATTGCCATATCTGAGTAATTATATACCCTTATTGTGTATACTATTGGAGTTTCAAAATCAATAAATTCCAAACTTTCTCGAATTTGCCAATTTTGCAAAATTTGTGGTTTGTTTAAAATCTTATCTTCACTGTTGAATTCTTCTTTGTGTATAAACCCCATATCTTCAAAATAATCATCCAGTGATGTGTAACCATCTGGAATATCTGTTGTTTGTAATTGTCTTGCCCCACTTACACTACATTCTAAACTAACATACACGTTTTGAGATGGATTAAAACCAATTGTGTTTGATATAGAAAAAGATTGGTTTAGGTGTGCATACACGCTGTAACCAAGAAGAGATAAACATAAAATCATTGACAGCACCGTTGTTGCTATTATAATTTTTCTTCTCATAAAGATTATCTTTCTCCTTTTATTTAATTAAATGCATCAAATTGATAGCCCCAAATAAATCCAATTGGTGAAATATTTTTACGATTTTGCTTTAAAGAAAATGTTAGTCTATATGTTACGCTTGAATTTTTGCTTGCAAGTTCCGTGAATTCATTTAAGTTTGAGTTTGTATAAGTTCCCGTTGAACCAATACTTTTTTCAAATTTTAATCTTATATTTGCGTTGGTGCTAGGCGATGTTTCTGTATCGAATTGCTGACCACCATCACCTGTTTGCCATGTATTTTTAACATACATTGGTTGAACACTAGATAAATTTGTTATTGTTACTGTTATTACAATGTCTGGAACTTTAACAACAGTTCCGTTATCTTCGTATATTTTTTTGAAATAAATTTTACCAATATCCCAATCATCTAAAAGCAAATTTAAGTTACTGCTGTTATCATATCTAAATGTTGAATTTGTAACAGACACATCACTATCTGGTTCACTGCTTGCACCAGTAATACTTGCTTCAATTCTAAATCGCATATCAACATTTGCAGGGTCATATGCAACCATTCCGGTAACTGTATAGCTTACACTTGTGGCAGCCCAAACGCCAAAACATAAAACAACTAGCGATAAAGCCACCATACATAATGAAATAACAAGTTTTGTTGTTTTTTTCAAGGCACCACTTTCTCCTTTCTATGTAATTTTAAACAATATAAAAAATTAAGTCAAGCAAGTATATAACAATTTATGTATTTTATACATAAATAAAATACAATCTATTGTGTGCAAGTTTTAATAAAACAATCATTGTTATTTTTCTTCTTCGGGTTTAACAATATAACTTGCAATTTTATCTAAAAGCATTTTGCAAATTTTATCGAGTTCTGAGCCTTCTCTGTAATCTGCAGGTGCTAAATAATCTGACCTATGCTCTAAATACAATTTCCTACACTCTTTATATTTTTCGCTGTTTGGAGCGTAAACACAAATAGATTTGCCACCTTTTTTACTTACAGTTCGCATACATGGAATATCTGTTTCCCCGTCGCCAAAATAAACAAAATTGGAATATGGAACTAAATCATCTTTGCACTCAATATACTCGTTCACACTTCTTGCATTATATAAATCGTCCATTGCATTTTTTCTCACCCTGTAAATATATTGTGTTTTTGTTGTGTAGTTTACTGCCTGAGATGGCCAAAATGGAATATCATTATCATCGTAGGCAAATTGAGATGCAAAAATTCTATCAAAATTATGTGCAATTTTTGTTCCTTCAATAATTTCTTTAAGTCCACTAGAAATAATATAATGTTTAAGTTCTAGTCCTAATTCTTTTGCATATTTTGTCATTCTATCAAAAAATGTTTCAACACCTTCAAAAAATTCAATATCCTGCCCAAGGTTAACAATGTCTTGCCTTTTTAGAGTTATACCTTTTTGCCTTGTAACTGTTATAAGTTTAAACATCATAGCCAGTGCTCCGTCCATGTTGTGTTTTTTACCAAACTCGTTTACATCTGCCCACCATTCTTCTTTTGTTGTACCTATTAAATTTTGAAAAGAAAATTCTTGCATGTTGCGTGGCGACAACGTTAAATCAAAATCATACATAAAAGCCACTTTAACTGGTTTGTTCATAAATTCTGTCTCCTTTTATTTTATATAAGTATATCATATTTGCACTAATCTTTACAAATGCTTATTTTACAAAAAAATTTTTTGATAAAATCGTGTCGAAAAATATTGAAAATTGTAATTTTATAGTGTATACTAAAAAAGTAAATTAAAGGAGATTAATATGGAATTTTTAAAAGAATATTGGCCACTTCTTGTTTGCATAGTTTTAATTATTGTCGCCGTTGTTTTATTGATTGTTTTTAGAGATAAAAACGAACAAACACAAGTTGAAACTAAACAAGAAAATAAAGTTGAAACTAAGGACGAAAAGACAACCAAAACAAAAACTGAAGCATCAAAAAAAGAAAAAGGTGAAATGTTAGAAGAACCTGCAAAAGAAGATGACAAAAAAGAACCGGTAAAGGAAGAAAAAGCCGAAGAAAAGGTTGAAGAAAAAATTAATAAAAAAGAAAAACCAGAAGAATTGGTGGAAACGGAGTCTAATGAAATGGAAACAAAAAAAGAAACATCTCAAAAATATATGGTAACATATGATAAAGAAGCAAAACAATGGGTTGTTAAAAAGACAGGAGCAACTCGTGCTTCAAAAAGATGTAAAACAAAAAAAGAAGCAATGGAGGTTGCAGAAAAACTTGCCGAAAGTCAGGACCTTAATTTAACAGTAAAGAAAAAAGATGGCAAATTTCAAAAAAGAGAAAATGCTTCAAAATAAATTTTAAGATATTTTAAAAAAATTCACCGTAAATTTGGTGAATTTTTTAATTTTTACATTTATAACTGCCACAAAAATGATGTTTATCACTGTTATTTGTTACGCTTATTTCTTCTTTTTGACAAATACAGCCATTTTCGTTGTGAACACAATCACAAACATCACAACAAACTTTGCAAATTGTTTTATCCATATCTTCCTCCACACTTAGTATTTGCAAAAATTTATTTTTTATAAACATATTCTTCGTATGTCATCATTTTATCTATTATTGTATTTTCATCAACAATTTCAATAACTCTATTTGCAACCGTTTCAACAATTTCTTGGTCATGAGTTGTAAAAAGCATACAACCTTTAAAGTTTATCATTCCCTTATTTAGTGCTGTTATAGATTCAAGGTCCAAATGGTTTGTTGGTTCATCTAATATAACAAAATTTCCTGCTTCAAGCATCATTTTTGCAAACATACATCTAACCTTTTCACCACCAGAGAGAACATTTACTTGCTTTAATGCTTCTTCGCCTGAAAACAACATTCTACCAAGCCAGCCACGAATATAACTTTCGGTTTGGTCTTTACTATATTGTCTTAGCCAATCAACTAAACTTAGTGAGCAGTTTTCAAAATAACTTCTGTTGTCCTGAATTAAATATGTTGGCTTAATTGTTTTACCCCAATTTATCGTTCCACTATCTTGCTTGTCTAGTCCCATTAAAATATTAAATAGCATTGTTGGTGCCAAACTATTATTTGACAAAATAACAATTTTATCTTCTCGTCTAACAGAAAAACTCAAGTTGTTAAAATATCCTTTTTTTGTTAGATTTTTTACAATTAAAATTTCTTTTCCAATTTCTTGTTCATATTTAAAATCTATAAAAGGATAGCGTCTTGAACTAATTTTAAAGTCTTCGATGGTAAGCTTTTCAAGTTCCTTTTTTCTTGATGTTGCTTGTTTTGCCTTTGAAGCATTTGCACTAAAACGAGCAATAAAGTCTTTAAGTTCTTTTGCTCGTTGTTCTGCTTTTTTGTTTTGGTCTTTTGCTTGTTTTTGCAAAAGTTGGTTTGTTTCATACCAAAAATCATAGTTTCCAAGCATCATGTTTATTTGACCATAGTCCACATCGCAAATATGTGTGCATACTTTATTTAAAAAATGTCTATTGTGCGAAACAATGATAACGGTGTTTTCAAAATCCAATAAAAAATCTTCAAGCCACTTAACTGTTTTAAAGTCTAAGTTGTTTGTTGGTTCATCTAAAACCAAAATATCTGGATTTCCAAAAAGTGCTTGTGCCAAAAGAATTTTTACTTTTTGTTTTGGGTCTAAGTTTTTCATCAAAGTATAAAAACTACCCTCATCTATGCCGATATTTTTAAGCAATGTTTTTGCTTCGCCATCTGCTTCCCAGCCACCCAGTTCACTAAATTCCGTTTCAAGTTCGGCAGCCAGCATTCCATCTTCTTCTGAAAAATCTGGTTTTGCATAAAGTTCGTCTTTTTGTTTTGCGATTTCCATAAGTCGTTTATGCCCCATAAGAACGGTATCTAATGCAGTGTATTCATCATAGGCATTTTGATTTTGAATTAGAACTGACATTCTTTCTTTTTCATCTCTTACAACTTCGCCTTTATTTGGTTCTAATTCACCTGTTATAATTTTTAAGAATGTTGATTTTCCTGCGCCATTTGCACCAATTATTCCATAACAGTTGCCTTTTGTAAATTTTAGATTAACATCTTTAAACAAAACTCTGCCACCAAATTGTAATGTTACATTGTTTACTTGTATCATATTTTCTCCAATATAAAAAATAATGTTATAATAAAAACAAAGTAGTATAACATAATGGTGTAAAGTTGGCAACACTAATAACAAATCTAGTTTTACACAAATTAACAATAAAATCAACAATTTGACTTTTGTCATAAAATATGATATTATACACGTGTTTTGCGAAAAAGGAGATAAAATGAAATCACTATTAAAGTGTGTAGCAGACATAAAAAAAAGCAAAAACATTGCTATTATAACTCACACAACTCCTGATGCCGATGCTTTGTGTTCTGCTATTGCGCTTAAAAAACTGATAAGACAAAACCAAAACGAAAATTCAGAACCAAAGCAAATAGATATTTTTGTTGACGCCGATGAAATTGGCGAAAGAAATCTTGCAATTGTAAAAGGCATAGAACTAAATGTCCAAAACTGTGAAAATTATGATT
Organism: uncultured Clostridia bacterium; assembly: GCA_944384395.1. Lineage (GTDB taxonomy): Bacteria > Bacillota > Clostridia > Christensenellales > UBA1242 > UBA5893. Next base: position 18,290 of record CALWTD010000012.1, read on the forward strand.
TGGTTATAAGCGTTGACTGTGCTAGTTTGTCTAGAATGGGAAAATATAGCGAACTTTTCCAAAAATACGACAATACAATAAATATAGATCACCATACAACTAATGATAATTTTGCCAAAAATAACATAGTTTTAATAACATCATCAACTTGTGAAGGCTTATATTTATTAGCAAAATCGCAAAACGCAAAAATAAGTGATGATGTTTGTAAACTAATTTATAGCGGAATTATCACTGACACAAATAATTTAACTCAAGGGACAATAACAGTTAATACTCACAAAGTTATTGCAGAAATTATAGGTAGAAAAATAAATGTTGAAGCGTTAAACGATTATTTCTTTAAAAATAATACAAAAAACAAAGCATTTCTATTAAAACAAGCGTTAGATAGTCTTACATTTATTGCCGGAGATAGAATTGCATTTATGAAATTAACAAAACAAGATTTAGCAGAATGTGAAGCAACTTTTGATGACACACTTGGAATTGTAAATCATGGCATAGAAATTAAAGGAGTTGACATAGCAATTTTAGCCATTAAACAAGAAGACAATTCTTATTATGTTAGTTTAAGGGGAAAAAATGGTATAAATGTTGCAAACATTGCAAAGACAATGGGTGGTGGTGGTCATGAAACCGTTGCAGCATTTCAGTATAATGGACTTCTTGCAGATATGAAAGATCAACTTTTGAAAGCTTGTAAAGATGAATTAGCAAATCATACTCTTGAAGATATTGAAAATATATTTTATAATGATGATGATGACGAACTTGAAAATAAAAATATGTAAGAATTATACATAATTTACAAAAAAACTCACAAAATTGTGAGTTTTTTTGTTGAATTTGTTTTGTTTAATAAGAATTATATAAATATTAAATATTATATTTTTTTGTTTTTTTATGTAGTATAATTATTTTTATTATAGTTTTTAAGTGTTTTTGTACTTCCTTAATATTGTCCAGTAAAAGTTTCTATTGTGAGTTTTTAAACTTTGCTATCTTTATTTAGCGTAGTTAAATAACAAAAAAAGAGCCACAAGTTCGAGGCTCGGTGAAGTCGTCAAAACTGTCGCTTTTATCTTCAATTTGCTTTCGCAAATTTTTTGTTTTACGCTCCGTTTTTCCTCTCCCCAAAAAGTTTTCGCTAATACTTTTTGGGGTCCCCGATACACTCGCAAGAGTTTGCTTTCGCAAACTAATTGGCAAAGTTGCCAGAAACAAAGAAATTGTGAAATTTTAAAAAATTTAATATATATTAAGCGTAGCCAAATAACAAAAAAAGAGCCATTATAGCGAGGCTCGCACAATGGACACTCGCAAGAGTGTAGTTATTTACTTTAAAAATAGATTATATTTTTTTTAAAATTATTGATAAATTGAAATAACAAAAAAAGAGCCATTAAGCAAGGCTCGCACAATGGACACTCGCAGGAGTGTAGTTATTTACTTTAAAAATAGATTATATTTTTTTTAAAATTATTGATAAATTGAAATAACAAAAAAAGAGCCACAAGTTCGAGGCTCGGCGACATTTGTCCACGCAGGAGTGTAGTTGCCTACATGACTGTGTGGCAAAAGTCGTCAGAAACAAAGAAATTGTGAGCTCTTTTTTTGTTATTTTTTCTTGGTGTCTTTGAGAGTAATAGTCCTGTTAAACACCAACTTGTTGTTAGTTGTGTCTTTGTCCAAACAGAAATAACCGTTTCTTATAAACTGATATCTGTCATCAAAGTTGTAATCTACTGTGTCTTCAACATAGCAGTTATCTAAAATTGTTTTTGAATTTGGATTTATTTTGAAATCACCTGTTGCTCTTTCTTGACCTTCTACTTCGTCTTGACTTTCTTCGTCAACAAGATTTTCAAATAGTCTTACTTCAACTTGTTTAGCATGATTTGGATTTATCCAATGAATTGTGCCCTTAACTTTTTTAGTGCAGTTTGTTCCTGACTTTGTGCCTTCTTCGTAATCGGCATAAATTGTTGTTATGTTGCCGTTTTCATCTTTATCAAAACTAGTACATTTAACAATATATGCGCCTTTTAGTCTAACTTCGGCACCAACATAGAGTCTATAAAACTTTGGATTTGGTTCTTCAATAAAGTCTTCGCGTTCTATTAAACTTGTTTTGCCAAAATAATATGTTCTTTTTGTTGTTTCTTCGTTTTGTGGGTAGTCTTCAAGTTCTATTTCTTCTTCTTTGCCTTCTTCCCAATTGTTTATTACAAGTTTTATTGGATTTAAAACTGCCATAACTCTTTTTGAAACTTGATTTAATTCATCACGAATAAAGTGATTTAAAAACTCTGGGTCAATAAGTGCATTACTTTTTGAAATACCAGCAGCAAGAACAAAATTCTTTAAACTGTTTGGAAGAACACCTCGTCTACGAAGTCCCCTTAAACTGTAAAGTCGTGGGTCGTCAAAACCTGTAACTAAACCATCTTGAACTAGCTTTTTAATAAATCTTTTACCAAGTATTGCGCCTTTTATATAAAGGTTTGCATACTCAACTTGACGTGAGTGGTTTTTAAGTCCACTGTTTTCCACCACCCAATTATAAAGTGGTCTGTGGTCTTCAAATTCTGGACCACAAATTGAGTGTGTTACCCCTTCATAGCAATCATCAAGTGGATGAGAAAAATCATATGTTGGATATATGTTCCAACTTCTGCCAATTCTTTGGTGGTTGAGATATTGTATTCTATATATAACTGGATCACGCATGTTCATGTTTGGGCTTGCCATGTCTATTTTTGCTCTTAAACATCTTGAACCTGCTTCAAACTCGCCATTTTTCATTCTTTCAAAAAGGTCTAAATTTTCTTCAACACTTCTATCTCTATATGGACTGTTTTTGCCCGGTTCGGTTAATGTTCCACGATATTCGCTTACTTGTTCTGGACTAAGGTCGCAAACATATGCTTTGCCTTCTTTTATAAGTTTAATTGCAACTTCATAGTTCATTTGAAAATATTCTGTTGCGTAGTGAATTTCGTGCCAATTATAGCCAAGCCAATGAACATCATCTTGAATAGAATCAACAAATTCTTGACTTTCTTTTTGTGGGTTTGTGTCATCATATCTAAGATTGCAAATACCTCCATATTTTTCTGCCAAACCATAGTTTAAAACAATGTTTCTTACATGTCCAATATGCAAGTATCCACTTGGCTCTGGTGGATGACGAGTTTGAACATGGTCGCATCGCCCTTCTTTTAAATCTTTATTTATTATGTCTTCTATAAAATTTGTTGCTTCTATTTCCATATTAACTCCTTTAAACTGAAATAGTTTAACACTTTTATGCTTATGTTTCAACTATAAATAAAAAAAATATTTAACCAACGCTAAATATTTTTATCCTTTATTTTCTAAATATTCATTTAAAAATTTGTATACTGTTTCTTTATATTTTGTTTCTTCATTTGGCAAACTTAGTGCGTGCCCAGCACCTTTTATTGTTAGTTTATGTCTTAGTTTTGCATTTGTGTTGTTATACAAAATATCACGCATATAAAAAGGAACAAACATATCTTTGTCGCCATGAATATATAAAATGGGAACATCGCATTTTTTTACATTTTCTTTTGGACATGCATCGGTAAGTTTAAATCCTGCTCTAAATTTGAGATACAAATTATAAACTTTCATTGTTGGAATAAAAGACAATATTATACTTTTGTTTGCAATGTTATCAAAAACATCATAAGCACTTGAATATGCACAATCACTTATTATTGCTTTTACATTTTTAGGTTTAGGCATTCCACTATACATACAAACTGTTGCACCACCCATGCTGAGACCAAAAACAACAACATTAGATTTTGGATACCTTTTTACAATATAATTTACCCAATCACTTAAATCTTTACAGTCATAATAACCCATTGATATAATTTTACCTTCGCTTTTGCCATGCCCACGATTGTCAAAATTTAGTATGCTGTAACCTTTATCATAAAACAATTTAACATATTGTTGCATTTCCATTGCCTTTGCACCATAGCCGTGAACAACTACTGCAATATTGTTTGTGTGATTATCTATAAAGTATCCTTTAAGTTTTAATCCGTCAAAAGAAGTTAGTTCTATGTTTTCTATTTTTTTATCTTCCCACCAAGAAAAGTCTATTTTGTATCTATCTATATATCTATATGTATATTTTGTTACAATTTTTGCCATTAGGCAATTTCTTTTTATTGTTATTAAATATTTTACTTCACTTGAACATAACAAATAAATAGCAGTACATACTGCTAAAATTGCAACAACTAAAAGAACTATTGAAATTGTATTCATATTTTTTATTATATCACATTACAAAAATAATTGCACAATATTATATAATATTTGACAAATTTAAACATAAAAACAAAAAAATACCAATTTTTTAACAAAATTTGGTATTTTTTTATTATTTTATTTTGCTTTTATTTTAACTTTAACATTTTCCACTTCAAAAGAAACATCTGCATCGCTGTCTAAAATTGTTGTTTTGTCGCCAAGTGTTTCGTGACAAATATAATCTATTAAATCACTTGTTAAGTCGCCAGCAATGTCAACTTTTATTCTATCGGTTATTTGAAGGTCGAGTTGTTTTCGTGAATCTTGAATATTTCTTACAACTTCCCTTGCAATTCCTTCTTGTTTTAACTGTGGTGTTATTGTTAAATCAAGTGAAACAACAATATCGCCGTCGTTTGAAACAGGTTTATTAGATTTTGCGTCATATGAAACTAATATATCTTCTTTGTTTAGTTTGTATTCATCGTTTGCGCCAATATAATAGAACCCGTTTTCAAATCTAATTTTTCCACTGTTTATTTCTTTTAATATTAAAGGAATTTTGTTTCCAAGTGTTTTTCCTGCCGTCAAGAAATTTATTTTATATTTAACTGTGGCTATATTTGATATGTCGCTTATAAATTCAATATTTTTAACATTTAACTCTTCTTTTATTATGTCGGCATAATCTTTTGCAAGGTCATAATATTTTTCGTTTGAAAAGGCAACTTGAAGTAGTGATAGTGGTTGTCTATTTTTTATGTTGTATTTGTTTCTTATTCCTCTTGAAAGGTGAATAATGTCTTGAACAACTTCTATTTCATCAAGGAGAGTTTGATTTTTATATTTTTCGTCAATGTTTGGCCAATCTTCAAGATGAACACTCTCTCGCTGTGTTAAACTTGTGTAAATTTTTTCTGCTATGATTGGTGTAATTGGTGCCATAATTTTGCAAGTGTTTGTTAATACATAGTAAAGTGTTTCATAGGCGTCTTTTTTGTCTTTGTCCATGCCACTGCCCCAAAAACGACGTCTTGACCTTCTTATATACCAATTGCTTAATCCGTCTATTAGAGATAAGATTGGTTTAACGTATTCGTCAATTTGATACTTGTCCATACTTGCCTTTATCTGTTTTTCGGTGCTATAAAGTTTTGCAAGTATCCATTTGTCTAGTTTATTTTCTGGATTTGGTTTGTTTGATACATCGCCTTTAAAATTGTCAATTTGGGCATAACTTTGATAGAAATATGCACAGTTATAAAGTGGCAATATAAATTGTTGCAAACAATCTTTAAGTCCGTTGTCATCAAACACCATATCGTTTACAAGCATAACAGGAGATTGATACATATAAAGTCTAAACGCATCTGTTCCATATGTTTTCATAAGTTGCATTGGGTCGGTGTAGTTTTTAGATTTTTTAGAAAGTTTTTTGCCTTCTTTGTCGAGTACTGTTCCATGAACAATACAATTTTTGTATGCAGGTTTATTAAATAAAGCAACAGACAAAACATGCAAATAGTAGAACCAACATCTTATTTGTCCTGTATACTCAACAACAAAATCTGATGGAGAGTGAGTGTCGAACCATTTTTTATTTTCAAAAGGATAGTGAAGTCTTGCAAAAGGAACACTTGCCGACTCAAACCAACAATCTAACACTTCGCTTATTCTGTGCATTGTTCCATCACAATGTGGGCATTTGTATGTTACTTTGTCCATGTATTGTTTATGCAAGTTGTCTAGTTTAATTCCACTTGCCTTTTCTATTTCTGCTTTGCTTCCCAAAACTTCTGTATGATTGCACTTATCACATTGCCATACAGGAATTGGTGTACTCCAATATCTGTTACGAGATATGTTCCAATCTCTTGCATTATTTAGCCAATTTGCATATCTTCCTGTTTTAATATAGTCTGGGACCCAATTTATTTCTTGATTTTTTTCTATGAGTTTTTGTTTTATTTTTTCTATATTAAAATACCAAGCGTCCATTGCTTTGTAGATTAGTGGCTTGTTACATCTCCAACAGTGTGGATAATTGTGAACAATACTTCCATCACTAACAAACAAGTTGCTTTCTTTAAGATATTTAACAACATCGCCGTTAACATCAAAAACATGCTTATTTTCGTATGGTGGGACTTCGCTTGTAAAATGCCCTTTTTCGTCAACAGGACAAACAAGTGGAACACCATTTTTCTTGCATGCCCAATAGTCATCTTCACCAAATGCAGGTGCAATATGAACAATGGAAATACCTTCACCTTCTTCAACAAAATCTACTGCAATAACTTTAAACGCACCCTCTTGTTTTTTGCTTTCAAAAAAACTGAAAAGTGGAGTGTATGTTTTTCCAACAAGTTCTTTTCCTTTTACAACTTTAACAATTGTTGGATTTTCGCCAAACACATTTTTAAAACTTGTTAAACTTAACTTTCCTGCAACAAAAATTTCATCGCCAACTTCAACATAGGCATAATCTATTGCTTCGCCAACGGCAAGTGCCATGTTTGAAGGAAGTGTCCATGGTGTTGTTGTCCATGCCAAAAAGTAAACAGGTTTATTGTTTATAACTTCTTGTGTTTTAAATTTTGCAATTACCCAACGGTCTTGTTTTGGTCGTGTTGAATCACTTTCTCTTGTTTCGCTAATTGAAAGTGGTGTTTCACATCTTGTGCAGTATGGTGTAACTCTATAATCTTTATATATATAACCTTTATTATATAGTTCTTTAAATGCCCAAATAACACTTTCCATAAAATTGGTGTCCATGGTTTTGTAGGCATGGTCGTAGTCGACCCATCTTGCCATTTCGTTTACATAATCTCTCCATGCGTCATTGTTTTGAGAAACAATTTCAAGGCATTTATTGTTGAATGCTTCAACACCAATTTCATTTTCTATTTGAGTTTTATCTGTGATACCAAGTGCATTTTCTGCTTGAACTTCTATTGGAAGTCCGTGGCAATCCCAACCCCATGTTCTTGGCACAGAGTACCCCTGCATTGTTAGATATCTTGAAACCATATCTTTTATAAACGAAACGAGAACTGTTCCGTGATGAGGCTTTCCTGTTGGAAATGGTGGGCCGTCGTAGAAAACTTTTTCCTTTCCTAAATTTTTGTTGACTGATTTTTTAAAAGTGTCGTCTTCTTTCCAATATGACAAAACTTCTTCTTGAACTTTTGCAATATTTGGTATTCTTTCTAGTTCTTTTTTCATTTTGTCTCCTTAAAATAGCAATCAGTTTACTAACTGTTTTTTGTTGCAAAATGCAACAAACTTATAACAACTAAATATAGCATAATAAAACTGTTTAGTCAACAAACTAGAAAAGCGAAAAAACTTTAAGTTTATTTTAAAATTTTTGTGGAGTTTTAAACATAACAATAAGCAAACTATTTGCAAAAAAAAGTTTTGTTTGCAGTAAAAACGACACACGAAGTGTGCCTTTTGTGTGCCATTTTTATTTTCGTTGTTTATGTTTACATCAAATAACTTACAACGCCACACAAAATGCTGTAACAGACTTTTTTGCGGTAGGCGTCTGTATTTAAAAGTGTTTCTTCTTCTTGATTTGATATAAAGCCACACTCAACAATAACACTTGGAATTGATGTGCAGTTTAAAATGAAGTAATCTCCTTTTTGTGTTGTTTGTCGTGGTTTAACTAAGTTTTGCAAAAATTGTTTTTGTATTTGGTCGGCAAGAAGTTTTGAATTTTCGTTGTCTTGATTGTAAAAAACTTGTGCGCCACGACTTGAAGAAAGAGCAAAACTATTCATATGTATGCTTATAACCATATCCGGTTTTACACTTTCTATTATTTCTTTTCGTTTTTGCATATCGTCTTTTTTCTTGTTTGACGCAAAAGGGCTATATAGTCCATTTTCGTTTGTTCTGGTCATTGTTGTTTTAAAACCAAAATCTTTAAAATATTGCTGTAAAGTTTTTGCATAAACTAAATTGATTTCACTTTCTTTTGTTCCATTAAAGCCTTCACTCCCCCCATCTATGCCACCATGTCCTGCATCTATCACAACTCTGTATGTATATGTTTTTGATTGAGAATAAACAATAGCACCCGAAAGTAGTCCAGTACACAAACATATTATAATGCCAATTGTGAGCAATAATTTTTTAAAATTTTTAATGGTAAAAAAAGGATATCTCATACAAATATATATAATGCAAAATTTGTGTTTTATATGACTTTGATAAAATTTATATGCTCTAAAGTTTTATAATTTTTTAATTTTTTGTTCACGCAGTTTTTTGACAATCTGTTAAAAAAATTAGGTCTTTTTTGACCTAATTTTTTTATTGGTTTTTTAATACCCAACTTTTTACTCTACCCAACTTGCAACTTCGTTTTCCCATTCAAAGATTGGAAATTCGTTTTCATTGCTTAAATAGTAATTGCTCTCAGTTCCGTTAAGTCTGTCTCCTAGTGGTACTCTTGGGTATGAAGTTATATTAAATGAGTCTGTGCTTACTCCACCTATTGCAGATTGAGATTGTCCTTCGTTGTAGAAACATCTTGTATCAACTCCACCAGATGCCCATGTTATGTATGCAAATAGGTATACATTTCCTATTTGTATGCCTTGTGCACTTGAAGCATTAACTATGTTATAAACATATGAGCCTTTTATGTTTCCGTTATTTGAAAGTCCAACAAGACCAGCAATATAAACTTTATTTACGGAGCCAACAGGTGCACTTCTATAAATTACTGAATTTGTATAGGTGTAGCAATAGTTTACTGTTCCGTCATTTTGTCCTACAATTCCACCAAAGTAGAATGTTACAGCACCTTGTGTTGAACCTTGTTGCGATTGCTTATTTATGCTGAGTGTTGTTGTTTGATTTTTAAGAACGCATGCTTCAACAGTTCCGTTTGCTCTATTTGTCCCAACAATACCACCACTTGTTGAGATTGTTGTTTGAAGTGTTATGTTTCCATAGTTTGCACATTTTATAACCATTCCTTCATTTTCGCCAGCTATTGAAGCAAAACTTGCTTTTATGCCAAGAACATCAGTGTTGTTTTTAAGTGAAACATTATAGTAGTTTACTGTGTTTTGAATTGTTCCCAAGTTTTGATATGCAATGCCGTATAGGAATATGTCTTTATTTGATGTTATATCAATGTTTAATCCTTGCGACCCAAGAACAACATTTTGTACAGTACCTAAGTTTTTGTAACTTAAAAGTGAAATTGTTGCACCAACTTTAAGTTGTCCTGTTAAATTTGCAAGTATTCTTAAGTTTTGAACTTTTGCACCACTTGCAATTTGTGAGAACAATGCAACATATTGAATTGATTGATATGCTGAAATATTAGATAAATCATAATCCCAACTTAATGTTTTTTTGTTTCCGTCATAATTGCCAAGAAATTCAAAATTTGTTCCTTGACCAAGTGGAGTAACATTATATATTGAAACAAGTTGTTTAAAGTTAAATTGCATATTTTCTTGACTTAATGTTACTGTTTGTTCTAAGTCATTTTCAATTAAAGTGTAACTGTTTAAGTATTCGTCTTTTTGCAATCTATATTTTATGTTGTTAAATTGTTCTTTTGTTTCTATTAAATATGGTTTTTCTTGTGTTCCGTTTGAACCTTCTTGTGTTACCTTAAACAAATCTATTAAAACCGTTGATCCAATGTCTTTATTTTCTGGTTCTAAAACTTGATCATAGTAATATGTGTAATCAGAAGTTAAACTTCCTTCATTTTCACTATTTCTAACAACGATTGCCACTGAAACTTTATGCATTCCTTGTTCGATTGGTGTATAACGATTTGTAAGATTGTCTTTTGTTGTATAGATATATGTTCTAAGAACATTTGGTTCTCCGTTTACATACACAACTTCGCCACTTTCATTTATTTCAATTATTTCATCTTTAATTTTGAATGTATGGTCGTTTGATGTTCCTTCGGTTGACCAATAGAAGTATTTTTCTTCACTGTTATATCCAACACTCTCAACAGATTGTGGTTTTTGTATTTCTCTTACATCACACTCGCACGATGGGATATAACTTTGATTACCTAGTGGCAACACTTGAATTGTGTAATATAGAGTGTACTCATCACTTATTGTTGATTGGAATAAAAGTGTGTTTATATACATTGTATCAACAATAATAGATTTTACAGTTGCGTCTTCACTAGTCCAGAAATCTACTTTGTATTTAACTTGCAAATCTACATTTTGATTTCCGGTTGAAACATTGTATTTGTTCCAAATTATGTGCAAATCACTGCTTGGTTCGTCTTCCATATTTTCAATGTCTTCAGCTCTTAAATCTCTTAATACAATGTCATCTTCGCCAATTCCGTTTAATTGATATATGTTTGGTAAATTTTCGTTGTTTGGATTTACAAATGTAACATAGTTCGAATTTATAAATCCTTCAACACCATCTTTTGGAATTACCCTTATTTGAAGTTCAAAAGGATTTTCGTTTATAAGTTTATCTGTTACATTTGAATAGTAACTATTCTCTTCTGTTATTACAATAAATTCTTTTGTTACTTCTTCATTTATTTTAAACTTCAATTCATATTGATAGTTGTCTTCTTCTAAACTGCCAACATATTTCCATGTAAATTCGCCGTCTTTGAGAACTATGTTATAAACAACACCGCTTTCATCTTCGCCTTGAACATCACTATATTTTTGGAATTCATAACTATCAGATTTAACGCTCATTAAATAGTATGCTGTTTCACCGTTATAATCATATGTACCAAGATTGTCGCTTGACTTAAAGAACGCTTGAATTGTTACTCTATATTTTCCACTTGCAAGACCTAAGCAATCATATGAGCAAGTTCCGTCTGCGTTTGTAAAGTTGTTGTTTATTATTATTAAATCTTCATTAACAGGATTACCCTCGTCATCAATTTGGTTAAATGTAAGTTTATAGTAACTTATGTTTATATTATTATTTTTTGCTGTATCCCAATACAAAACACCTTTTTTTGCAACAACATTTGAAACTTTGGTTATTGTTGTTCCATAAATATCGCTTCCTTTATTTGAACTAACAAATGCTTTTTGTTGTGTAGACAAATCAACATCGTTGCTTCCTATTGCTTGGAATTTATACAACAAGTTTTGTTCAGTGAATGTTGATTCATACCATATATAATTATTTAAATCTGGTTGATTTATTATTGATATAGTATTGAATAAATTGTTGTCTTTATTAACCAATACTTTATATGAAGAACTGTTTTCATCACTAGTCCATTTTATAAGACCATCTTCAACTATGCTAAGTGGTGTTGGAAGTTTTGAAACATTACCAACATTGCTATTTGGTCCAGAAATAATTGCATGAGTTGTTGTTGAGACTTTTAATCCTATTGCCTGTATATTTAATGTATATTCATCTATTTTGTCATAACTTTGAAGTTCGGCACAATCCCATGTTGCATCTTTTAGTGTAAGTGTCTTTGTTTCTCCCACAACATTTCCGTTTTTTTCTGTGTATGTTACTTGATATCCACTTGCACTTTCTTGTGCGTTCCAATACACAACTCCATCTCTAACTCTTGCAGTTGTTGGATTGAGTATTGTAACATTTATTTTGTTTGATATTTTTCCATTTAAAACTTTATCATTATCACCTGCAACAAACACATAAACTGCTGTGTACGACGAATCTATTGTTCCATTTTCAACAAGGTTTGTAATGTTATAACTTGTACTTTTAGTTCTTCCAATTTCCACTCTTTTTGACACTGTTTTTCCGTCTTCTTCAACATTTTTATCTGCAAAAATTACATATGTTGGTGTTTGCATGTTATATGTTGTTGGAATGTTTATTGCGTTCCAAGAAAGTACATATGAGTTGTTAGAATAAACAATAGAAATTTGTGGTGCATATGGTACATAAACTTCAATATTGTTTCCGTAATTTGAAGTTAAGTATTTTGTGCTATCGCCTTTTTGTCTAAGTGTTAAATTATACGCACCTGCTGGTAAATCTGCCCCCATATCTAAATATCCGTTGTTAAGTGTAGGCCAACCGTTGTATTGATATGTTTCTAAAAGTGCAAGAATCATTTCTTTTTGATCAGATGGAATTAAAATATTATCTTGTATATCACTTTTTAGTTCATCTGTTACAAAACAATATTTAATCGCATAATCTTCATAACTAAATTCTGCCATACTTGTTTTGCTTGTAAATTTCATACTTATTTTTGTAGAAATCATAGTTGACAATGTTGCAGTAAAAGGACTTTCAACTGCACCACTTGTAACTAGTGGTAAAAGTGACCAAATGTCATTAAGTTCCCATCTAAATGCACCTTCTTTAATCATAAACGAATCTGGCGAATGAAGTTTAACAACCTGTAATATTTCATCATTTTCGCCTTTATAAGTTCCAACAGAACTTGCTATATATTGCGATGATGTTGAAACTGCCCTAACTTTATACGAAGAATATGTTGTGTTTGAACTGTTTGACAAATCAACATAATATGAGTTTGATGTTATTGGAAGTCCACTATTTTGAAGTTCATCTCCAAGATACAATAAATATCCTGTTGCTCCTTCTATTTTATCCCAAGTAAGTTCCCCATTTAAAACTTTTGGATTTGGACTATTGAGTTTTGAAAAATACAATGTTTCACTATATTTTGAATTTAGAAGATAACTTCCATCACTATCACTAGTGCTTGTTCCGGCAACTGCTACTTTTATTTGATATTGTCCTGCTTGTAAATTGCCATCACCGTCTAAAACAAATTCAGTGTTATTAGTACTAAACATTTCGCCATTATAGTTTACATTATATCCATTTGTTGCATTTATATCTGCACTCCAAACAAGTTGAGAAATTGTGTAATCATATTTTACAGGATTTGTTGATGTTTGTTTTAAAACAATGTTCAATGTTCCAGTTGTGTTATTTGATAAAATTTTAACATATAACTCACCTGTTGAATCAGAGTATATTACATTTTCTTCGGTTGAAGTTGCTCTCACTGAAATTGCATATTTTTGATTTTCTTTAAACATATTATACATTTCTTGTGAATAGAAAATTGCATATTCTGTTTGTTCGCTATACTCTTGTGCAAGTTCATAGTAATTTGTTCCATAAACAACTTGATAACCAAGCGCACCATCTACTTTTGTAAAAGCAATATATCCTTCAACAACTTTAAAGTTCGTTGGCTTTTCTAGTTTTTTACAACTGTAATCTTTTCTAGTTCCATCATTATTTAAAATATATAAAGAATCTAACACAACATCATTTTTAACAAGTGTGGTATTAACGTTTCCAACTGCTTTTATATTTAAAACAAACTCTCCATGTCTGCCGTTTAATGTTTCAGTTCTTTTGTGTGAAGTACCATCAACATAACCCGTTAGAATTTCTGTGCTATTTACATCTATTGCATAATCATATGCACCATCTACTTTATCCCACGAAAGCGCACCATCTACTGTTTTAAAGTTTGTTACTGAATTTAGTTTTGTTCCAGAAATAGAAACTTTTGCACTGTCGATATAGTTTATACTTCCACCAATAAGTCCTTGTGCATAAAGCGACATTGTAAAGTTTTTTGGAATTTGTTTATAGATATCATCTATAAGTGCAAGTTCAATAAATTGTCCCGAAACATTAAAATCTTTTGTTTCGCAATCTGTATCCAAAATATTTAAAACATACTTAGAGGCATTTGAAACAACATTTCCACGTACATAAATTGTACTATCTACACTATCTTGTTTTCTTATAAAACCAACATTGTTTATTTCTGCTAGTTTAATTACACTTGTTGATAATGTATCACTTTTAATATAGTTTTGTTCATCAATTTGTCTTTGAACTTTTATTGAATATGTTTTTTCAACATTTGTTGGTACTTTTTCGTTTGTATCTTGATAATACCAATCTTCAAATAAATATTCCTCGCCATATGACAACTCAATTTCTTTAACAACTCTATTGTCTGTGCTTATCGTTATTAAATATGTGCTAATATTATCAACACCTTCTATTTCTGTTTGTCCTGCAACGAGTTTGTTTGTTGAAAGTGTGATTTCTGCTTCAACAGGTTTTGTAACAACAAAATTTTCGCTCATTTTACTTGAAAATGTTTTATTGTCGTCCCTACCATTTCCACCAATAGAATATATATTGATTGTTATTTGTCCACTAAATGCACTAGCGAATAAATACTCTTTTAAATTTACACTTGTTGACAAACTTTCAATTTCGCCTTTTACCATGTCATTTGCATAATATGAAATGCCATATTTTAATGCACCTGTTACACCTGTAAATGTCAAAAGTGCATCTTGTGTAATGTTGATATTTGATACAGTGGCTAATCTTGTGTATGGAACTGAACCCCTTCCATTAGAGTCTATGCAGTTATTTGTTCCTTGAACTTTAACCACTGCATAATATTCACCTTTTTCCAGCATATCATTTGATAAAACATAGTTATTTGTTCCGGATGAGTACAATGTTGTTAAATATTCGCCGTTTTTATAAATATCTACAACAAATTGTTTTACACTCAAATCTTCAAAAGAGTATTGCCAAGATATTTTTATTTCTTGTTGATTTTGTTGCGTTGATTCAAATGTGATATTTTCAACTTCACTCAAAACAATAATTTGTGAAGTTGTTGAAAAGTATGAAGACAAAAGCGTTTCAACATTTTTTAAAGCAATAACTTCTCCAATTTGTGCTGAAACAGAGACTGTAATATTTTTTGAATTTAAGCTATTTATGATTTGTTTTATATTTTGGTTTTGTGTGCTTATGCTGTTTTCACCACTCACTGTATAGTATAGGTTTTGTTCGCCGTTTGAAAATTTAAGTTTGTAATTTGTAACTTGTGCTATATTATCCCAAGTTATTGTATTATCCATTATTGTTGGATTTGTGAGTGTTTGAATTCTATTAAACTTAAATGTACTTACATCGCTTGAAAGAAAATAATATTTGCCTTCGGTGTAAGTTTTTGCAACAAGTCCAACTTGTATTTCAAATTTACCAAAATAACTAGAAAGGTTTGTTAAATCTTGGATGTCATCTTTTGTTATTGATATTTTTTCTAGTTGAGCAAGCGTTCCGTCAGGCAGGTCGTTTGTTGTGTAATTTGTTTCAACAATGATATTTTCATCTTCGTCTATTTTTACGCTTTCAACACTTTGCAATCTCTCAACATACACTTCTACAAATTCACTAGTTAAATATCCTTGTTTTGAAACTTTTAATTTTAATGTGTACTTTCCTGCATCGTTAACATATGAAGTTATATCTTGCGATGTTTGTTCTCCACTATAAACTTGTTCGTCATTTAACATAAGTTCATAATTTACACCACTTATCAAACTTGCAGTCCAATTTGCGATAACTTTTCCATCTTGTTCAACAACACTTAAAATTGCATCGCTTTCAATTTTATGAACTAATGTTTGTTCGCTATTTTGTGATGTAAAATATATATTCTTTCCGTCTTGTAAATTTATGTTTGCACCAACATACAAATAACACACTTTTATTGCAAAATCTTGTTTTGTGTCAATACCGCTAAATTTTTCATCAAATACATCAATTTGATTTTCGCTCACTTGAATTTGTTTTACAATTTCTCCTTGCGAAATTGTGAGCAAATATGTAAAGTTTTCTTGTGTTGTTTCTTGCCACGAAATCAATGTTTCGTCAAGTGTTGGAGAAGCCGGAGCAGTCAATCTTTCAATATTAAATTGACTTATCTCACTATCCAAATAATAATGATTGTCTATTTTTTGTTTTGTTGCATTAAATTTTGCTTTAACTGTATATGTTGTACTATTGTCTAGAGTTTCTGTATTTTCGTCATTTATAAGAAGTGTTGCTCTATTTTCGTCAAGCATTTGACCGTTTGGATAATCTAAAATTGTTAATACACCATCGGTTGATAAATTAAATTGCTGTGGTGCACTTAATTTTGTTATTGTGATACTGTTCACATTTGAATCAAATATAAGTTCGTTATCTGCATTTAATGCTTTTACGCTTACCACATAATCGCCTGATTGTGTGAGTTTTTGTGTTAGGTCTATTGTTATTGTTTCTTGTGAATTGTCAAAAACTAGTGGTTGTGAATTTATTGTAATTTCGTAATTATTTGCATAATTCACTTTAGTTATTGTCAGTATTTTTGTTTCAACATCAAAACTCATCGTTGGAGTATCTAGCAAAAGTTCAATTTCAAAATCCACTTGTGCATAATTTAAACTATCTAAATATAAAACTCCACCACTAATTGCCCCAACTGCTTTTACAAAGAAACTATATTTTCCAAATTCAAAATTATCAATTGATATTAAAGTTGACGATGTTGTGTTTTCTTGAAACATCTCATTGTTTTTGGTTATGTAATATTTATATCCATTTGCAGTAGGTATTGCGTCCCAACTAATTGATTTAGGTCCATCTTCTTCGGTTAAAATAGCAACAACATCTTCTTGTCTTACCACACTTATAATTGTTTTGCTTGGCAAAATAAATGTGTCAGATGAAGTTGATGTTGAACTTGATGCAGTTATCACAACTTGATATGCACCACTACTACTAAAAATATTATTTACATCGCCATAAGAACCATCACCTTGTTTTACAAGTGTTTTTTCTAAATTATCTTTTATGTACGAAAGAGAATATGTATCTGCATTTTCAACTTCGTTAAATGTTATAAAATATTTATTATCAACTACGCTTTGACTAATCGAAGAAGTGTCAATTCTTGATAATTGCAACAGTGTTATTGTGTTTGAAACATCTGCATTTATTTCTTTATTGTTTTGTGCATAAACATAGGCATTAACCGTATAAGCACCAATATCTGTTTTATCAAACACATAAGAACCATTTACAAGTTCAATTTTTTCAACACTATTTTTATATGTTATTTCAAGTTCAATCTTTTTTCCGTCATAGTTTGAAACCGATAATGTTTTTGTTAACGGATTAAATGACAAAGTTGCTTTTTCAAGTTTTATAACGTCAGTTAAAACACTTACATTTTCACTAGACAAATATTCTTCGCTGTCGCTTACTGCTTGAATTTGTATTGTATTGTATGTTCCAGCAGTAATTCCTGTTAATGAATAGCTGCCACCACTTACAACTTCTTTTGAAACAACATTATTTACATCTGTTCTAATAATTTCATAATGAAAATTGCCTTTTTGTGAATTATCCCATGTGATGACACCATCGTCAATACTTAAAGCAGGAGCATAAAGCCTTGTCCAAACTTTTTTATCACTCTCACTTGAAGCAACAATGTCGTTGCCACTTATTTTTGATGTCTGACTTATAACCGACACTTCAAAAGTTTCTTGCTTTGATATATTTGAAGTTGTTAAGTCAACCACCATTTCATTTTCTTGTGTTGGTTCAGATAATACACCATTTATATTAACAACAAAAGTCGCAATATCTTCACTTGCTTCCCAACTAAGTGTTTTTGTTTCGTCATTGTAACTTAAATTATATGGCTTGTCTAGTTTTGTTAAAACAATACTTTCGCTATAATCTGAACCCTGATAAACTATTGTTTGATTTGATACAAACGAGTTGCATTTTACTCTTATTTCATAAACGCCACTTTCTTGAAGTTGATATTTATTGTCGCCAATTACAATTTCTTCTTTTGTTGTATCGTTTGATTTAATTTCAACTGTGTATGAATTTACTTGTTGAATATCATTGCCTATTTTAACTAGCACATGGTTCCAAGTAATAAAACCGTTTTGTTTATCGTACATAAGCCCCAAAGGTGCGTCGCAAACTATTGCTTCACCGTTTACTTTAATTTCAAGAATTGCTCTTTTATTTTCATATAACGCTTGCACAATAGTTGTTCCTTGCCCCACTGCTGTTGCTTGTCCATCAGTTAAAGAGATAACAGAACTATCCAGCGATTTTAGTGTAACTTCTTTTGCGTTTACACCTTCAACTTCTAATTTTGAATACACATCAAGTTCATCTCCAATGTTCATTTCAATATAATCAGTATCAAAACTTATGCGTGCGTTGTTTTGGTTACAAGCGCCAAGCACTGAAACTGAAAATACACAAAACAACACCAATATGTACGGAACAAATTTTTTCATACTATTCTCCAAATAATAAATTACACAATTTCTAGTATCTTTTGATATATTCTAACACTATTTAAGGTTTTTTATCAAACGAAATATAATAATATTCTACAAAATATTTATTTACAATAAATATATTTTTAATTTTTTCAATAAAAAAACAATATTATTTTTTGCTATTTTTATAAAAATAAAAATTTTAATTATAAATAAAATAAAAAAAATGTTCAAAATATTGAACATTAAATAATTAAAATTAAATAAATTTAATTGTAAAAATCGATAAGTATTGATATTTTTATGTATTATTTTCATATTTTTTTAACATATTTTTAAGCATTTCTTTATGTTTTTGTTCATCAACAAGAATTATTTCCAATAAATTTTTTATTTCTTTTTCTATTATTTTTGCAATTAAAATCTTATAGGTTATTATTGATTTTTCTTTTATTTCTATTCCACGCAAAATAATTTGTTTTATACCTTTGTCATTTTCTATGTTTTTTCCATTAAAAAATACATTATTTGACGAACAATAAACAGGATCGCCACCAAGTTTTACAATACATTCTCCCAATAATTTGTGATGTTCTATGTCATCTTGTGCAATTAAATAAAATTCATCAACAAAATCGTTGTCAAAACTAGACAATATGTAACTGTCATACAAAAATTGCATAACCATCATTGTTTCACTGTCACTACCGGCATATGCTTCTTTTAACAAATTTGCATAATATGAATTTGAAGATAAATGTTTTAACTGAGTTTTTGGCATAACATGAATTTTATATGTTAAAACACAAAAAAGTGTTAAAAGAAATTTAAAAATGCACAACCCAGTTCCAACTTTACATCGTTTAAATACTTTAATTTATTATCATCTTTAATAAAAAATTGAATTTTATATGCTTGCAAAAGTTGAGTTTTTTGCTTATAGATTTTGTTTAATTTAATATCGCCATATTTTTCATCGCCTAATATTGGCATATCATAATGTGCAAGATGTGCCCTAATTTGATGAGTTTTTCCTGCACTGATGCAAACATTTATTAAATCTATATCTTGTCCATTTTTAACCACATTGTATTTTGTTTCAATGTAAGCAGAATTTTGTACACTTGTATTAAAAATCTTAACAGTGCTTAAATTTTTATCTTTTACAAGATAACCACATAAAACACTTTCTTTATGTTTTGCTTTTTTGACAACAGCATAATAGTATTTTTTTACACAGTGACTTTTAAATATTTTAATTAAATTATTACAAATAGTTTGGCTTTTTGCAAAAATAACTAACCCTATTGTATTTCTGTCAATTCTGTGAACTGCATAAATTTTTTTATGTTCTTTTTCATAATCTAGTTGTATATTAAATTCGCCATCGCAAACTTCAATTCCTTTTTGTTTATTAAACACAATAATATTTTCATCTTCATAAACTACTTCATATTTTTTTTCTATTTTTTTGTCATCTAAAAAAATTTCAACACTATTACCAACGCACAATAAAACATTTTCTTTTGCACGAACTCCATTAATTTTTATGTCCTTTTCCCTTAATGCTTTGTTAAATTGAGAATATTTGTATTGTGGCAAATTGTCTTCCAAAAATTTAAGAAGTTTGCTTTGTTTTGTAACAATAAAATTATATTTCTTCATAAACAACCTTTCGTTCTAAAATACATTATATAAGAATAAACTATACTGTGCAATCATTATAAACAAAATTGACAACTTTTAATTAAATAAAACAATTTGTTGTATTTTGTTGGAAAAAATAAAACCAAGTTGTATAATGCTTATAGGAGGGAAAAATGGCAAATAAAAACGGATTTGTTGCAGCAATGGACGGACTTCCATGGATTGTTAAAGTTCTTCTTTGCATTCCTGTTTTGGACATTGTTTGGGCAGTTTATCGTATTGTTAAAGGCGTAAGCAAAAAAGATGCATTTATGGTTGTTGTAGGTGTGCTTTGGATTGTTCCTGGTTGTGTATTCTGCTGGATTATTGACATTATTTGCACACTCTTTTTAGGAAGACCAAAATTCTTTGCATAAATAAAAAACCACTTCTTTTGACAAATTATAATACTATTGTGTATTAGATTGTTAAATCTAGTGGTTTTTTATTTTTATCAATTTGACATATTTTGTTTTTATTTTTAAAATATAATCATGATAGATATAAACAAAATAGCAGAAAAAATAAAAAATAAAATTTCATTAACAAAAGCCGAAATTTATGAAGCAGTTGATAGTTATACAAAAAATATAATTTCAGACGAACAATTTTTGCCATTTATAAAAGCAATTTACGACTATAACATATCAGACAAAGAGTTATATTATTTAACAATGGCAATGCTTGATAGTGGAGAAAAATTAAATTTAACTAATCTAAAAAGTGTTGTAGATAAACACTCAACGGGTGGAGTGAGTGATACTACAACAATAATAATTGTGCCAATTTGTGCATGCCTTAACACAAAAATGCTTAAACTCAGTGGACGAGGTCTTGGTTTTACAGGTGGAACTTGCGACAAACTTGAAAGTTTTAAAGGTTACAAAACAGATATTGATATACAACAAGCAATTCAACTTGTACAACAAAACGGTGGTTGTATGCTTACAACATCAAAAGAACTTGCTCCTGCCGACAAAAAAATTTATGCACTAAGAAACAAAACAGGTCTTGTGGATAACATAAGTCTTATTGCTTCATCAATAATGAGCAAAAAACTTGCTTGTGGAGCAAATATAATTGTACTTGATGTAAAATATGGAAATGGTGCATTTATGCCAAACAAAAAAAGTGCAAAAATTCTTGCAAAAAAGATGAAAAGAATTGGAGAATATGCAAACAAAAAAGTTAAAATTGTTCTTGGAAAAATGAACCAGCCACTTGGATATAATGTTGGTCCAAAACTTGAAACAATGGAAGCAATAAAAGTTTTAAAAGGCGAAGAAAAATCTAATTTATATCATGACAGTGTAAGACTTGCATCAATTTGTGTAAGTTTAGACAAACACATTCCTTACATTGTTGCAAAACATAAAGTAAAAAAAGTTATTAAAAACAAAACAGCACTAAACAAACTAAAAACTATGGTTTCTTGTCAAAAAGGCAGTTTAGATTTGTTTGATGAAGATTACAAAACACCAACTCTAATTATAAAATCAAATAAAAAAGGAAAAGTTATATCGTTTAACACAAAAGAAATTGGAAATATTGTTGCAAAAATGGGAACTGTAAAAATTGAAGAAAATGACACAATAAACTATGACAATGGAATTAGAACTTTTCACAAAATTGGGGATAAAGTAAAAATAAACGAACCAATTTTTTACATCTATGCCAGTTCAACTCAAATGGCAGAAGAAGTTGGCAACAAATTAAAAAAATGCATAGAAATTAAATAAAAAATGCAAACAAAAGTTTGCATTTTTTATTTTTTAATTTTGACTTTCACCATCGCCCTTAGGTTTGTTTTCTTCGTTAGTTTCTACACTTTCACTTTCATTTTTAGGTAGTTCTTCGTTCTTTAATTGAACGCCCTCTTGTTGTTGTGGCACTACACCTTCGTCAACTGTTTCTTGTGATTGAAGTTTTTCTTCATTTTGTTGATCTTTTATTTGTTGCAATGTTTCGCCAAGTTGTCTGTTTAATTCATTTTGTTGTTCAATTAAACGATTGCTTTCTTCAAGTATTTGATTGCTTATAGCCTTTAAGTCATCAGCGTTCTTTTTTGGACGACCACGCTTTTTTGCAACCTTTGGTTCTGTTGATTGTTCAGTTTTTCTTGGACGACCACGCTTACCTGATGTTTTTGGCTTTTCTTGTGTTGTTTCGGTCTTTCTTGGACGGCCTCGCTTGCCCGATGTTTTTGGTTTTGTATCAGTTGTCTCAGTTGTTGTTTTTCTTGGTCTTCCACGCTTACCTGATGTTTTTGGTTTTTCTTCTGTTACTTCGGTTTTTCTTGGACGACCACGCTTGCCTGCTGTTTTTGGCTTTTCTTGTGTTGTTTCGGTTTTTCTTGGACGACCACGCTTTCCTGCAACCTTTGGTTTTTCTTCGCTAGTCTCAGTTTTTCTTGGTCTTCCACGACCTCGTTTTTTAGGTTCTTCTTCTTTGATTTCGAGTTGATTATTTAAAACTTCGCTTTGTGGTTCGTCTTGTTGTGGTTCTTGTGATTCTTCTGGCTGTGTTTTTTCGTTTTCTACAATGGGGAACATATCAACGAAATCAGCCATTTGTGTTTGAGTTGGCTTTTCTTCTGATTTTTCTTCTTCAACTTCTTGTTGCTCTTGTGGTTCTTGCAACGATTCTTGTTGTTCTTCATTTTTTACAACTTCTTCAACTTGTGGTTCTTGTGGTTGTGGTTTTGTTAGTCTTTCATATTCTTCTTGTGAAATAAAGTTTCCATCTTGGTCATATATTGAACCATCTTCATCGTGATAGTAACCCTTATCATCATAATATGTTCCATTTTCAAACCAGTAATATCCATTTTCGTCATAAAAGCCTTGTGGTGTTTCTTGTTGCTCTTGTGTTTCTTGCGTTGTTTGTTGTTCTTGTTCGCTTTCTTGATTTATTTGCTCTTCTGTTTTTGGTTCAACTTCTTTGCTTGATTCATTTTGAACATTATCATTTACAACATCATCTTTTTCTTCAACATTTTTTTCAAGTTGTTCTTCAATTTTTTGTTCTTGTGCATCTAAATTAATTTTTTGTTTTTCTTCAGTTTGATGAATTAGTTCTCGTAAATCGTTAATAACACTATCTTTAATATTGTTGATTTCTTTTGCTTTTTCAAGTTCTTTAAGTGCTTCAACTTTTTGCTCTGCAAGTTCATCAACTTCCTGTTTGTGTTTTTCTTGAACATCGTTTAATATTGCTTTATATATTTTTGTTGAAAAGGTATCGTATTCACTAAGCATTGCTTTTGTAACATATTCTTTCTTTTCTTCAAGTTCTGCTCTGCATTTTTCAATTTCTTGTTTTAGTGTTGCAGTTTCTTGTTCATATCTAAGCGTTGCATCGTCTTGATCCTTTTCAAGTTGCTCTTGCTTTTTAATTTCGTCTTGTTGTTGCTTTTTAATATAGTTTACTTCAATACGGTTTGTTGATTCTTCTTGTTGGGTTCTCAATCTTTCTACATTTTCTTTGCTCGCTTGAAGTTTTCTTTGATAATCTTTTGAAACATTTTCGTAATTTCTTTTTAAAGAATCAATTTCAGACTCAAATTGTTGAATTTGGCTTAAAAGTCTTTGTCTTGTGTTTAGATAAATTTCCGACTCTTTCATTGCTCTATCAAGTATAAGAGAACCATCAATTCCTGTGCTTTCAAAATTATACACTTCGTGCTCAACTGCATTTTGACGGGCTTTTTCAAGTTCTTCTGCTTCTTGGCGTGCTCTTTTTTCAAGGTATTCGTTAAGAACAGGAATACCGCCACGAATTTCTTTTCTTGTAAATAATATTTCAAAGTCTACATATTTTGGAATAGTTGCCGAAGCTTTATCTATGTATCTATTAAACAAATGAAAATTTTGATATAAACTGGACAAATTGAAATTTTGCATTGATCTTAGCAAAATTAAAAATAATACGCTAAGCACCATAATAATTAATGGGGTAATTAGTGAATTAGCAAAACTTTCAATAGTTAGTGGAGAATTGCCATAACCTAAAAGCGACAAAACAAATGTAACAAGCATTGTTGCACCACAAATACCAATAAAGTTTTTTATGTTTGAATTATATGAACTTGTGTGTAGTGGTTTTTCAATACAATTATACATACTCATATAAAAACTTGGTTCGTGCTCACGATAGAGCATATATTGTTGCCAATGATATCTTAATAATCTTGGAGTTTTTTTAATCATATTGTTAAATTCAACCAAGTTCGACTCGTCTATTTGTTGATGAACAAATAACCATCTGTTAAGTTTTTCAAGTGACCTTTCCAATCTTCCTTCATAGGCATAGCGTGATTTTATCATAAAGAATAAAACCATAAATATAATAAAACCTAAGCCAATGTAGAAAATAAGGTCTGAAGTAAGTCCGTTTGTTGTTATTTGATAAATGAAATCAGAAATATTTTCAATAACACCTAAAAGCATAATACCTTCCCCTTTTTTATACATTTTTCGAGTGTAGTATATCACAATAATATTTTTTTAACTAATATTTTTAAATATTTTTTTTATTTTTTTAATATTTTTTTTGAATTTATTTTTAATTTTTTTTATATTTTTTTATCAGACATCGCAACCTTTTAAACAAAAGTGCAAACAAAGTTTGCACTTTTTAGTTATTTATAACAATAATAAAATTTAAGTTTATTATATTGTTAAATAGTTTTAACATTTTAACAACTTTGCTTGTTTTATGCTTAAAATATAACAACTTTCAACTTTTTTATTAAATCCATATTCTATTGCTTTTTTATATAACAAAATTTGTTTGTTATATTTTTCAACAAGTTTACTTTGGCTTAGACTACTGTATTTATAATCTACTAAAATAGCATTATTTTCGCTTAATATAATTAAGTCGCAAATTCCCTGAATTAAAATTTTATCATCTATAAAACTTTGTTGCACTTCACTATAAGGCAAACTCATTATAAAACTATGTTCTTTTAAAACTGTGTTTGCTCCTGATAGTTTTTTTAGAATGGCTATGTTCTCTTTGATTAAATTGACATCTAAAACATTTAAAACTTCTTTCTTAAACAACTGCTGTTTTTCTAATTTTTTAATAATATTTTTTATTTCAATTATACCGCAACTACTTTTAAAATCTATTTCTTCTAACACCTTGTGATATGCTGAACCAATTTCATTTTTATCAATTTCACTTAAATGCTCGCCTATGTCCAAATTTTTTGGTGCAGTATTTAAACTCGCATAAACATCATCTTGCATAATTTTTGAAACAGAGTTTTTTTGCGCTTTTTTTGTTGCTTCATTATTAAAATACTGTTGTTGTATATATTCTTGTAATTCTGTTATTTGAGCAATTTCAATATTATTGTTAAAAATATTTACATTGTTTTGTTGTGTAATTTGTGAATAATCTTTACCATTTAATAAATTGCATTTATAACTTTTATCATCATAAATATTAAAATTTTGTTTGCAATTTATTTTGTTTATGTCTTTTTCATTTAGGGAATTTACGATAAAATCTAAATATGATGGTGAAGTTTTTATTTGTCTTTCATCTTCATATTTAAAAAAGTTTAGTTTTTCTTTTGCTGCAACTAATATAAGTTTATTTTTTGCCCTTGTTAGTGCAACATAAAACAATCTTATTTTTTCACTAAATTCACTTTCTCGGTTTTTATATTTTACCAAATCATAAAACACACTTTCATGTTTTTTCCTTGAATTCCTATCATAATATTTTACTCCAACGCCCAGTTCTTCGTTTAGTGCAATTTCACTTTCATTTGGTGCTTTGTTAAAGTTTGAATTAAGATTTGGAATAATTACTATTGGCCATTCAAGACCTTTACTTGCGTGCATTGTTGTTAAAGTTACAACTTCTTGGCTTGCTATTTGTGATGATACTTTTTGTTCTCGCGTGCTTTGTTTTAAAAAATTTAAATACTCGCTAACACTGTAATTAAAATTGGAATTGTTAAAAGAATTTATATAATCTTTTACGTTTTTTATTCTTGTGTAACCATTTAGATAATTAGATAATTTATATTCATAATTTTGTTCTTTAACAACAAATAAAAGTGCTTTACTTATTCCGTTAAATGTTAAAATGTTGTTAAAATTATTTAAAATTTGCAACATTTTTTCAATTTTTTGTTTAATTTTGTCATTTTTATTATAATTTTTTACACTTTCATAAAAATATTTATATTTTGACGCTTTTCTTATTTCAAGCATTTCGTCAACATCAAAACCAAAAAAGTCGGACATCATTATACTTGCAAGTGCATAATCATCGTTAAAATTAGATGCAATTTTTAACAAATTTATTAATACCATAACATCATATGTTTGTTCTAAATCTTTGTTTGAATTTTCTTGTGTTGGTATATTAAATTTATTTAGTGCTGTGATAAATTCATTTTGACTTGCCCTTGTTCTAAACAAAATTGCAATATCGCTATATTTTGCTTTTCTATATTTTTTTAACTTTATATCATATATTTCTTCATTTAACAATTTTGTTATTTTTTCGGCAACAAAATTTGCTTCTATTAAAGAATCTTTTATTTCTTGGCTACCACTTTGATTTAAAACACTGTATACTTTTGGCAATTTTTGATTCTCGTCTTCTTCTTTATATAAAATGTTTAACTCCACACAAGGCGTTTTTTCATCTTGGTATTTTGCTTTTGGAATCAACTTGGCTTTATCTTTATAGTTTAATCCAGCTGTTTGTTCTGTCATGATAACAGAAAATATATCGTTTATAAACAAAAGTATTTTTGATGTTGTTCTAAAATTACAATTTAAATATAATGATTGCGAGTTTCCGTTTGTTTTGTCGTCTTTTTCAAATTCCTTACAAATTCGCTCAAATATTTTTGAGTTGGATTGTCTAAATCCATAAATGGCTTGTTTTAAATCTCCCACAAAAAACAAATTGTTTCCATTTTTTAAACTTGTTATAATTTTTTCTTGCACAAGGTTTGCATCTTGAAATTCGTCAATAAAAATGTTTTTATATGCATTTTTGACAGTGTTTAAAATATCTTCGTTTTGAAATATTTTAATTGTCAATCTTTCTATGTCGTTATAGTCATAAACATTTTTTTGCTTTTTAATTTTGTTGTACTCGTTTATAAACAAATCACAAATTTCAAACAATGTTTTAGTTGTAATTTCACACTCTTTTATTGAGTTTAAATATATTGCTTTACTTTCATATTTTCTTATTTCACTTAATATTTCTGATAAATATTCTTTGGTTTGCTTAATTTTTGGTTGTAAAGAAACATCTCTATTATCTTTTTGTGGCACAGATTTTAATTCTATTGTTTGGGCATAATCAATTAAATCTCCCAAATTTTGTGATTTTTTTAACAATTCAATTTGTAAAATATTTTGATTTAACTGCTCACAATATTTTTTAAAATCTAATTTTGATGATTGCTCCAAAAATTTTTTATATTTAATATAAATTGAGTTTATTATTTGCATGAAATTTTTATAAAGTATATTTCCTGCTTGCTCTTTTTTAAATAAGTTAAGCGACTTATTTTTCCATTCTTCATAATCTAAAATTGAACAAGAATAGTTATATAATTTCATAACAAGATTAGTTATGTTTTTATCTGTTCTATTTTTTGCGTAAATATCAAATAAGTTGAAATATGTTTCGCTGTTTTTTTCTTTATATATATCAAGTGCTTTTTTTAATGCTTTTAGTTGTATTTGCTTTTGTTGGCTTCCTTGAATAATATTAAATCCCGGGTCGATATCTATTGCATAAAAAAATCTTTTGACAATTTTTTGGCAAAAACTATCCACTGTTGAAATATCTGCAAGACTAACATCTTCTATTTCATCTAATAATTTTTTATTGTTTTGCGCTTCTTGGCTCATATAGTTTAAAAGTTTTTGTTTCATTTCGCTTGCTGCTGCATTGGTGTATGTTAAAACCAAGAGTTCTTTTACGTGAACACCTTTATTTATTAAATCCACAATTTTTCTAATCATGACAGAAGTTTTTCCACTACCAGCAGAAGCAGAAACAACAATGTTTTTATTGTAAGACGACAAAACAGCATCTTGTTCATCAATTTTGTCAAAAACTTCTTTACTCATCTTCATCTCCCAAAAATGTTTTTGGACTTATTTTTGCATTTATTTTTCTTGGCAAAATAGCACTCTCATCAATTCCACATATGGCCTTGTACTCACAAAATTTACAATCTGAAATTGGAGATATTTGTGTGTTACCTTCTAATATTTCTTTTATTGCTTGTTCCACTATTTTTATTGAATATTCTATCATGGCTTGCATTTCCTGTTTTGTAACATTTTTGCTATAAACAAGTTTTTTAATATTTTCATCTACATATTTTTTATTTGGAGAATATTGCACTTCAAAAAGTTTGCTTTTATTGTTCTCAAAATTCAATGTTGAATCAGCTTTTTCAATTAAGTTAATATCGTCAATAAAATATCCTTGTAATTTATATTCGTCTTGTTTTGAATCTAAATATGCGTTATTTAGTGGCAAATAAAATGCACCAAAAGGTTTTAAATTAAACTTATTTGCAATGGCTTTTAAATACACATATACTTGTATTTTTGTGCCGTTATACAAATTTTCAATTTTCGAGTTTGAACTTGCAAGTGAACCTGTTTTATAGTCAATTATTCTAAAATAGTTATCGCATTTATCTATTCTGTCAACAATTCCAACTATACTATATTTCTTGTTATTTACATAAACACACAATTCATCTAAATTATCGCCAAATTTAAACTCTGTTTTAAACAATTTAAAATTGCTTATTTTTTGTTCAAAACACACAAAAATGGCAAATCTTTTTACTTCATTATATAAGATTTCTTTTGTATATAAATTTTCCTTGTCATTAAAGTATGAATAATCTTTTTTATTTGTTAGTTTACTAAAAACTTTGTCGACGACTTTTGTAATTTGTTCGTCATTTTCAATTTTATTGTCTTTAATATAATCAACAAAATATTTGCAAAATTCGTGCAAAAAATTACCAAAATCATTTGGTTTTATTGTTCCATCTTTTTTTTCCACAAGTTTTAATCCATACTTTACAAAATGTTTAAATGGACATTCATAATAACTTTCAACTTGACTTATTTTAGTTTTGTTTAAACTAAGCATTGATTTGCCTGATGAAACTTTTTCTTTATTTAAAAAATTAAATTGTTTAAACTCGCCTAAATTCTGTAAAACATTTTTTAAAACAAAACTCTGTTTTGTGTTTTTTGAAATGTTTTTAAGTGCAATATAAGAATATGGATTATTAAATTTTATTTTTTCTATATAATTATCATCAGCAAAATTTTCTTCAAAATCTGCTATATTATATTTATTAGCCCCCAAACTTAAAATATCGCTAACAAATTTTGATGGCAACATTTTTTGGCCATCTTCGTCTGTCAATCTATAATAAACAAACAAGTTCTGTTTAGCATCACTTAAAATGTCAAAAAGTTTAAATCTATTGCGCCTATTTATCATTTTAACTGTTGGCGAAATTTTTAATTTTTTAGATAAAAAATCAATTTCTTTATCACTAATAAGTCCCAAATCTTTTATTGTTGTTGGAAGAACATCTTGATTTGCACCCAAAACAAACAAATATTTTTTTGTTTCAAAAAAACTTGATGAACTATCGCCAACATAAACACAATCTAAATTTAGTGGAATTTGAGATATGTTGACATCACTTAATGCATTTAAGTACAATTCATAAAAATCGTTTACAGAAATTTGTTCGTCATTTAAAATATTTTCAAACTTTTCGTTTAGGCTGGTTATCTTATCTAAAACTTGAACATATATCTTTTCGTTTTTTAAGTCATTGTTTTTGTTGAACTCGTTGCATAAATTGTTTAGTTGACTTTCAACATTAAAATCTTCTAACAATGTTTTAACTTGTTTAATGTAATAAGAAACAGTGCCAAAATTTTTTAATTCGTTTACAAATTTTTTAAGTTTTATGAGTTGTGAATTTGAATAATATTCTAGTAGTTTGTTATATTTACTATATTCAATATTGTTTTCTAAGATAAAATTCTCTATATTGTTTTTTTCAAGTTTATCAATATCACAAAAACTATTACTTAAAAAATTTATTATGCTTTCTTGACTATAATTTTCAAGATATACATCAAAAGCATATTTTATAAAATTTAAAAGTGGTATCTGCAAAAAATTTGTGTTTTTGTCTACATAATATGAAATTTTGTACTCGTCAAAAATGTTTTCTATGTCTTCAAAATAACTGCTGTTTGTTACTATATTTATATCACTATATTTGCATTTTTTGTTTTTTATAAAATAACAAATATATTTTGCAACATTTTCTATTTCGTTTTGTTTTGATGGCATTTCAATTATTTTTGCATAGTTAAAATTTTGTTGTGGTTTAATATTGTATCCAAACACATTTTTAAACACCAATTCTTGTTGTGACGTTAAATTTTGCGTTGCTTCTAATATTTGAAAATCTATATTGTTATTTTTAAAAAACGAAGTGAGTTCGTCATACATTTCATCGTCAAAAATATGTGAATTGGAATTATTTGTTTTGTGTAAAACTCCAACCACTAAATTCTTACAGTTTTTTGATATTTTTTTTATGATTTCATAACCTTGTTTTGTAAAACTATCAAAACCACAAAAATATATATTTGTTTTTTGCAATTTTAATGAATTTTCAATCAAACTATCAAAAGTTTTTAAAATGTTTGTTGCATCAAGTCTACCATCTAATAGGTTTTCATATTCTTCGTATACAGAGAGTAGATCTTGCATTTTTGTTTTTTGATTTTCATCAACAAAGTTTAAATTTTGTCTTAATTCGCTCACCGAAACATCGCTTGACCTAATGAGCGAAAGTGCGTTTTTTATTTTTTCTAAAAGCCCTTGACTTATATTTTTTGAAAAACACAAAAAATTGTTTTTAACCTTTTGAATTGCCCTATACAAAATAAACGTGCTTTCTATATTATCAACATAGACGCAATCAAGGTTTGCATCGTCAATAATTTTTTTTGCAAGTTTGTTTATACCCATAACATGTATGTTAAATGTTGCTTTTATATTTAAAACTTCAAATATAAGTTTTTCAGCAACCATTGAAAATCTATCAGGAACAACAACAATATTATCGCACAAAAAATCTTGTCTATTTTTGTCAATAGACCTTATAACTTCTTTGCTAACGCAATTTAATTTATGTCCTACAATAATATTTACAGCCATTTATTATATGATAACAAACACGCTTAGTTTTAGCAAATAAAAAATACAGCAAATGGTTTGCTGTATCTGGATTTTTAATTGTTTTAAATTGAAAAAATTAAGAATTTGTTGGAGTTTGAAAGTTAAAACCAACCAAACTTCCTTGCGTTGCATGAAGGGTGGTTTCTTTATCGGTTAAACTTATTGTAAGTGTTATTGTTGCACTACTTCCTTTCTCTATAGTTATTCCATCGGTATCTGACCAAGTTCCAACAGTGCTTGCAAATGTTGCACTCACATGGTCCGTTGGAATTGCAGGACCTAGCGTTGCCGTAACTTTAACTGCAACATTTGTTGAGTTATTTGTTACAACAAAAGTAATTACAATGTCTGGAATTGTTGGATAATTTTTTTCGTCAAAACACAAAACATCTGGAATTTTCCATACAAGATTATCTGTAACTTTTGTTGTTGCTAGATTTGCGTTGTTTGCACTGCCATCTTCTTTTACGGCACCTTCTACTGACGCAGAAATAGACACATCGCAATTGTCTGCATTAAAACCGATTTCCCCTTCTATTTGATTGTTTTTTTGCACTGCTGCAAGCACACCAAAAGTAAGAGTGCTTAAACACAATGCTAAAATACAAATACTTAATACAAGTTTTATTCTTTTACTCATTTTTTCCTCTTATATTATAAATATAATTCACTTATATATTATCAAACATTTATAAATTTAGTCAACTATTTTGTATTATAATTAGACTAATTGATTTCATTCATTTTGTTCTCATATCGTTGAGTAAATTTTTTAAGCGCAGAAAGTTTGTTTTGTTTTGTTAAAAGTTCAGCATTTTTGCCCCTTAATTGTTTAACTTCTTCAACAAGTTTAGTGTTTTGTATGTTTAAAACTTTAAATTGTTTTCTAAGCAGTTTTAACTCATTTTCTTTTTCGCTTAGTTGAACAAGTGTTTTTCTAAGTGCCTCGTTTGCTCTTTCACATTCTTGTTTTAAGTTTGAACTAACTTGCATTGTTGCTTGTTTTTTTACTAGTTTCACAAGCCCTAAAAATAAACTATTTATGTCGCTTTCTGTTAATATATTCCTTCTGTCTGGCATACTTATTACGTTGTTTGGCAATTTGGTTTTCACATTAACCCCCTGATTTTTTAATTCATTTAAACAACTTTCATACAAATTTTTATCTTTCAGCACAACTGTTCTAAATTTGTTTTGAAAGCGTACCATTTTATTTATATCGCCGTCTGCTAAATTTAAACAGGCTTTTCTTACGGATAAGCCTTTTGATGTTTGTTTTAATATGTCCATAACTAATTGTTTTGTTTCATCATAGGAAAATTCTTTTTGATCTACTTTTTGATGAAGGCTTAAATCAATGTTTAATTTTTTTTGTCTTGTTTTGTCGTTTTCTAAACAATTTAATTCTGCATAATAGTAATTTCTAACACTGTTTGGCATTCTGTTTGTAAGTGATGCAAACTCACTAAAAAGATTAGACAAACACTTATTTTGTTTCTTACCATTTTCTATAAATCTAAAAAGTTTAATAACTTCATCGTCTTTCCACTTTGAATAATCTTTCATATACTCTCCTTTTTCTTGTTAAGTATTGACAAAAAAAAAATTATTAAACAATAAATAGAAAAACAATAAAGTATTTTAGTTATATAAAAGTCATATAATATATCATGAAAGATTTAAAAATATATTCTAATTACAATTTTTTATTGGAAATTGAAAACTCTAACTACTTTTTAGAACCAACAAATTATGTTGAAGTTTTAAATTGTGAAAAAAACAATCTTTTAATAAAAGCATATCCTGTTGACCAATCTAATTTATCTATTCCCTTTTGCATAAATATTGAAAGTCAAAACCTAGATATAAAAACACAAAGTGAATGTGTCAAAGTTTATAATTTTGCTCACAGAGCAGAAATTTTTGTAAAACCTTTTTTGATATCATCAAATATTGTTGTTTATACTGCTTCACACACAGTAAAAAACGTTAAGTATACAATAAGTTGTTACGAAGACAGAATAAAAATATTTTCATCGAAGGGTGAATATGTATACGAAACAGATATCACAAGTGCTTCAAGTTTTGTTGTTGACAATAATATAAACATTTTATGCAATAATAAAAAAGGAAAAACACTGGTTGTTTTTAATGTTTCTAATAATGTTTTTAGTCATGTTTGTGGAGATAAAATAGAGATAGATGGAAATAATATAAAAACACAACAAAACATAAACGATATGGCAAAGCACATACGTGTTTGCTCTTTTGTGCAAAATGAAGATATAACTTTAAAAAATAAAGACCTTTACACCGAAAACTCTAAAAATAAAAGTGCAAAAAATAATCTCTTGATTCCTTATAATTTTTTTGAAGCAATAAAAGTTGAAGATTTTAATCTTGCCAGGACTTACTTAGCAACGCCTTTAAAAGACAATTTAACAGACGAACAACTTGCATCATATTTTGGGAATTTTGAAAATATTGGCATTTTGTCTTTTTCTCCACTTTGTTATACTATATATTCTAGTCAAAATGCTAAAGATTATGAAATATATTTGCAAGGCAACAAAATTAATGAAATTAACGAAATTTAATTTATTATAATAAAATATTGATAAAAAAGTAAATAGTAAATTTATTATGTTGCAATAAATTTACATTATATTATTGATTTTTTATATTTTTTCGTATAAAATGTTTTCATAGGGAGTATTTATGGAAACATTTATCAAAAATTTAAAGTATTTAACAGAACTATATTCGCAAAAAGATGTGGCTGAAAAAACTGGTTTCTCTGCAAGCAGTATTGCAAATTATTTAAGTGGAAAAAGTATGCCTTCAATAACATTTTTATTACAATTAAAAAAAGCATACAAAATTGACATTGACCAATTTTTAGTATCAGAAATCAACAAAAATAATTTAGCAATCTCAAACAACGATAATTATACTAAATTTATTGGTAATTATATTGTGTACTATTATAATTCAAGTGCCTATAAAGGCAAAGTTGGTAGTTACAACTATGACATACTAACTTTTGGAATAATATCAGTTGTAAATGATATCGATTTTTCTTCGCCAAAAGGTATAAAAACGTATGGACTTTTTATGATTTCAAGAGAAAAAGCAGAAGAATTTTTAAAAACCTTAAACTCTTATAAAAACAACATTCAAAAAATCAACGATTTTTATATGCAGTTTGAAAATTATTATTGGGGAGATTTGGAGCAAAATCCAAATCAAATATTTGTAAGTTTAAAAAATAAAAACGATAAATGTTTAATTATTTTAAACAATCCACCTTCAAACAAAAAATATGTTGGTGGACTTGGAACAGTTAATTCTATTTCTCGTGGCAGAGAACACGTGCCTTGTATTCAATATATAATTTTTTCAAGTATCGCATTTAATATTCCTGACGGAGAAATATATAACCTTTTAGCGCTAGATATTGCAGAAGTAAATGTAAAAAACCAAATAAATGATTTAATCAATTTAATCAAAAGGTTGTATTTAAGCCCAACACAATCAGGACTCAACGAATTTCAACAAAAACGAATTGTTGAGGATAGTATTCAAAACATTATAAGCGATGCAGTTGATTCAAATATGTTTAGATTTGCAAAAGTCAACAACATGGAAGACGACAATTATTATAGACTGATAAAGGACGCCGACTATGAATAATTATGAAGAAATTTTTAATGAGATAGTAAACAATTTAAAAAACAAAAACAGTTTAGACATTTCAAATGTTATAAAAGCATATAATTTTGCAAAAGAAAAACACAAAAATCAATTTAGAAAAAGTGGCGAGCCTTATATTTTGCATCCCGTTCAAGTGGCTTATATTTTGGAACATCTAGATTTTAATACCGATGTTATATCTAGTGCACTTTTGCATGATACCGTTGAAGATTGTGGCGTTACAATAAAAGAAATAGAAAAAACTTTCAATAAACAAATTGCAGAAATTGTTGATGCAGTCACTGCAATAACTAAAGAAAATTTTATGCCAGACAACGAAAATCTATTTTCTAACACTGATGATTTTTTAAAACAAGCAATTGAAGACAAAACATATCAAAAACTAATATCTATTGGAAAAAATAACAAATTTGGATTCTATATTAAATTTGCTGATAGATTAAACAATTTACAAACAATAGGGATTTTCCCAAAATATAAGAAAGAAGCAAAAGTAAACGAAACAAGAAAATGGATTATTCCAATTGCAAAACTACTAAAATCTAAGTACTTTTATGACAATATTAAAAATCAATGTTTTTTAGTATCAACAGAAGAAGAAAATAAAGACTTTATCAATTATTATAGCAGATATATAAAAAACATGAAAAATTATTTAATCATACTAAAAGAAAGGATAGAAAGAGAAGTTGGTATATACCTTAATTCACTAAAAGCAAATATATCTTTATATAAAGTTATCGTAGAACCAAAAACACAATTAGAAATATACGACAGCATTACATCACACTTTGAAATAAGTAAACTCACAAAAATAAAAGAAAGCAATTTTATAAGTGTTCCAACTTACAACATTTATATTGTTTTTAACGAAAAAGAACAAACAAAGAATTATATGGAACTATTATATGAAATCCTTAACAACACAAATTTATCACAAAATTTAAGAGCAATAAACATTAGTTATGACACATTTAACAATAGTTATTTGGTTGTAAAAGACAACATACGAAATTTGTTTGGTATAGCTTGTATGTCTAGAGCACACTTTACAGAAGTACAAAACGGAACGATTACCGGTACAGATGTAGACATGATTGATGAAACTATGGCAAGTGGCGTTGTAACAAATTTTATTACTGTTTTAACACCAAACAAAGAAAAAATAAAAATACCATCACACAGCACTGTACTTGATTTTGCTTTTAAACTTCACAACGATATTGGATTTAGTTGTAAATACGCTTTCATAAACGATTCCCCTAACAAATCTCCAATATATACAAGACTAAATAATGGCGACAAAGTTGAAGTTGTTTGCGAACTCGATAAAAATGGACTAAATGTTAATATTGCCGAACTAAGATGGCTTGCATATTGCAAAAATGAAAACACCCAACGAGTTTTAATTAAATATTTTGAAAAAAAATACAATTAAAAAAGAACACTTTTTTGTGTTCTTTTTTATATCTAAACAATGTGTGAAAAAGTTGCTGACATATTAACCTTATTTTAAACACTTGCAAGACTTATTTTATTATATATCATTTTAAAAAAATTATTAACTTACTTTTGCTCTTTTTCCATTTCATTTATCTGTCCCAAAAATTTCTGCATCTTTTTTTCTATAACTTCATCTATTTTATAATCTTTAAAAAAATGTCGCATTTGTTCTAAGCATATGCTTACATCTGCAATTTCTTCAACCAAGTTTTCAACAATTTTATTGTCTCCCTTATACTCCTTGTACAAAACTTTTCTTTTATATTTGTTGATTGCAACAATTAGTTCTCCCATTTCTTCAACACATTGGTCATATTGTGCAACAAGTCCCCATAACCTAGTTGCCTTGTCATAAATTTCTAGTCTTTCTTGTTCGTTTAGCATAATTTTCTCCTTGATTTGAGTGTATCATTTTTATATATCTTTGACAAATTTTTTGTGTAGTTTTGTTTTTATAACCATATTGTTTTTTAAAATAACATTTAAGTTTTTTTGTAAAAAAATATTTACCAATTTTGACATTTTTTATTGTACAAAAAAATATTATTGTGATATGCTTTATTCCATAATCGCAATATATAGGTAGTAAAAATATATAAAACCACAATATATTGTAATTGTTGATAGGGAGGACAATATATGGTACAAGTTATCAAAAAAGACGGAAGTTTGGAAGATTATGACATAAACAAAGTCGTAAAAGCCATTAGTAAATCTGCTGAAAGGGTGCTTGTAACTTTTTCACAAGAAGATTTAAACAAAATATGTTCAAGGGTTAATAGTAATGTTGAAAATTTACATACAAATCAAGTTCCAATAAAAACCATGCACAGCATAGTTGAAGAAGCCCTTGAAACTTTTTTCCCAAAGGTTGCAAAAAGTTACAAAGATTACAGAGATTACAAACAAGACTTTGTTGCAATGCTTGATGACATATACAAAAAAAGTCAATCAATTATGTATATTGGCGACAAAGAAAATGCAAATTCTGACAGCAGTTTGGTTTCAACAAAAAGAAGTTTGATTTTTAATCAACTAAATAAAGAACTTTACAAAAAATTCTTTTTAAACAAAAACGAAATTCAAGCAATAAATGATGGCTACATATACATACACGATATGTCTGCACGACGCGACACAATGAACTGTTGTTTGTTTAATGTTGAAGAAGTTTTAACCGGTGGTTTTGAAATGGGCAATATTTGGTATAACGAACCAAAAACACTTGATACTGCTTTTGATGTAATTGGAGATATTGTTTTATCGGCAGCAAGTCAACAATATGGTGGTTTTACCATTCCAGAATGTGATAAAATTCTTTCAAAATACGCACAAAAAACATATGATTTAAAATATGAAAAATATAAAAATCTTGGACTAAGCGATGAAGTTTGTAAACAAGAAGCATTAAAAGATGTTCAATATGAATTCAAACAGGGTTTTCAAGGTTGGGAATACAAATTTAACACCGTTGCATCTTCTCGTGGCGATTATCCTTTTATTGCAACAACTTGTGGACTTAGCACAGACCTATTTGGAAAAATGGCAACCAAAACACTTTTGGAAGTAAGAAAAAATGGTCAGGGCAAAAAAGAGTGCAAAAAACCCGTTTTATTTCCTAAAATTATTTTCTTGTATGATGAAGAACTACACGGAGAAAACGGACCTTGCCACGATGTTTTTGAAGCAGGAATTGAATGTTCGTCAAAAACAATGTACCCAGATTGGTTGAGTTTAACCGGCGAAGGATATGTTCCAAGCATTTACAAAAAATATAAAAAAGCAATTAGTCCTATGGGTTGTCGTGCTTTCTTATCTCCATGGTATGAGCGTGGTGGCATGAAACCTGCTGACGAAAATGACGAGCCTATTTTTGTTGGAAGATTTAATGTTGGTGCAATCTCATTGCACTTACCTATGATTTTGGCAAAAGCAAGAAAAGAAAACAAAGACTTTTATGAAGTATTAGATTATTATCTTGAAATGATTAGAAATTTGCATCTTAGAACATACGAATATCTTGGACAACTCAGAGCATCAACCAATCCTCTCGCCTATTGCGAAGGTGGATTCTTGGGTGGACACTTAAAACCAAGCGATAAAATTGAACCACTTTTAAAAACAGCAACAGCATCTTTTGGAATAACCGCACTAAACGAACTTCAAGAATTGTACAACAAAAAATCTTTGGTTGAAGATGGACAATTTGCACTTGAAGTACTCGATTACATAAACAAAAAAGTAAACGAATTTAAAGAAAAAGACGGCAAGCTTTATGCGATATACGGAACACCTGCCGAAAACTTATGTGGACTTCAAGTAAAACAATTTAGACGACTTTATGGAATAATACCAAATGTTTCTGACAAAGAATATGTTTCAAACAGTTTCCATTGTCATGTTAAAGAAGAAATATCTCCTATTGAAAAACAAAACAAGGAAGGAAGATTTTGGAATTTATGCAATGGTGGAAAAATTCAATATGTACGCTATCCAATTGATTACAACAAACAAGCATTTAAAACACTTGTAAAAAGAGCTATGGACCTTGGTTTTT
Source organism: uncultured Clostridia bacterium (assembly GCA_944384395.1). Classification (GTDB taxonomy): domain Bacteria; phylum Bacillota; class Clostridia; order Christensenellales; family UBA1242; genus UBA5893. The sequence goes on from CALWTD010000012.1 coordinate 57,497, forward strand.
ATGAGGGTGTCAACCTTTCACTTTCATATTGCGATGATTGTGGTTATAGTCAACTTGACATGGATATTTGCCCAAAATGTGGCAGTAAAAACCTTACAAAAATTGACCGTATGAACGGATATCTTGCATATAGCAGAGTTAAAGGAGATACAAGATTAAACAGTGCAAAAATGGCAGAAATTAAAGATAGACGGAGTATGTAATATGAATTATCACAATATAACAAAAGATGATATGCTAAATGGCGAAGGGCTTAGAGTGGTTTTATGGGTAGCAGGTTGCTCACACCATTGCAAAGGTTGTCATAATCCAATAACATGGGATGCTAGTGGTGGACTAGAATTTGACGAAAGTGCAAAAAATGAGATTTTTGACGAACTTAAAAAAGACTATGTTAGTGGTATCACCTTTTCTGGTGGCGACCCACTCTATAAAGATAATATAAACACCATAACAAATTTAGCAAAAGAAATAAAACAAAAATTTCCACAAAAAACAATATGGCTTTATACAGGTTATAACTATGAAGACATAAAAGATTTAGAAATACTTAAATATATTGATGTTCTTTGCGATGGAAAATTTGAACTAGATAAAAGAGATGTGAAAGCTCATTGGGTTGGAAGCACAAACCAAAGAGTGATTGATGTTAAAAAAACATTAAAAGAAAATAAAATTGTATTATTTGAATAAAAATCACCACCACTGTGGTGATTTTTTTTGTATAATTAGTTTGTTTGACATTTTTTTATAACATATTTAAAATATTTTTAGTTAAAAAACAAAAACTAACAAAGGAGAAAAAATGAATAAGTTATTAGTTGATTGGCAAGCTCTTGGTCAGCAAGCTCTTAATTTTATTGAAACTATTGGTCTTAAACTACTAGAAGTAATTGGCATTTTTATAGCTGGCTACATTGTTATAAAAATTGTAATAGGGCTTCTTAAAAAAATTTTTACAAAATCTAAAATGTCCAGAGTTACATATAAATTCTTGCTAAGTGTTTTAAAATTTTGTTTATATATGTTACTGCTTTTAGTTATTTGTCAATTTGTTGGAATACCAATAACAGGTTTTATAGCAGTACTTTCAGCAGCAGGTCTTGCAATTTCTCTTGCAATGCAAGGAAGTTTGTCTAACCTTGCTAACGGAGTTGTAATTATCGGCACTCACCCATTTAAAGAAGGCGACTACATTGCAATAGACAGTATTGAAGGAACTGTTACCGAAATAAAAATGCTTCACACAATAATTGCAACAACAGACAACAAAGTAATAAGTATACCAAACTCAAAAGTTGTGGAAAGTTCGCTTATAAATTATAGTGCTAATGCCACAAGAAAAGTTGTTTTTAGTTTTGGTGTAGATTATGCAAGCGATGTTGAACAAGTAAAGAAAATTGTTTTAGATGTAATGGTAAATTGCAACAAAGTTCTTTTGGATCCTGCCCCATTTTGTGCCTTAAAAACATTAGATTCAAGTTCAATAACATTTACAGCAAATTGCTGGTGCTTAAGTAACGATTATTGGGATGTTTACTATTTTGTTATGGAAAATGTGTTTAACGAATTTAAACGAAACAACATCTCCATTCCATACGACCAAATGGAAGTAAGACTTAGAAACGATATTGTAGAAATGCCATACAATAAAAAAGCAATGGAAAAAAGAAACGAAGAACTTGCTGTAAAACCTGTTGAAAATGTTTCCGGCGATGCTATTGATAAAATGCTTTATAAACTCTCTAAAAAAACAAAAGAAAAAAAACTTATAAAAAAACAAGAAAAACAAAAACTTAAAGAAAAGCAAACAAAAAGCAAAAACAAAGCATCAAAATAACAAAAAAACAAGAAATTTTTCTTGTTTTTTTTATAAACATTTTTACTTATTTTTCAATATAATGTAATGAAATAAAACATTGTTCTATATGTTGTATTTATGTGTTTTTTTATTAAATTTAGTTTATAGTTGAAACTTCTTTTTAGACATTCTTGTATTGACATAAATTAATTTTTAATGCTATAATAAAACAGAAAATAGAGGTGAATATGCCAGAAATTTTAAACAAAGTTAAAAACGATGAGAATATAAATTCATATCGTCAAAAACAAACATTTTCAAACGATTATGGTGTTAAAACTTGCAATGTTGACTTATCAGACAAATATGACACAGTGGTTCTTGTGTTTATTGGAGATTGGCACATTGGATCGGTTGATTTTAACATCGATGAAGCAATGAAAGTTTTAAACTATGTTCTTCAAACTCCAAACGCAAAACTTATTGGTATGGGCGACATGATGAATACTGCTATACTAAACAGTGTCAGCAATATGTTTGAAGATATTGCCTATCCACAAGAACAATTAAATGTTTTTGTTTCACTATTAAAACAAGTTGCAAAACAAGATAAAGTTATTTGGATACATTCAGGAAATCATGAAAGAAGAATTGATAAAAACACAGGTATAAATCCTGTTGAACAAGCAACTCAAGCACTTGGAATTCCACATTCATATGCACCATGCTTTGCAGACACATCAATAACATTAAAATGTCCTTACACAAAATCAAAAAAACACACATTCAATCTTGTTACTCATCACGGAGATAGTGGAAATCCAGAAACTAACGCATCTGTTAATCAGGAGTCTTTAATAAATGCAATTGGACATAAACACGTATTTCAATCTTCCATTAAGTCAAAAATCATCATTGACAAAAATGGCAAACGCGTGAGAAAAGATGAACTCAACATCATTTTACCAGCATCTGGTGGTGGACAATATGGTTATGAAAAAGGATTAAAACCAATAAGCAAATCTCCATATTATGCTTTGGAAATAACCACAGTTTTAAACCCACTTTATGACAAAAAAAATCTTTATAATATGCAACCACCAATTGTTACAGTTACAAAATCCATACCTATTCTTTCTAGTGGTACATATACACTAAAAGACGAATGCGTAAAGGAAAGCGTAAAAATTATTGACAAAAATATACAAAATATAAAACCAAAAGTTTATGGAAAATTTTTAGAAATTATAGAAATTTTAGAGCAAACAGGTTTGGACATAGACAGAGAAATAAAAGCAAAAGTTGTTAAACTTATTTTAGATGAAGCAGATAATAAAAAATCACAACATAAAATCAACAATCCACAAAAAATAGAAAGCAACGATTGGTATTATAACAAAGATTAAGGAGTTTTATATAAATATGGAAGACGGCAAAAGAGCCTTAGATGCCATAGGCAAAAAAATTAAATTAAAAGAAGAAATTGATCAACCTTTTGATGAAAACACATTAAAAGACGTTAATTTAGAAATTGAAGAATCAAAAGAAGAACAAACTCAAAAAACAATCGCATTAAAAGTTTTTAGCAAAGACGTTGGTTTAAATGGTCTTTGTGAACTTAATTTAGGCAAAGCTTACAAACTCACAAATGACGGAAGAAGAGTTAAATATCCATCTTCTTATAAATGTGCAATGAACGAAAAATGGTTAGATTACATTATTGAACAAATAAAAAATGCAACAAATCCCGTTGTGATTGTTTCAGATATTTTTACAAGAGTAACAACTGGAAACAATGAAGATACATTGCCATACAAAGAACAACTTGCATATGGTTATAAAAAATTAAAAGACATAAAAGATAAAATTATTTTGGTTAGAGGTCTTAAAGAAAAAGAAATAATTGATAATGGTGGACCTGATTTAATGGGTAAACTTGCGAATATGCTTGATATGAAAAACAAACTTGTAAATGCAGGCTTTCATTTAACGCTAAATTTAAGTAATCAAAAATCAAAACAGGTTTCACTTCTTCACTACAACGAAAAAATCAACACGGTTCGTTCGCTTGCAATTTCAATGCAAAAATTTGCAAACAATAATCCAGGTCACGACATTTATTTTTGTACAACAAGCAAAACAAATTGGTATTCTTGTGGACTTACAACATATGTAACAAAAGATGGTCAAACTGCAACAAAACCTTGTTGGTTTATTGCGTTTGGTGGAATGTATGAATTTGACAAAACAAACGAAAAAAGACCCAAAGTTGGAGCATACACTTTAAATAATGACTGGTTTAAAATAATGATGGACAAAAACAATTTTGTTAGAGCAGATAGAGTTGATTATAGATATCCTCACCCAACAAAGATTGATTCATCAAATTATATAAGTTCTGTTATAGCAGACACCAAAAGTAACAGTTATAAAGAATTATTTAATGAATTATCTGCATCGCTTGATAAGATGAATGAAAGGCTTTCAAAATCAACATCAAAACAAATTACTTCTTCAATTCATAAAGCAAAAGAAAAGGCAAAAGAAAAAGAAAACAAAAAAAATATTCAATTTGTTGATCAACGAAAAAACAAAAAACAAAATAATGGAGAAGAAAAAGTATGATGGAAGGAATAAGAACAGACGGACCAAATATCACTTGCGCAGGATGTGGACAAAAAGTTTCAAAAGACGGAACATTGAAATTAAACTTTTGTCCAAAGTGTGGCAATCCCTTGAACATTGATGCATCAGTAAAATATGAAAAAGCAGTAAATCATGAAAAACTTGTTATGTTATATGAACTTATTGACACAATAAACGAAAATAATGAAGACGCAAAAAAAGTAATAAATGATTTTATAAAAGAATTAGAAAACGAAGATTAAATTTTATTTAATTACTACATAAAAAAGAACTCTACAAAATGAAGTAAACACCCTAAAGTTGTCTAACTTTTGGGCTTTATTTCAAATAGTAAAGTTCTTTTTTTGTTTTTTTAAACTATAATTTACAAATTTTTAATTATGTGTAAAATCAAAAATTCATCCTTATTAATTCGTCAAGTTGAGTCAAATACTCCTGTATGGCTTTTTTTGTTTTTACAATACCATTTTTATAAATGTAATCCGTTGACACTTGAGTATCATAAAAAATTGTATCTTCTATTGATTTTATGTCCATTTCATAACTTAAATTAAATGATGCCATAAATTTAACTCTATAAGTATCTATTTCGGCAATTGTTATGCTACCTTGTCCCGTTTTTAAATCCCAAATGAAAACATAATGATTATACTTATCAACGCGATTATGTTCTAAAATATAAATAGAATTATTATAATTAATTAAATAACCATTTGTTTTAATAACTCCTGTTCCCCCAAGTAGTTTAATTGCTAAACCACCTGCGTTTGATACTCCAACTTCATGATCTGACACTTCTTCGCCACTTTGATTAACCAATTTACTAAACGCTTCTACATATGTTAAACTTCTAGCATATAACGATATATCTTCCATAATTTTATTTGAAAAATGAAACTTTTCAGAATAATTTACATCTAAATACCAACCATCAATAACATTTCCTTCTGCAACAAAAAAATTGGGATAATTAACATAATCACTTGTTTCTTGAGTTTCTAAATATGCACCATCTAAATAAAATGAAATGTTGAATTTTTGTTCATTGCAACCATACATAGAAATTATTGAAAAAAGAAATAACGGCAAAATCAATAATATGTTCTTTATATTTTTAAACTTCAACATAACCAGACACCACCCTTTTAACAACTGGTCTTGTTGGAGACATAAAAGGTTGCAACGGACCATTTCTCACGAAGAAAAACGAACCATAACCATTTTCACTGATTCTGTTTTGATCTTTTGCTCCTGTCACACCTATTTCAATCACAAGGTTTACAAAGCGATATTCTCCAAGACTATATGTTTCAACACTATACACATGGTTTACATAATTTGCTATTGTATTAGAATTATACTTTGTTTTTTCTACACTATAATTAATACCCAAATAACGAGAAATATTATTAACTGTAAGTTGAATTCTTGTTACAGATGATGTATCAGTGTCACCATCTGTTGAAGTATCATTATTATCACCACACCCAGCAAACAAAAAAACGCAAGAAAATAATAATATCACAGCCAAAAATAAACATAAATATATATTTTTGTTTTTGATTTTTTCCATAGACAACTCCTTTATAAATTAACTGATTTGTAAATGTTTAAATCTATTTGACCCTTTTATAATTAAAATCCTAAAAATAATGATCTATAAATGAAAATTTAACTAGCAACAACTAAAATATTAATTGTAAGTTTTTTTAATAAAATTTAAAGATAGGATATAATAAATAAAAAAATGGTTTATAAACAAAATACTATTACTAAAAACGCATTTTTTTATTTTGTTAAATTTAAAATATTTTGTATCATATTTTTATTCTGCTTTCAAGAGCTCTTGTTAGTGTTACTTCATCAGCAAATTCAAGTTCACTTCCCATGCTTACACCTTGTGCTAGGCGAGTTACTTTTACATTTAATGGTTCTAATAATTTTGCAATATACATTGCCGTTGCATCGCCTTCAACATCAGGATTTGTTGCCATGATAACTTCTTTTGTGTGATATTTTTGAACTCTTTGCAAAAGTTCTTTTATTCTTATATCATTTGGTCCCCTATTTTCTAGTGGGCTTATTGTCCCATGCAAAACATGAAAAACGCCGTCAAAACTTTTAACTTTTTCCATTGCAACAACATCTTTTGGCTCTTTAACTACGCAAATTATATCCTTGTTTTTCTTTAAACAATTTTCACACACTTCAGTTTCAGAGAAATTTCCACATTCTGAGCAAAATTTTATGTTTTCTTTTGCAAGTATTAAATTATCTGCAAACTCTTTTACATTTTCTTTGCTTGCATTTAAAATACTGTATGCATATCTTTGTGCAGTTTTATATCCTACGCCAGGAAGTTTTCTAAATGAGTTTATTAGTTTTTCTAATGATTCTATATACATTTTATAGTCCTTGTGGAAGTGATGGCAATTTTTCTTGTTCGGCTTTTGTTATTTTCTCCACAGCATCATTTATTGCTGATTGAATTAAATCTTCTAACATTTCCACATCGTCTGGGTCAACAACTTCTGGTTTAATCTCAACTTTTTTTGCTCTTTTATCACCTGTTAGTGTAATTTGAACCATGCCACCACCACTTGTTCCAATAAAATCTGTGTTTACTAATTCTTCTTTTGCCTTTTCCATGTCTTGTTGCATTTTTTGTGCTTGACGCATTAAGTTTTGCAGATTGGCTCCACCAAATCCATTAAATCCACCTCTAAAATTATTCATATTATTCTCCTTATTTTTTATTTATTATAATTACTTCATTGTTAAAATATTTGTTTAATATTTTTATATTATCTTCATCTGTTATTTGTTTTTTACTTTTTTTAATTTCAATATTTTCATATCCAAAAAATTTAAATGCATTTTGTAATTGTTTATAATTGTCTGTTTCATTTAGCATATCAATAATGCTTTGCTCTGTTGTTTTTATTATAAACTTGTCATTTTCAATGCTAACATCGGTTATATCTCCACAAACTATGTGCAAAATATTGTTGTTATGCTCTCTTAAATAAACGATTATTTTACCCCAAAGTGTTCGAGCAGAAAGATTTTTATAATTTGTGGATTTTAGATTTTGTTCCAATTTTACTTGTTTAGTTATAGACATCAGTTTTTTTTTTGACTATCGGTTAAACACGATACTATTGCTGTTTCTATTAAAGTTTTTGGCGACATTGCATATTTTATTTCTGCTTCTATCGCTGAAAATATTTTCATATTTTCCATAAGTTCTTTTGTATCAAAATCTTTTGCAAGCATTTTATATTTTTCAAAAATTTCTGTGGTGAAATTAAGCATTTTATCGGCATTCTCGCAAGTTTTTGCCACTAACAAATTTCTAAAACACATTGTTAAATCTTTTGCAACAACACTCATATTTTTGCCAAGTTTTTGAATTTCGTCTAAAATGGTTAAAGCATTTCCAATGTCTTTATCATGTATACTTTTACATATTTTTAAATATGTCTCATGATTTGTACTTCCTAAAATATTCATTACAAGGTTTGCTGTTATTTTCCCATGAGAATATGCAACCATACAATCTGCAATAGAAAGCATGTCTCTATCACTGCCTTGCGCAGCTGATGCAATTAGTTTATAAGCATCTTCTTCACATTCAACATTTTCATTTTTAAAAATTTGTTTTAGTTGTTTTATTAAAACTTCATCACTAATTAAATGAAAATCAAAACGCATACATCTTGAAAGAATTGTTGCAGGAAGTTTGTGAACTTCCGTAGTTGCCAAAATAAACACTATATGTGATGGTGGTTCTTCAAGTGTTTTTAAAAGTGCATTAAAGGCGCTTTCTGTAAGCATATGCACTTCGTCAATTATATAAACTTTATATTTACCGTTTACGGGCAAAAATTTCACTTTTTCTCTTATATCTCTTATTTCGTCAACTCTATTATTTGATGCTGCATCTATTTCCACAACATCAACATTGTTATTGTCGCTAAGTGCCTTACAAACATCACAATTATAGCATGGCGAACCATTTTGTGGATTTAAACAGTTTATTGCTTTTGCAAATATTTTTGCAGTTGTTGTTTTTCCTGTTCCCCTTGTACCAGTAAAAAGATAGGCATGGTTTATTTGACCTGCTTTTATTTGATTTTTAAGAGTTTCTACAATATGCTCTTGCCCAACAATTTGCTCAAATGTTTTTGGTCTATATTTTCTATACAGTGCTTGATACATAATTCTCCTTGCATAATTATATACTTTTTTTTTTGTTTATCAAAATAAAATACACTTATTTAACATTAAGAAAAATAAGTGTATTTAGTTTAAAATATATAATTTCTTACTATTTCAAATATTAAAGAAATCATAATGGTTATAGAAATACAAAATGTTGCTACATTAACAAGTGTTAGTTCTTTGCTGTCCTGCTTGTAACCAAAACAGGCAAATACTACTGCACTTGCACCCAAAATAACATTGCCTAAGTTAAAAAGAAGTTTTGCAAGTCCAAACATATAGTAACTCACAAATAAATACATTATCATCGATAATAGTGCAACTCCAAATCCAACATAAGTATATATTTTGTTTTCTCTGTTTTTATTATCCATAATTTTATCCCCTTAAAAATTTAATATATAGTTATTAACATACCTTGTATGCATTATATCAGTTATAAAAATTTTTCGCAATTTTATTTATAATATTATTTAATTTATTCATTATTATTGATTTTTTTTGTTAAATTAGTTAAACTAAAATTGTATTAGGAGGAATTGTGGGAAAATTTGTAGAACTGCAAAACTATGATGTTGTAAAATATGAAGCACTAACAGATAAACCCTTTAGAAAAATACTTGCACTTGAACATATTTTGAAATTTTATAAATTTCAATATTTTGGACCTGTTAAAAGTAATGAAACATTTTATGATACGCCAAACGATATTTTATATAAAGCAGGTATTGTTCTTTCAAGAATTCAAGAAGATGATAGAGTATTTTTTAAAGTAGGACAAGCATCAACCTTAAAAGCAAAAACACAAAAAGTATTTTCTCATAAAGTTGGCGTAAAAGACACAATTAAAGACCACTCATTTTATTTGGTGGACGGAATAAAAAGCATATTTTCAACACCTATATATATTGACCTAGAAAATGTTATAAAAAATGCAGTCCCAAAAGTTTCTATTTTTATAAACGCAAATGCGTATAAAGTTATTAGTGGTTCAGGGTTTAGAGCATATATGTGTCTTGAAGATATAAGATATGAAAATTATGAAACAAAGCGTCAACACAAATCAAACGGCATGACGGTTAAACTTGCAGGCCCCAACCAATATTTGCCAGAATTTAAGTCGTTTAATGATTCAATAAAAAAATATTGCAAAGAATTTATTGAGGTTCATGACAATATATACGAACACGCAAAAATATTAACCAAAAAGGTTGATGCAAAACAAGTTAAAATTGATAAGAAGAAAGCAAAAGAAAAAATTGCAAATGCAGAAATAAAAGATTAATTATTTTATAATGACGAATTTAAAAGTTTTAACGCTGTTAAAACTTTTTTATATATTCATAAACTTTGTAACTTTTTTGATAATTAAAAAGCATTTTTAAATATTTTTATATAATATCATACATAAAAAAAATCACCACTTTTATGGTGATTTTTTTTAGACAAATAAGATTAGTTGAAAAGGTCTTTATATGCTTTGCCAAATTTTAATACAGGTGCTTTTGAAGCTGCAATTTTAACTTTTTCTTTGGTTTGAGGGTTAATACCTTCTCTTGCTGCTTTTTCGCGAACTTCAAATGTTCCAAATCCAACAAGTTGAACTTTGTCTCCTTGTTTTAAAGCATCTGTTACTGCTCCTACGAAAGCATCATATGCTACGCCTGCTTCTTTTACTGTTAATGAAGCTCTATCAGCCATAGCCTTAATAAATTCTCCTTTGTTCATCTATGTCCCCTTTTTGTTTATTCTTAAAGATTCCTTTAAGTATTTATATTATAGACCATTTTTTTATATTTTCAAACTAAATTAGCAAAAAAAATTGCTAAACACCATTATTTTAAAGGTTTGTAACATTGTTTTTAATAAAAAAACGACTACTTGTCGTTTTTTTATTTTGCTATATATAGCACTCCAAGAGTTTTTCTTCCACAATGTGTGCTAATTGTTGCACATGCACTGCTTTCCAAAACTTCTTCAAATCCATAATCTTTTAACATTTGCAAAAGTTTTGTTCGTGTTGGTTCAACAGGACTTGAATAGGTTACAAAAACTCTTTTTTTGTTTGGTGGAATTTCTTTTAATAGATCATCAGCATATTTCATAAGAGCATCTTCAATGTTTCCACGATATTTTTTTGTTACTTGCATTTTACCATCAACCAAACTTATTCGTGGCTTAATTTTTAACACATTTGCACCTAAAAGCGCAATGCCTGAACATCTTCCACCTTTATGCAAAAATCGAAGAGTGTCAAGAAGAAACGATGCTTGTACTTTGTTTGCTTCTTCTTCAAGTTCTTTTACTATTGTTTTAATGTCCTTGCCTTCTTTAAGTTTATCCACGCAAGAAAGTGCCAAAAGCCCTGAGCCACTTGATAAACTTTTTGTGTCAATAACATAAACATTATTTACTTCGTTGCTTGCAAGACGCGCATTATTGCCTGTTGAACTTATGGCAAATGAAAGCGAAAAATGAATAACTGCGTCATATTGTTGTCTTAATTTTTTAAAATATTCAGTATATTCATAAACATTTACAGCAGAAGTTTTTGGAAGTTCATTTGTTTTGTCCACAAAATTGAATATATCTTCTGGTGTAACATCAATGCCGTCATGGTGCTCTTCTGTTCCAAGCATTATTGTTATTGGCATTAAATGAATATCATATTTTTCTAATAAATCTTTTGGAATGTCACAAGTACTATCACAAGATATACATATTTTCATATAACTCTCCTTATTTTGCTAAATACATTACTCCAAGAGTACCTTTTCCACAATGAATGCAGATTGATGGTCCTGCTTGTGCTTCTATTATCTCTTCAAATCCATAATCTTTTAATTTTTTTATTATTTTGTCTTTTGCTTCAAGTGGCGAAGAATAAACAACAAATGCTAGTTTTTTATCAGGTGGAACTTCTTTTAAAATGTCATCACAATATTTAATTAAACAATTATTTATACTGCCTAAATATTTTTTTGTAACTTCCATTTTTCCGTTTATAACGCTTATTCTAGGCTTTATACTTAAAATTTTTGAACCGATTAGTGCAACTCCACTGCATCGTCCACCTTTGTGCAAATATTTAAGTGTGTCAATTAAAAATGATGTTTGAACCTTTGTTTTTAATTCTTCAATTTTATTAATTATTTCTTGAACCGAAAAGCCTTGCTCACGAAGTTTACAACATTCTAAAATTAACAATGATATTCCACACGAAAGATTTTGACTATCTATTGTGTAAACATTTTCCATGTTTTCACTTGCTCTTCTTGCGTTGAGTCCTGTTGAAGAAATCTCCCAAGAAAAAGAAAAATGTATAACGGCGTCGTAATTTTCTTTAATTTTTTTAAAGTGCTCTGTGTATTCATATTCATTAAAAGCAGAAGTTGTTGGAAGTTTTCCAGTTTTTTCCACATAATCAAAAACATCTTGACTTGTTCCTGTTACTCCATCGTGTCTTAAATCGTTTTCGCCAAGTGAAAATGGCATTGCATTTATTCTTATATCATATTTATCAATAAATTCTTTTGGTAAATCACAAGTACTATCAGCACTTATTCCTATTCTCATAAATCACCTACCATTTTAGTATTACATATCAATCTAATAATGTCAAACACTTGCACGCAAAATTGCATGTATGCTATAATCTAAGCATGGAAAATGCAAAAGAGAAACACGAGCATTATGGTCATCGAAAAAGACTTAGAAACTTAATAGATATGGCAGGTTTTGATGCTTTAAGTGAAGTTCAGGTTGTTGAACAAATTTTAACAATGACACACGCAAGATGCGATACAAATGTTATCGCTCACAAGCTTCTAAATGAATTTGGTTCTCTTTCAAAAATATTAGATGCTGATGCATATGATTTAATGCAAATAGATGGTGTTGGCGAAGTAACGGCAAAAACAATAACCTATCTTCCACAAATTTTTGATTTATACTTAAAAGATAAAAACTCCAAAAAATATAATTTTAAAACATACAAAGATATTTATAACTTTTTTAAACCTATTTTTGATATGTATGCCTGCGAATGTGTGGTTGTTGGTTTTATAAGCAACAATAACACATTTTCTGGCTATAAAAAATTAGCCGATGGCGAACTTTGTGAAGTAAAAATAAACAAGGTTGAATTTTCTAGATCTATTATGAGAAACAAAGCAAAAGCAGTTATGATTGCTCATAATCATCCTTTTGGTAAAGCAAATCCATCGTCAAAAGATTATGACGCAAACGAAAAGCTTGCAATTATTTTGGAAAATCTTGGAATTGTTATGGTTGACAATATTATAATTGGAGAAGATGGACTTTTTTCGTTTAAAAACAATATTTTGTTTCCAAAAAATGACTTATAAAAAAATAGAATAGCAAATATTCTATTTTTTTTCATCGATATCAATTTCATCAATATTTACATCATTTTTTGATTGTTGTGAAAGTTTTTCAAGTGTCTTATCTAAATAAACCACCTTTCTTTTATATTTTGTCTTTTTTTCTTGATTGTTTATTTGTCTTTGTTTTATTTTAAGTTCAATTTTCTTTATAATTTTGGGAATATATATGTGTAATGGAATCGAAATCAACATGAAAGCAGTAAGTAAAATTGATACTTTCAAATTTATTGCAGTCATTCCAAAGAAATCGCCCATTGTTAAAATTGACAATACTATACATACAAAAGACAAAATTAAAGAACCCACTCTGATTTTGGTTAGTGGCAAACACAAGAAAAATAAATTAATATATCCTGTAAAAATTAAAACGAGTGTTGACAGTGTCGCAAATTCTTCTGCGTTTATAAGATTAAACCTTGCAAGTATTATAACACCAAAAACATTAAAAAATATTAAAAGCCCACTTGGAATACTTCGCTTTAAAACAACAGGAATGAAATCGCCTTTAATTAAATTTGTGTTTGGTTGAAGCGCTAGTATTACAGATGGCAAACCTATTACAAACATTTCAAGCAAAAACATTTGCACAGGTTGGAATGGATAACCCGACATTGTTACAATGCTAAACAATGATAAAAGTATTGTAAACAATGTTTTCATCAAAAACAATGTTGATGATTGTTGAACATTATTTATAACCTGTCTTCCTTCTTTAACAACTGATGGAAGTGAAGAGAATTTTGAATCCATTAAAACCAAATTACTTAAATTTCTTGCAACTTCACTTCCATCTGCCATTGCAATAGAACAATCAGATTCTTTTAGTGCTAGTGTATCATTAACACCATCTCCTGTCATCGCAACAACATATCCTTGCTTTTTTAATGCTTTAACAAGTGTATGCTTTTGCTCTGGACTAACTCTACCAAAAACAGTAAAGTTTGTGGCAATTTTTTCAACTTCCACTAAACTCATTCCTTCTAAAGACACACTTGCCTCTGCGTTTTCAACTCCAACTCGTTTAGCAATGTTGCTAACTGTTATTGGATTATCGCCCGATATAATTTTTATTTGAACATTGTTTTGTTTAAACCATTCAATAGTTTCATAAGCGTCTTCTCTAATATGGTCCTCAATGGTTACAAGTGCAAGAGGAACACTGTCCGCTGGCAACTTTTCTTTTTCATCTAGATATTGCTCAGAATGTGCTAAAAGTAAAACCCTTTTGCCTTTTGAAGTGTGCTGATAAATTAAATTTTTTATTTTTTTTGAAAGTCTACACTTTGTAAACTCGGGAGCACCCAAAACAAAAGTGCCTAATTTTTCAAAACTTGTTGCAGTACATTTTCGTTTTGAAGAAAACTCCAAGTTATACACAACTTTGTAATCGTTTTTCTTTCCAAATTCTGTTAGCATAGCATTTGATGTTGAATTATTTGTTTGCTGTGCATACAAAATATTTGAAATTATATCTGCGTTCTTTATGTCTTCAATTCGGTTTAAATCAATAAGTTCACTGACTTGCATTGTTCCATCAGTTATTGTTCCCGTTTTGTCCAAGCACAACACATTTGCTCTTGCAAGCATCTCTATTGAATACAAATCTTTTACAAGTGTTCGCTTTTTGCTTAATTTAATAACGCCAACTGCAAGTGCAACTGTTACCAATAAAAACATTCCGGCAGGGACCATTCCAATAAGTGCACCACAAGTTTTTGTTACTGCGTATTGCCAACTATGGTCATAAGAAAAAAAGTTGTTTACAAACATCAATACACCAACAGGTATAATTGCGATACCGATGTATTTAATAATTGCATTTAAGTCCTTATTTAAACTTGAATTAGGACTTTTAAATTTTTTTGCTTGACTTGCTATTGATTGAATATAGTTATCTTTACCGATTTTGTCAACTCGTGCATGACACGCTCCACTTATTATAAAACTCCCAGATAAAAGTTTGTCACCTTCTTGTTTTTTTACTGCATCACTTTCACCGGTTAGTAAACTTTCGTTAACTTCAAGTTTTCCGTCTAAAACCACACAATCGGCAGGAATAGAATTTCCAATTTCCAAGCAAATAACATCATCTAAAACTATTTTTTCTGATTGTATTTCTAATATTTTACCGTCTCTTATGACTTTTACTTTTGGCATTGTTACCAAACTCAATTTGTCGACGACAACTTTTGCTTTACACTCTTGAATTATGGAAATAAGTGTATTTAAAAAAATTACAACAATAAACAACAAATCTCCATAACTTTCAACAAGCATCAGTGCTGTAAAAATTAAAATCCAAATCAGGTTAAAAAAAGTAAAAACATTTTCACAAACAATTCTTAAATATGATTTTCCTGTTTTTTGTTTTACTTTATTAAATAATTTATGTTCTGTTCTTTCTTTTACCTGCTCGGTTAAAAGTCCTTCGTTTATCGATGGATTATATCTTATAATGTCAAATGATTTTCGTAGTTTCAATCTTATCTTACCCTAGTTAATATATTATATAGTAAATATTACATCATATTAAAAAGTATGTCAACAAACATAAAAATAATGCTTGTAAATATTATAGTTATGTGTTTGACTTATAGCATTAAAATATATACACTATGATTAGTTTTAAATGGGGGAAAATATGCTAGAAATAAAAAACTTAACAAAAACTTATGGAACAAAAAAAGCAGTTGATAATTTATCATTAACTGTTAAAGATGGAGAACTTTGTGCCTTTATAGGCAAAAACGGTGCTGGTAAAACCACAACAATTAAATGTGTTTGTGGAATTATAGATTTTGACAATGGGGAAATTATTGTCAACGGAAAAAATATTAAACAAGAGCCACTCGATGCAAAACAAACATTTGCCTATATTCCAGACAATCCAAGTATGTATGATTTTATGACTGCAATATCATATCTCAATTTTGTTTGTGACATATATAAAGTTAATAAAAAAGACAGAAGAGAAAGAATAGAAATGTATGCATCATTGTTTGAAATTAAAGAAAATTTAGGGCAAGAAATTTCGTCATTTTCGCATGGCATGAAACAAAAACTTGCAATCATTTCTGCACTCGTGCACAATCCAAAATTAATAATACTAGACGAACCTTTTGTTGGCCTTGACCCAACAAGCACACATAAACTTAAAAATATTATGAAAGATTTAACAAAACTAGGTGTTTCTATTTTCTTTTCAACACACATATTAGAAGTTGCAGAAAAACTTTGTGACCATGTGATTATTTTAAACGACGGAAAAATAGTAAAGCAAGGCACAATGAAAGAAGTTTTGGGAGATGAAAGCCTTGAAAATATCTTTTTGGAGCTTAATGAAAATGAATAATATTTTTGCACTTATTAAATTAAATTTTTTATCAGCAATAAATCCAGCAAACAAAAGACAATCTAAATTAAATAAATTTTTAATTGTTTTTGCACTTTTATTTTTGCTAGGTTTTTCCACTTTTTATGCCTATTCGTTTATAATGGTTTTTAAAGAAAGCAATTTAAATAACTATGAATTTTTAATTGCTTTTTCAATTTTGGCAAGTAATTTTTTTGTTATATTTTTGTTTTTTAGTTCATGTACTAATGTTTTATACAAAAGCAAAGACAACGACACTCTTTTTAGTATGCCAATAAAAAAGAGTACAATAATACTTTCAAAACTAATCAGCATTTTACTTTTAGGATATGTATACCAATTTATTTTTGTTGTGCCTTTTACTGTAATTTATTATATTTACAATGGTTTTAATTTTTTAAGTTTTTTATGCTTTTTATTCGGTTTTTTTGTTGAACCAATTGTTCCACTTTGTTTAAGTTGTTTAATCACTTGTTTTTTTAGTTTTATCACAAAAAAGATAAAATATAAAAATTTATTCTCCACTTTGGCACTATTTATATTTTTTGGTCTATTTATGTATTTTTATATGCAAATAAATGTTTACGATTTAATGGCAAATCCAAACTCAACAAACTTTATAAATTATCTTCCTTGGATAAATTGGTTATATGTTTCAATAACACAAAACAATTTATTATTCCTATTATATAATATTGTACTTGCTTTTTTACTTAGTGTGTTTATTTACTTTTTTGTTTATATAACATTTTTTAAATTGTGTACCGAACTAAATTCTTCTATCTCATCGAAGTCAAAAATCTATTACAAAAACAAACCCGTTTTTGTTTCACTTTTAAACAAAGAGCGCAAAAAATATTTTTCAAGTCCAATGTATGTGTTTAACACTCTTTTTGCATATTTAATTTTACTCGGTGCTTGCATATATTTTGCAGTTGACAAGTCTTTAATAAACAGTCTTAAAGAAATAATTCAAATAAGCTCGTTTACTCTTTGTGTCGCTTTTATAACAATGTGCTTTTTTATACTTTCTACTGCAAATATATCTGCTGTATCAATTTCGATGGAAAGACAGAGTTTTAGTTTATTAAAAGGTATGCCTTTGTCTTTTAGTCAAATAATATGGAGTAAAATTTTATTTGCATTTTTGGTTGGTTTACCTTTTATTTTAGTTTCTTCAATAATTTTTGCAATTAGTTATAATATTTCTTTTTGGTTATTTTTGATGATTGTTGCTTGTTGTATATTTTACAATTTGTTTATTTGTATGTTTGGTATTGTGATGAATATTTGTTTTCCAAACTTAACAACACAAAATGATACAGTACTTGTTAAACAATCATTGAGTTCATTTTTGTCAATTTTAATTCCATTAGTTTTTGTTATGATTGCAACAACGATATATTTTAACATCAGTTTAAATTTAGGTTATTATTTTCTAATTATTATTTCTATTTTAATTGTTTTATTTTTAATTCTATTATATTTTATTATTTTTATAGCAAAGAAAAAATTGCAAAAAATAATTTAAATAACATTAAAAAAAAACAAAAACACGAAATTTTCGTGTTTTTTATTTATTATTTTGTATTTTTTTATTATTTATTAAATTTAAATAATCATTATATGCTTTTTCCACAGTTTTATCCCATGTTATATAAAGTTGATTAAAAGCATTTTCACAAACTTCGTTGTAATGTTTTTCATCATTAAAAATGTCAATTATTTTTTGTGCGTATTTATTTGCGTCATTTTCGCCTATAAAGCCATTTACATCTTCTGTAACAGTTCCTGCTGTTCTTGCACCTCTTAAAAACAATGTTGGAGTTTTTTGACTTGACGCTTCTATTTGAACCAAAGAATTTGCATCGTATAAAGAAGGAAACAAAAATAAGTCTGCTCTGTTAAATATTTTGCTCATTGTTATTCTGTCTTCTATTCTTCCACACAATGTTACTTCTTCTTCTAGTCCATTCTTTTTTATTTTATTGCGAAGTTCATTTTCGTCTGGTCCACTCCCACAATAAAGCATTTTAAACTTAAAACCTTTATCTTTTAATACTTTTAATGCATCTACAATAAACAAAATGTTTTTAAGCACAACAAGTCGTCCAACAAACAAAAAAACTTTTTCGTTTGCATCAATATTATATTTTTTGTTTATTTCTTCTATGGCTTGTTCTTTGTTTTCAACTGGCAACATATCTGTACCATTTAATTGCACTGTGCAAGGTGCTGTAAGTTTATATTCTTCAATAAACAACTTTTTAATTTCGCTGTTTACAGCCCAACACTCATCACACGCGTTAAACACTTTCATAATTTTTCTAAGCAAAAAGTTTGTTAATATTTTACTATGAGTTGCTTTGTAAAAATCTTTTTTAAACTGTGAATGAAGGGTTGCCACACATGGAATATTATGTTTTTTTGCATACTTTACGCCAATTTTCCCTATTGAAAATGGAGAATGAATATGCACTATGTCTAAGTGTGATTGGTTTAGTGCTTTTTTGAAATTTTTATCTAAATTTGGAATACCCAAATTGTAGTCATAGTGATAAAATTTAATTTTTTTACTTCTTACAACTTTATATTCAAACTTTCCATTGTATTTTTTATCATTTGGTTTTGGACAAAAAACTGTTATATTTGCAATTTTATTTAACCTTTTTGCATAGTTGTCTACAACCATTATAACCCCATCAATCATAGGGAAAAATGTATCTATGAATAATCCTATGTTTAATTTTTCCATTCTATCTTTCCATTGTATCTTCGTTTTTTATTCTATATTCGTTTACAATTTTTAATTTTTTTGTTCTAAGTATTCCGTCTTTAATTTGTCTAATGTTAAAAACTGCACTTTCTTGGTTTGCTGATATAGAAATTGACAAGTTCTTACCCAAAATTTGTTTTATATCCTTACCTAAATAATCAATAGCATTTCTTTCAATAAGCATTCCAAATTCTTTTTCGTTGTCATCATAATTATAGTCGGAATCGTAGTGAAAATAACCATTTTTTAATATTTCATCTGCAAAACTATCCATTAAATAATCTCTGAAATCTTCTAACTTGTTTTCAAATTTTTTAAATTCTGCTTTGTCATATGTTGGCATTTCGCCTTTTAAATTATTTTTATTGGTATCAATTAGCATATCTCTATATCTTTCTCTCAATCTGTATGTAAGTTCAACAACCATATCCTGAATATAATTTGATTCTATAAAATTCACTTTATAATTAACCATAACTAACTCCTATAATATTTTATAAAATTTGCTTATGTAGTATAACATAGTATTTAATAATTTTCAAGTGGCAATTTACTTTATATAAATCTTTTTTGTGTCTTAAATAAATTAATTTTCATATTATTATATGTTACGAGAAAAAGCATGCAAATTCGTAATTAAGGTTATAACCATTTTTACATTCAAGGAGTAATTATGTGTGGCATAATTGGTTACATAGGCACAAATGAAAACACAGAAGAAATAATCATAAACAATTTAAAAAAATTGGAATACAGAGGTTATGATTCTTCTGGAATTTGTCTTTTTGATAATGACAAATTTTATATACATAAAAGTTTAGGCGAGATTAAAAATTTAACAAAAAACCTAAACATAAAGATAAAATCTCATTGTGGCATAGCACATACCAGATGGGCAACTCATGGAAGCGTTAGCCTAAATAACACCCACCCACATTTAAGTTTTGATAAAGCGTGGTGCGTGGTACATAATGGTATAATTGAAAACCACCTTGATTTAAAAAAGGAACTACTTGAAAAAAATATAAAATTAAACGGAGAGACAGACACTGAGGTTGTACCAAATCTTTTGTCTTTGCAAAGTGGCACAATATTAGAAGCAATAAACAAAACATTAAAAAAACTTGAAGGCAGTTTTGCTTTTTGTATCTTAAATAAAAATGAAAAAGACACTTTATTTTTAGCAAGAAAAAACAGCCCACTTTATGTTGCAAAAAACAGTGATGAAGTTTTGGCATCTAGCGATCCGGTTTGCTTTGGCGAAAAATATGAAGAATACTTTTCTTTGCCAGAAAACACGATTTGTGTTGCAAAAAAAGACAAAATTACTTTTTATGATTTTGATTTAAAACAAATAAAAGTTAAAGCAACCAAAGTAACAGTTTTTGAAAAGTCTGCCACAAAAGGTGAATACAACTATTTTGCCGAAAAAGAAATTGATGAAATACCACATGTTTTAAACAATATAATAAAGTCATATGGTTCAATAAATTATTTTGACAAAATCGACTATAAGTTTTTACACAACATAAACAACATAAAACTCATAGGATGTGGCACAGCGTATCACGCTTGCCTTATGGGTGCAAAATACATTCAAGAAAAAACAGATTTAGAATGTTCGGCTCATATTGCAAGTGAATTTAGATATTCAAAGCCACATATTGACAAAAATACACTTTGTATTTTTTGTAGTCAAAGTGGCGAAACTGCTGACACTCTTTTATGCTTAAAACTTGCAAAACAGAAAAAGGCAAAAATAATCTCACTTGTAAATGTTCCATATTCTTCAATTGCGAGGCAATCGAATATCCTTTTACCACTTTGTGCAGGTATGGAAATCGCCGTTATTTCAACAAAGGCGTATAATGCTATGCTTTTTGTTTTTTATATGCTCAGTCTGCATATGTATAACATTTTAAAACATAAAAACATTGATGTAATAAAAAAACTTAAAAGACTTCAAAAAGTCAATTTCTTTTACAATATAAATTACATAGATGACATATCAAATGTAGTTTTAAAAAGTGAAAAAATATTTTTTATTGGAAAAGGCGAAGACTATGTTTCTGCAATGGAAGCTGGACTAAAACTTAAAGAGATAACTTACATAAACTGCGTGAGTTTGCCATCAGGTGAACTTAAACACGGCACATTGTCGCTTGTTGACAACAAAAGTCTTGTGTTTGTTATAGCAACAAAAAAAGAACTTTTATCAAAAAATCTTGCAAGTGCAAGCGAAATTAAATCTCGTGGTGGAAACATTATTTTAGTTACTAATTTAGATATAAACGAAACAAGTTTAAAAGATGTTGATTTTGTTTATTATTTTGATAAATGTTGTGAAGACCTTGCAAGTATGATTTCTATTATTCCATTTCAAATGCTTGCTGTTAAAACTTGTTTAAAACTTGGATACAGTCCCGACAAACCAAGAAATCTGGCAAAAAGCGTTACTGTTGAATAAATACTTTTAAAAGAAAAATGCAGAGTAAAATCTCTGCATTTTTTACTTTAACTTTTTATTTCATTTTGGTATACTTTTTGTATGAGACTATACAAACTTTTAAAAAATTATTCAAAAAAACATATAACAGCCATGCACATGCCCGGACACAAAAGGCACAATTTTATAAAAAACTCGCTTCCCTACAATCTTGACATAACAGAGATTGATGGTTTTGATAATTTGCTAAGCGCCAAAACAATTTTAAAAAACTGCATGACAAAGGCAACAAATTTATATAATACACTGCAATCTTTTTATTTGATAAATGGAAGCACTTGTGGAATACTTACTGCAATTAAATCGTGTTGTGATATTGGTGATAAAATAATAATTGCAAAAAATTGTCATAAGTCGGTTTTTAATGCTATTGAACTTTTAAATTTACAACATGTTTTTATTGACTCTCATTTTGAAAAAGACACAAATATTTTTTGCGATATACTGCCAAGCGATGTTAAAAATTGTTTAGAAAAAAACAAAGATGCAAAATGTGTTTTAATCACTTCCCCAACATACGAAGGTGTTATTTCAAACATAAAAGAAATTGCAAAAGTTGTGCACAAATTTAATATTCCACTCATCGTTGACGAAGCACATGGTGCACATCTATTTCTTGAAAATAAATCGGCAATAAACTTTGGTGCAGATATTGTTATAAACAGTTTGCATAAAACTCTTCCTTCACTAACTCAAACTGCACTACTTCATGTTTGTTCTAAACGAGTTGATTTATATAAAATTCAAAAAAATTTGGCAACTTTTGAAAGTTCTAGTCCGTCGTATATACTTATGGCGTCAATTGACGAATGTATAACTTTTATGCAAAAGTATGGCAAAAAATATTATGACAGATTACAAAAAAATTTAGACTTGTTTAAAAACAAAATATCTAAACTAAAACACCTATACATTCTTGGATACAATTCAAGTATTCCTTTTTTTGATTTTGACAAAACAAAAATTGTTATTTTTACAAACAACACAAATATAAGTGGCGAAACTCTTATGCAAAAACTAAGAGAAAACAAAATTGAACTTGAAATGTGTTACACAAATTATGCACTTGCAATGAGCACAATCTTTGACACAAAAAAAGATTTAATGCATTTATGCAATGTGCTTTTAAAAATAGACAATAGTTTAGAACATTCAAAAAATGAAGTCTATATTAAAAATATTGACAGTTTAAGTGTAACAACAATACACAATGCTTTAACACAAGAGGGAGTATTTGTTAAGTTTAAAGACAGCATAAACAAAGTTTGCAAAGAATTTGTTTATGTTTATCCACCGGGTATTCCAATTTTGGTTCCGGGTCAAGTTATTACAAAAAAAATATATGAATATATTATATCATTAGAAAAAAACAATCTCAATGTTATAAGTGATTTTAATAAACTTTTAAAAGAGATTAAAGTTTTAAAAAACCTTGACAAATAAACACAAAGTTTATACACTATGAATATACATAAGGAGATTATTATGAAAAGAATACAAACATTAAACACAAGAAAATTAGTTGACCAAGACCTTTCAACATATGGTTGAGGTGAATGTCAAACATCTTGCCAATCAGAATGCAAAGCATCATGTGATGTTGCAAACCAAAAATGCGAAAATTGTGCAGACTAATTTAAGGCACACAAAACATTTTGCCGAAAGTTTATCTTTTCGGCATTTTTAATGTAATGCCGTTAAGTTTTCTTTTCGGCATTTTTATTATTTTACTACGGAGAAAAAAATGATACATCAATATAAATTAAACGGATACAATATTGTTATAGATGTTTTTAGTGGAAGTGTGCACTCGGTTGACGACCTTGCATATGATATAATTACACTTTATGAAAACACACCAAAAGAAGAAATAAAAGCAAAAATGCTAGAAAAGTATAAAGACGATAAAACTGTAACAAGTCAAGAAATTGACGATGTTTTTAGTGATATAGAAGAACTAAAAGCAAACAAACAACTCTTCACATCTGACACATTTGAAGGCAAAGCCTTTGATTTTAAAAACAGAAACACAGTTGTAAAAGCACTTTGTTTGCATGTTGCTCACACCTGCAATTTAAACTGTGAATACTGCTTTGCAAGTCAAGGTAAATATCATGGCGAGCGTGCAATTATGAGTTTTGAAGTTGGAAAGCGTGCCATTGATTTTTTGATTGAAAACAGTGGAACAAGAAGAAATTTGGAAGTGGACTTTTTTGGTGGCGAACCACTATTAAACTTTGATGTTGTAAAAAAGATTGTTGAATACGCACGAAGCATTGAAAAAGAAAAAGGCAAAAATTTTAGATTTACACTAACAACAAACGGAATGAGTTTAAACGATGATGTAATAGATTTTGCAAACAAAGAAATGTACAATGTTGTTTTAAGTTTGGACGGACGAAAAGAAGTACACGACCGTTTAAGAAAAACAATTTCTGGTCAGGGTTCGTACGATATAATTGTTCCAAAATTTTTAGACTTTGTTAAAAAGCGTGGCAACAAAAACTATTACGTTCGTGGAACATTTACCCACAACAACACCGACTTTACAAAAGATATTTTTCACATGGCAGACCTTGGCTTTACCGAACTTAGTATGGAACCTGTTGTGTGCAGTCCAAAAGACCCATATGCCCTAACAGAAGAAGACTTGCCTATTTTATATGAACAATATGAAATTCTTGCAAAAGAGATGTTAAAAAGGGAAAAAGAAGGCAAACCATTCACCTTTTACCACTATATGCTCGATTTAAAAAATGGACCATGCATATATAAAAGAATAAGTGGTTGTGGAAGTGGAACAGAATATATGGCAGTAACACCATGGGGAGAACTTTTCCCTTGTCATCAATTTGTTGGCGACAGTAAATATAGTTTAGGCAATATTTATGACGGAATAACAAATGTAGATTTAGTCAACAAGTTTAAAAATTGCAACGCATATGCAAGAAAAGATTGTTCATCTTGTTGGGCAAAACTTTATTGCAGTGGTGGTTGTGCAGCAAATGCCTATCATGCAACAGGCGACATTACAGGTGTTTATGACTATGGCTGCAAACTTTTTAAGAAAAGAATTGAATGTGCAATAATGATGCAAGTTGCAAGAGAAAATAAATAATTGTTTAATAATTTTTATATATTAAAAACCAAGATAAATAATATCTTGGTTTTTTTATGGATTTAAACATATTAAAATAAATGTTGTTAGCATAATTGCAAAACATATAAAAGTTATTATTAAAGTGTAAATTAGTTTTTTCATGCAATTAGATTATAAAATATACATACTTTTGTCAAATATTATCTAGCAAAAATTTTTGCCACAACAATAGTCATATCATCAAGTGCCGTTTGATGATTATTTTCAAGAGCTTTGTCCATAAGAATATCTGCAACTTCTTGTGGATTTAATGAGTTTATGTTGTTTACAAAATCTGTCATTTCATCATCGCTTGCAAAACTATCTGTTACGCCATCAGTACAAATTACAATCATATCGCCACTGTGAAGCATTGTTGTTTTTATTGTTGGAGTGGCATTTGATATTATTCCAAGTGGCAGTGCATTACATTCAACAACACTTATTGTGTCGCCGTGTTTTATAAATCCGTTTGTGGCGCCAAGTTTAACAAAATCGGCACTGCCATTTTTTAAGTCTATTATTGCCATATCTAAACATGAAAACACATCTGTGCTTCCAAGCGACAAAAATTTGTTTACACTTGACAAGATTATGTCGCTTTCAAAACCTGCTTTATAGAAATTTTCAACAAGTGATATCGCAGTTTGACTTGTTCGTTCTGCCTTTTCTCCACTGCCCATTCCGTCACAAAGTGCCATTAATATTTTTCCGTCTTCAATTCTTATTATAGAGTAACTGTCTCCACTTTTTGTTGACGAAGATTTTGTATGTGCACTGGTTCCAAAAATAATATCATATTTTGGTGCAGTTTTTAAATTTAAAATTTGCCAACCTGCATGAGTGCTTGATTCGTCAGTTTCAACAAGCATTTTTGTTTTGCATACTTTTGAAACTATACTATTTATTTTGCTTTTTAAACTGTCTTCTTTTCTAACTTCCAAAACACACGAAACAACATTTTGGTTGTCGTGATATACGATAGCATCACTGCATATTATATCGTTGTATACAAGTTCGTCAATTATTTCTTTTTCTAGTCCATTGTCAAACACAACATTTTTTCCAACATCTTTTGCAAGGTCTTTTAATACATTGCTAACTCCATACAACTGCTCACTTATTAAAACTTTACTTGCATCTATGCTACCAAGTAGTGAAGCATAACTTTTGTATTGTTCTATTAAATCGTTTACTGTGTAAACAAGTTGATTAACCTTAAAACACCTTCCCGTAAGCACACTCGGAATGTCTAAAAGTGTTATTCGTCCCTTTTCAAACGCAACATTTGAAAGTGTTGAAAATATTGAATTTGTTTCATCTGCATAAATTTTATGACATCTATTTTTTTCTGGACACGAAGCACAGAGTTTGCTTTTAATTTCAGTCACCAAAAGCGATTTTAACTCGTTTTCACTTTCTTTGCCTTTTATCATACTTCTAAAAACTTTGTCCATTTCGCCAAAAACTTGCGACAATTTTAGCAGTCGTTTATGTATGTTATCTCGATTTCTGTTTATTATTGTTTCTAAACTTCTATTAACAAAACTTGAATTATAGTTTTCTGTAAGTGCCTGATAATATGATTGTGGAATACATAGTGCAATCAGTCCACTAATTATACATGGCAAAAAGGTTATAAATGATGTGGTATAATAAAAATCAAAATAATATACACACATAAGTTCGGTTACTATTAAACTTAAAATAGCAAAAATTCTGTGCCTACCCCTAAAACACGAACACACAAGCCACCATATAATTATTGGTGCAACTAAATATGCGTTGTTGTCATAAAGAAGTGTTCCTGCCGAAAACACCATAGTAAGTAAGGCACTTTCTAGTATTGGCAAAACAAGAGTTGAAAAGATGACAACAAATGCTAAAAACAATTTTGCAAAATCAAAATCAAATAGTGTTATTGCTCTAAGTCCACAAGTTAAACTTGCAAAAAACGCACCAAGACATATTGTTTGAATAAGTGTAAATTTTCGTGTTATTCCCCTAACGATTAAACTTTCAAAAACTTTCATGCATGCAAACATATACAAAAGTCCAAACACAAGTTCAACGCATACTATCCACCAAACTGTTCCACTGTATATTTTTAAAAACACGCTCACTGCTTGACTAAGTAGTGCATACAAAAGCATAAGCATTGGTTTTATTGGTTTTTTAAGTTTAAGGTGCACACCATAAATAAGCATCATAACAAAACAAGTGGCAATTGCCGAATATAAATCATATAAAACTAAATTGTTTAAATAACTTGATGCTATGTAGAGTGGCGACAAAATTAAAATGTTTTGATTGCACCAAATAAGAGCAAAATATATTCCAAACCCAAACGGACTAATAACTCCATTTATTTGTGCTTTTTGTAATAAATAAAAAACTATAAAAAATAAAACATATTTGCAAAATATAAATAATTTGTTTTCTTGACTATAAACTTTTTCCATAAATCACCTCGCCTTTATAATAAAGGTGAATTATAAAAAAATGGTAAAAATAATTTATAATTTATGTTACATTTTTGTCGGAATATAAAACTAATTTACCATTCTTTTTTTTTATACATTTTTTGCATGAAAAATTAGGTTTAATTTTAATAATATATAAATAAAAAAACGAACAATGTTCTCTGTTCGCTTTACTTTTTTAAAAAACTTAATTTATGTCTTATTCTTGAAAGTGCGTTGTCTATGCTTTTGTTTGTTAAATTTAGTTTTTGTGCAATTTGCGTGTATGAATATCCTTGCAAATATAAAACCAAAACATCAAGTTCAAACTTTGACAAACACTGTTTTATTTTTTCTTTTATGCTTTTAAGTGTTTCACTTTCTATAAGTTTTTCATCGGGTGTTAAACTTGTTGATGGAATTATTAAAGTTATATCTTCATCTTCATCGCCTTGTTTTCGTAGTCCGCCTTGATTTGTTAATGATATACTACTATTGAGTATTTGATTTTTTTTCCTATTTGCCGTTTTTACTGCCGTTTGCACATTTCTTGTTATGCAAGTTGTTGCAAAAGTTGAAAAACTTGCTTTATTGGTTTTATCATAACTCATATATGCTTTATAAAGTCCAATCATCGCCTCTTGCAACAAATCTTCATATTCTGCACCAATTAAAAAATAACTTCTGGCAATTTTACTGGCTAGTAATTTATATCTATCCAACAAAAAATCCAATGCCAATTCGTCGCCATTTTTTGCTAAATCAATTAACTCTTCGTCTGTTAAATTTTTCATTTTTACCTTTGTTTTAAAATTTCATAAACTGCAATAGAGCAAGCTACACTTGCATTTAAACTGTTTATTTTACCCTTTTGTGGAAGAGTAATTATTTCATCACAATTTTCTTTTACAAGTCGGCTTATTCCAAACCCTTCACTTCCAACAACAAGTGCTATGCTTCCACTTAAATTTGTTTTATATATGTCTTTTCCACCAAGTTCAAGACCATACACCCAAACATTTTTATTTTTTAAATATTCTATTGTGTTGTTTAAATTTGTTACAGAAGCAACAAGCATATTTAGTGTTGCACCTGCACTTGTTTTTATAACTGTATCGTTTATTTGGCAAGCCCTATGCTTTGGAATAATAATTCCATGAACTCCTGCACATTCACATGTTCTTATTATTGCACCTAGATTGTGTGGGTCTTCTATCCCATCTAATATAACAATAAAAGGAGCTTCACCTTTATTTTCTGCTTTTTTTAAAATGTCATCAACATCACAATAAACAAAATCTACTGTGTCACACAAAAAACCTTGATGTCTTTTTGTTTCACTTTTTTTGTCTAACACATTTTTGGGAACAAAATCTATTCTAATTTTTTTGCTTTTTGCAAGTGCAATTATTTGGTTGCTTACACCATCTCTTAAATTGTTTTCAACATAAAGTTTGTTTATTGTTGCTCCACTATTTATTAGTTCTCTTACTGCATTTTTTCCTTCTACTATCATTATTATTTCCTTTCTTCTATTGATATTTTTAAAAATTGTTCAAGTCTTTGTGTTTCGCCATTAAGATACAAATATCCCACAAGTGCTTCAAAGCAAGTTGCTTTTTTATAGTCAACTAAATTTGAATTTTTTGCCGTGTGATGATTTTTGGCATTTCTTGTTCGCCTTACAAGTTCTTGTTCTTTTATTGTTAGCAATTGTTCTAGTTTGTCTAGCACCTTGCTTTGAGTTTTTGCTCTACACAAAAAGTTACACGATTTATTATAGTCGTTTAGTTTGTGTATACCTTCTTTTATAATATTTTCTCTAACAAATAAAGTGTGAACACTATCTCCAATAAACGCTAACACAAGTGGACTTGTTTGATCTAATTTGTTTTGTATACTGTTTTTTTGTGTTTCCATACTCTCCATAACTTATAACTTTACATAAGAGTATATATTGTATGTGTTGTGTTGTCAAATATCTAAATAAGGTGTAAATAAGTTATAAACAAAAATGTGAAAAAGTTATCCACATTTCCACATTTGTATATTTATTCATTTTGGTCTTTATTTATAAATTTTTATCGTATTTTGGTTAAAAGTGGATAAAATTTAACAAGTTATCCACATTTCCACATATTGTTATGTGTTTATAACTATTTTTGATATGTTTTAGTATATTGATTTTTAAGGTTATTGTGCATAACTTTGTTGATACATTAACAACGACTTTTTTGTTGGACATGTTTTATATGTTCTTTTTTGTTGTTATGTTATATTTAGTATTTTTAAAATGTATAATCTATGCATAGATATTTGTTGAATTATGTTTTTTTATACAAATTTAAAAACTGCATTTAAGATTAAATACACAACATATAGTACATACATTATTAAAAAGATAATACCCTGCCATTTATAAGTTTTTCTTTTTAAAAGTATTGGAACAACTAAAATTAAAGTTAAAACCAAACAAAATGGCAAACTTATATATGCTGTTTCTTTTGATATTTGCATTCCCTGATTAAATGCTATAAGTCTTGGGACTGCTAAAATTAGCGTTAAATTTAGTATATTTGCACCAATAATATTTCCAATTGCAAGATTAGGCGATTTCTTTTTTATTGATGTAAGCATTGTTGTAAGTTCGGGCAAACTTGTTCCAATGGCAACAACTGTAAGTCCAATAAATTGTTCGCTAACTCCAAGTGCTTTTGCCAAAAACTCAACCTTGTCAACAAGAAGATATGCTCCACCACCAAGTGCACACGCACCAAGCAAAAACAAAATAATTAAAAGCCAAAGCGGTTTATGATTTTCTTCATCGTATTCTTCTTTGTTTGATGTTTTATAATATGATTTTGCATCAACATAATTAAACACAAAAAACAAAACTGTCAAAACAATTAAAACTATTGCTTGCCAAACAAAAACCTCATAGAAAAAACCAACTACTGTTATAAAAATTGTAACTAATAATAATAGATAGTACTTTAAAGTTCCACCTTTATTTAAAGTTGATTGCATAAACAAAAAACCAATTCCGCAAATTAGTGCAATATTACAAATTGCAGAGCCAACAGCATTTCCAACTGCCAAATCTGTTGTTCCGTCTACACTTGAAAAAATTGAGATTAGAAGTTCACCCAGAGTTGTTGCCAAACTTACAAATGTTGCACCAAATACAATTTGAGGAATATGCATCTTTTTTGCAAGCGAAGATGATGACGATACAAATATATCGCCACCCTTAACTACAAGAAAAATTGCAATCGCAAGAACTAAAACCGAAACTGCTACTTCCATAATTATATTTTAACCTTTAAACTATTTTATATTATTTTTTTTATAACTTTTAAATATTATATACCCAACTATGCAAAAAGCAACTATTCCAACAAAAATAATACTTCCAATTACTATACTATTTATATTGTTGTTTTGTGGCAAAGGTTGTTTTGGTGTTTGATTTTGGTCTATCTCTTTTTCATTTTGCAATTTATAACTATATTCAATTATGTTGCTTTGCCCAACTTTTTTATTGTTTTCGTATATTTCAAGATAAAAATATCCGTCTCCATCAATATCTTTTGCTTTAACACTAAAACTATAGTCATTTGTTTCTTTTAAAAGTGTAACATTGTTGTTTATATTTTTATATAATTTAAAATTATAATTTGTTTGTCCACCTACTTTTTTAATCAAAAAAAATACTTCTTGTTCATCGTTTTCAATTTTTGATAAATCTGTTTCCATGTTGAATTTAAAAACAGCAAAATTTTCTTTATGACAATTCGCAATTACTTGTTGCCCCAATTTCGTTGGGTGTGGGTCAGAACATACAGTAAGAGTTGAAAATAAATTTGAAAAATCCATATTTTGCCAATCTATACTCTCGTATAGTTCTTTTGTTATAGTCATTTTTGATAAATCTGCATTTATATAGGTTTTAAACTGCTCTTTTGTGAATGTTTCAAATAGTTTATAAATATCTACCACAATTACACTATTATTTGCATTTTGTCTTATTATGTCATTTATTTGTTCGAGATAAGTTATTGTTGTTGAAAGCACTTCTTGAAAGGTTTGGTCTAGTGCCGACAAAACTGATTTTACTAAAAAATTGTTTTGTGCGTTTTGAGTGTCCACTTTTATATCGTTAAACGTTATATATTTATAAGGATTATAAATTGTCATTACAAAAACTTTTGCATCGATGTTTTGTGTTAGTGCAGGCAAAATTGTGTTTACATAATCGCTTTCAAACAAATCTACTTTTTGTTCAAGCAAAAGTTTATACTCTTCTATTTTCATTTCGCCTTTTAAAAGTTTTTCAAAATTTGCCGATGCAACAGAAAGAATGTTATTTGCTCCAATGCACAATGTAAAAATATTAGTTTTACAAAAATCTTCATAATCTTGTGCTGTTTTATTTATATACTGAGATAACTTGCTGGCGAGTTTGTTTGACTGATGCCCTGTTACTGCAAAACTTTTAATTTCTCCACCAAAAGTTTGAATGTAGTCTTGCATAAAAACATTTGGATAACTTTCTTTTGTAATTAAAGTTGTTTTGTTAATATAATCATTATAACCATCAAGTCCATAACCTGCCGAAATAGAATCGCCATATGCCCTAACAATAAAATTGTCATTGCTAATATATGTTTGAGCCAAAGCAGTTATATTATTTACACAAATAAAATTTGGCAATATATATAAATTTAATATTGCCAACACAATTATAAAAAATAATTTCGTTTTTTTCATATTATTATTATACCAATAAAATAATGTTTTTTTACGTTATTTTTGTTCGTTTTTTAATTTTTCAACAAATTTTTTAATCTTTATTGCCAAATTTAAGTCTATTCCCTTAACTAGATTAAGTTCTTCAACACTTGCCTTAGAAATTTCATCAATTGTTTTAAACTGATTTAAAAGTGCTTGTTTTTTTACTTTTCCAAGACCTTTAATGTCGTCTAATGGTGATTTTATTTCATTTTTTGTTCTTAGTTTTCTATGAAAAGTTATTGCAAAACGGTGTGCTTCATCACGAATATTTTGAAGTATTCTAAGTTCGCTTGAACCCCTTTTTAACATTATCGGTTCGCTCTTATTGGGAACAAAAACTTCTTCAAAACTTTTTGCAAGCGATATCATGTCTATTTGCACATTGAAACTTTTTAAAACTTCGTAGGTTGAACTTAGTTGTCCTTTTCCCCCGTCAATAACAATTAAGTCCGGTTTTTGACTAAAACTTACATCTTCGCCACTTAGTTCTGTCAATCTTCTTTTTAAGGTTTGTTTTAAACTTTCAAAGTCGTTGGAGCCTTTTTCGTAGTTTGTTATTTTAAATTTTCTATACATGTTTTTTGCAACTTTTCCAGCAATGAAAACAACCATTGATGCAACTTGATTTGTTCCACTTATGTGAGATATATCATAGCACTCTATTCTGTTTGGCACTTTTGTTAAATTTAATTTGTCTTTTAATTTTTCTAGTGCACCTACAGTTTTATCATACTCTAAATTTTCTTTGTACTCTACTTTGTTTAAATATTCCTGTGCGTTTAGTGTTGCCATTTTTATTAAATGATTTTTTGTGCCTTTTTGTGGACAAGTTATTTTTGCCTTTATTATTTCTTCCGTTAAATCTTCAACCTCTATATTTGTTAAAATTTCTTTTGGACACTCATGTTTTGAATAATACTGAACCATAAACTGACTCATTGTGTCTTTTTCGTCTATGCTTGCATCTATAACACTTTGCGTTTTTACACCAAGCACTTTTCCGTGCCTTATTGTAAGAACGCATATCGCCCCCACTATTCCGTTGTTTACATAACTAATTACATCAATAGATTTATCTGTTGGAAGGTCGGCAACAACTTTTTGTTTTAAATTATTAACCATTTTTATCATATCTCTAATTTCAAGTGCACGTTCAAAATTTTGTATACTGCTTGCAAGTTGCATTTTGTCTGTTAAAATTTTTTCTATTTCGTTGTCGTTGCCCCTTAAAAAGTCCATTGCTTTGTACACTATTTTTTTATAGTCTTCTTTTGAAACAAGTTTGCTACAAGGCGCACTGCAAAGACCAAGTGAATAGTTTAAGCATGGTCTTTTTGGTTTTTTTGGAAGTGCACCCTTACAAGTTCTAAGTGGAAACGCCATGTTTACTATTTTAATTAGTGCATATGGACTTATTGACGAAATGTATGGTCCAAAATATTTTGCACCGTCATTTTTTATTCTTCTTACAACTTCCATTCGTGGATAATCATCTTTTATTGTAACTTTTATATATGGATATGCCTTATCGTCTTTTAAAAGAATGTTATAAAACGGCTTGTATTTTTTTATTAAATTGTTTTCAAGCGCAAAAGCATCACGTTCGCTTAGTGTTATAAAATATTCAAAATAATCAACATGCTCCACCATTGCCATAACTTTTGTTGGCTTAATGGAGTTGTTAAAATATTGGCTAACTCTGTTTTTAAGATTTTTAGCCTTTCCAACATATATAACTGCCCCACTTGCTGAGTGCATAACATACACTCCACTTTTTGTGGTTAGGTCCTTTAATTTTTGTTTTATTTTGTTGTTCATTTTAATAATTTTGTTTTTATTTCACTTAACACTTTTTGTGCTGTTTCGTTTATGTTTTCTTCGCCTTTAACAAAAAGATATATTTTTAATTTTGGCTCTGTACCACTTGGCCTTATTATAAATATTATGTCCTTTGCGTGATATTCTATAAAGTTTTGTTTGTCTAATCCTGTGTCGTCAACATTATAATCTATAATTTTTGTTATTTTTCTATTCTGTATACTTTGAGGTTTATTTTGTCTTAGATTATTTACCACAGCATTCATTTTTTGTAAACTGTTTGCACCGTCAAATTTTACACTGTCGCCAATGGTTGTCATATAACCATATTTTGCATATATTTCGTTTAGATAATCTATTAAAGTTTTGCTTTCCTTTTTTAATGTATTTGCAATGTTACAAATTTCAAGTGAAGCAAAAATTCCATCTTTATCATAGTAACTATTCTTTACAACATAACCACAACTCTCTTCATAACACAAACAAAATGCATCTTTGCCGTATTTTTTTTGAAGTTCATAGTCTTTTGTTCCCAAACTCATAAAGCCTGTTAGTGTCTTATAAAGTTTTGCACCGTGATTTTTGCAAATGTCTTCAATTAACGGACTTGAAACAAC
This sequence comes from uncultured Clostridia bacterium, assembly GCA_944384395.1. Lineage (GTDB taxonomy): Bacteria > Bacillota > Clostridia > Christensenellales > UBA1242 > UBA5893. Next base: position 92,059 of record CALWTD010000012.1, read on the forward strand.
ACTTGTTACAACAAATTTATTTTCATTTGTATTTTTAGTTAACATATATTCAGCAAAAATATAGCCAACTTCGTTCCCTGTAAGTTTAATATATTCGCCGTTATGCTTTACCATAACACCAATTCTATCTGCGTCAGGGTCGGTTGCAACAATTATGTCTGCATCATTCTTTTTTGCAAGAATTAAACTCTCTTTAAACGCTTCAACAAATTCTGGGTTTGGATATGGACAAGTTTTAAATTCTCCACTTGCATTTTTTTGTTTTGTTGGAATTTTAAACATAAAGCCGTTTTGCTTTAAAAGTTTTGTTACTGCTCTTTTTCCTGTTCCGTTTAGTGGAGTGTATACAATTTTTAGATTTTTCTTAATTTTGTCTTTTGGATTTTTTGTAAACTCATCAATAACTTTATTTGTTAAAAAACATACATTTTTTGAAAGTTTATATTTATAAACGTTGTTATAAACATCTATTTCCTTTGTTTCATCAAATATTTTTGAAATTTCTTCTTGAATTTCTTTGTTTATTTGAATCCCTAAGTCGCCATAAATTTTTATCCCGTTATAAATTTTATTGTTATGGCTTGCAGTTATCATAACTCCGTAATCTGCCTTATATTTTGTTGTTGCAAAAACGCACAGTGGAGTTGGTGCAAAATTTTTAAAAATATAAACTTTAATCTTGTTTTTATCTAATACTTTTGCAAATAACTGTGCAAATTTTTTGCTGTTTTTTCTTGTATCAAAACATATAACAACACTTTTTTGACTGTTTTGTTGCATATACAAAGATAAACTTTGTGCTAGTTTTGTTACTGTAAGTTCGTTTATGTTGTTTGTGCCTTGTTCCATTGTTCCACGCATTCCCGCCGTACCAAAACTTAAACTACAAGAAAAATTTGTTTCTATTTGTTTTTTTGTTAGTCTTTGTAATTGTTTTTTAATTTTTTTGTCCAATATATTGTTTAACCAATATAAATAAACTTCATTACTCATTTTCTTCACTATCTTGTTCTTCTCCTATGCTTTCAAAATCTAAGACATCAATGGTTGTATCAGTTACCGATGCAACATCTTTTAATTTTCGCTCTATTGTTCTTGATTTTTTGGTTGCAAATTCTATTGTGTTTGATGCTTCTGTTAATTTCTTTTGTGTTTTTGCAAGAAGTTCAACAAATTTTGTAAACTCACGCTTAAACACACTGAGTAAATTCCAAACTTCACTTGAACGCTTTTCTATTGTTAAACTCTTAAAACCAAGTTGCAAACTATTGAGTAGTGCCGAAAGTGTTGTTGGTCCACAAACAACAACTTTATATTCTTGTTGCAAGTGTTCGCAAAGTCCTGGAATTCTTAAAACTTCGGCATACATTCCTTCTATTGGCAAATACATAACTGCAAAATCTGTTGTTTTTGGAATTAAAATATATTTCTCTTTAATCTTTTTTGCTTCTTCTTTTACTCGTCTTTCTATTCCCTTAACAGCCAAGTCAACTTCTTCTTTGTTTCCTTGCTCGCTTGCGTCAATTAAACGCTGATAATCTTCTATTGGGAATTTTGCATCAATTGGCAAATATACTTCGCCACTATCGTCTTTGCCCGGCATCTTTATTACAAAGTCAACTCTATCTTGATTGCTTGGATTTATGTTTACTTGGCACAAATATTGGTCTTTTGTTAAAATTTGTTCAAGTAAATTTTCAAGTTGAATTTCTCCCCACACGCCACGAGTTTTAACATTGTTTAAAACTTTTTTAAGGTCGCCAACACCTGTTGCAAGTTGCTTCATAACTCCAATTCCTTCGTAAACAGATTGAAGTCTTTCGTTTATGATATTAAACGATTGAGTTAGTCTATTTTCCAAACTTACATTAAGTTTTTCGTCTACCGTTTGTCGCATTTGTTCAAGTTTTTTCTCGTTGTCTTGTTGAAGTCTAATAAGTCCGTTTTCTATAACATTTATTGCATTTTTCATTGATTGTTCGTTTGTTTGCAACACAACATTAAGTCTGTTTAATATATCGCTTAACTGTTGGAGTTGGAGTCCGTTATTATTTGACATAGTGCTTAAAACCATATCGTTTGAGTTTTTTATGTTTTGCAAAAGTATGTTGTTTAGTTGCGAATTTAGTTCGTTTTGATTTAGTGTGTTTTGTTTTATTTGCTCTAAAACTTGGTCAAGTTGAAAAGTTGGACTTTGTTTTTTGTTATTTTTTACCACAACATATATTAGACTTGTGCAAATTATTAAAACTAAAAAACTTAATATTAAACTAATTATTTCTATAATCATATGCTTTTATCTCCGATATTAATTGTTCTTTTGTGTTTTCTATTTCGCCGTCAAAAACTTTGTTTAAAAGTTCTTTTAAAAGTTGTCCATAATATTTTTCTGGCATTTTGGGTTTATATTTTTTAATATCTTCGCCACTTACTTTTAAATCTTTTATTGTTATTGGAACATTGTAGTTTACTATATACTTATAAAAAAAATTGTATCTATTAAACAAAAATCTATTTTTTATTGTAATAAACCTTCCAATTGTTTTAAAATTGTCAAAATATTTAAAAAAGTAATTTTTGTTATTTAGTTTATTTAATGCATCAAAATATCCACAAACAACATTTATTAAATATTCTTGTTGTTTTGTTGTAAAATCAAGACCTTTTGAGCCGAGCATATATTTTAAATAATACTCAACACAGTCGGGATTTATTGCGTTTATCATATCAATTAACAGTGCACAAAGAAGATCTACATCATTCTTTTTCACCATTTTAAGTTTTATTTTTGAAACACTGCTATAAAATGCTGAAAAAAGTTGCATTTGATTAAAATATTCAAGCGCTCTTATATGTGCATTTTTCTTTGAAACACTATATTTATTTTTTGCATTTAAAATAAGCAATAATTCTCTTTGCTTTCTTATTCCTGTTATATCTTTAAGCCTATAAGACATAAGCGTTGCAGTTTTATATGTTTGTTTGTCAATCTTAAAATTTAATTCGCAAGCAATTCTAATCATGCGAAGTATTCTTAGTCCATCATTATTAAATACAAACTGTGGTGTTTCAATTGTTTTTATTGTTCTTTTTTCAAGGTCGTATAGTCCAGAATATATATCAATTATTCTTTGTTTTGTTATGCTATAATAAATACAATTTACTGTAAAATCACGGCGCTTTGCGTCTTGCCTTATATCATCAACAAAATTTACAGCAATTGGACAATGTCTGCCTGTGTCGTCATAAACTTCTGTTCTAAATGTTGTGTGTTCATAAACTTCTTTGCCAATAGAAATTGTTACTGTGCCAAGTTTTTTGTTTTTGTCTTTAACAACAAAATTTGTATCTTTTAAAAACTCTTTAATTTTTTCAGGAGTCAGTTTACTGCAAAGGTCAACATCTGTTCCTCCAATGCCAAGAATTTGATTTCTTACATATCCACCAACAATAAATAGTTCTGCTTTATTTTTTAACAATTTTGCCAATTTCTCTAAATTTGGCGAAACTTCAATTTTTATATTTGTTTTCATACGCATATTATAACACAATTTTTTTATTATTAAAAAATTATACACTTATTTTTTGCGTTTTTGCTTAGACAAAAGTTGTTGTTTTAATATATCACTTCTTTTTAAGTTATATTTTGAAAGTATCATCATTGCAACAGCAATGCTTATTGCACAACCACCAAAAACAATTGCACCCAAATAATTTTGAACTTTAAGCGCTTGCACAGGCGCCGATGCATCAAACTTTATTAAATCTAAAAGCACACCAATAACAAGTAGTGCAAGCGAGTTTGCAATATTATATGCAAAAGTCATATATCCACTGTATGTTGCACTGCTGTTTTCTCCTGTTGTTATTTTGTCCATTGTTACATTGTCGGCAAACATAGACATTGGAAGTGAGTATAATGCTCCTGTTCCAAATCCGCAAAAAATCATGCATGGCATAACCACCCAAAAAGAAATAGTAACGCCTATTTGTTCTCTGAAAACAAAAACCCAAAAAGTGAAAAATATTCCAATTAATATTGTAAAATATGACCATTTGAGTGCTGGTTTTTTGTCTATTCTTTTGCTTAAATAAATCCAAAACGGCTGACTTACTATTGCACCAACAAAAATACAAGTCATAAGAATTGGAATTTGTGTTGTGTTAAAATGAAAACAATATGTAAAAAGATGCATACCCACCGATGTTAAAAATGCGGCAGCAATTAATGCTACTGAATATGATATTATTATAGAACCATAATTTTTTCGTTTAAGTGTTAAAAAGAAATTATAAAAGATTTTAAAAAAGGCATTTTTTTCTTTTGACTTTACTTTATATGAAGGCATACTTTTTACTTTTTTGTATGTCCCAAGTATACAAACAAGCCCACTTATTAAACTTAGTGCACTTGTAACATATGCAATGTATATATAGCCTGATTGAACAAGTTGCCCTTGGTTATCACTTGGCATAAAAATCATCATAAGAGCACTTGGAAGAACCATACCTAATATAAAGAAAACAGTTTTATAACCTTGAAGTGTGCTTTGTTCGTTGTAGCCCGGAGCAATGTCAATACCAAGTGCAACATATGGAGTTGCAAAACAAGTGTTTGCTGTCTCTAAGCTGAGTAGAACAACAAGTAGCCAAAAAAACTTACCAATTTCACTCATAGAATTTGGAACACTCCAAAGTAGCACATTAAAAACAACCATTCCAAGCGTGCCAAAAAACAAATAACCAAGTCGTCTTCCCCAAAATTTTGATTGAGTTAAATCGCTTAAATATCCAACAATGGGGTCGCTAAGCCCGTCCCAAAACGCAGAGAGGGCAACACAAAGTCCAACAAGCGAACCTTTTATGCCTAGTACACTTGTGCCAAAAAACATAATAAAAGTTGTCATGGTTTGTGCTATTGTTCCATAACCTAAATTTCCCATTGCATAACATAGTTTTGTGCCTGTTTTTAGTTTTTTCAAAAAATCTCCTAAACTATTTTATGCAACCTTAAAGTATTTTATTTAAGTGTATTGAACATAAAAAAATTAAAGCCCAATGCTTTAATTTTTAGTATAATTTAAAAATTGTTAAATTCTTTTTATAAATTGTGCAACAAACTCGGTGTTGCCATCTCCACCCAAAATTTTTGATTTTGCTATATTTTTTAAAATTAAACCGTTTTCGTTAAAGTTTTTAACAACTTTATCTATCACAAGTTTATGAATTTTTTCGTCTTTTATTATTCCTTTAAATTTTTTAGCAATCTCTTTGCCACATTCAAATTGTGGTTTTATTAAAACTATGCAATAACAATCTGGTTTTAGTAGTGAAGCAATTTTTTGTGATATTAATGTTAGTGAAATAAAAGAAACATCACAAACAATAACATCAACATCTTTAAAATTTTTTTCATCAATATTTCTTATGTCCGTGTTTTCTATGCTTACAACTTTTTTATTGTTTTTTAAACTTATATCTAGTTGATTTGTTCCCACATCAACACTATAAACTTTTTTTGCACCATTTTGTAAACAAAAATCTGTAAACCCACCTGTTGAAGTTCCAATATCTAAAACAACTTTGTCAAAAAAATCTAAATTAAATTCTTCTTTTGCTCCTTCAAGTTTATAACCTGCTCTTGATACATATGGACATAACTTTTTTGTAATTTCAATACTATAATTATTATCGACTAAAAAACTTGGTTTGTTCACAATTTTACCATCAACCATAACACCATTATCTTTAATAATGTCCTGTGCTTGTTTTCTGGACTTTACAAAATTATTTGTAAATAAATATAAATCTAATCTTTGCATAATCACCTTTAAAACAAGTTTATCACACTAAATTAAAACGACCTAACAAATACAACTATTTCAAAAACTCTCCCTCTCGCTGTGATTTTTTTTAATAAATTAAAAAATCTCGCTTGCATTTCACATCTCACTTTCCTACTCGTTAAACTTGGAGATTATAAAAGAATAATTCGCTTACTTCTTGCTCTCGCTTCCATATCCGACAAATTAAAAACAAGCAAGACAAGACTCGCATAATTTATCCACGCAGGAGTTTAGTTTTCTAAATGACTGTGTGGTAAATTATGCAGTAAACGAAGTATTGCGACGTTTTTTATTTGCCGGTCTTTTAAAATCCCTGTACTATTTCAAAAACTCTCCCTCTCGCTGTGATTTTTTTTAATAAATTAAAAAAATCCCGCTTGCATTTCACATCTCACTTTCCTACTCGTTAAACTTGGAGATTATAAAAGAATAATTCGCAAGCGAATTCTCTTTTGAAATCCCTGTGTGATTTCAAAAACTCAGCCTCTCGCTGTGATTTTTTTTAATAAATTAAAAAATCTCAGCGATTTGCTGAGATTCTTTTATAATGGTGGAGATTATCGGAATCGAACCGATGACCTCCTGCTTGCAAGGCAGGCGCTCTAGCCAGCTGAGCTAAACCCCCATAATGCTTCACTATAATACCATTATTATTTTACATTGTCAACAATTTTTTTGTTTTTAATTATTTTTTACGCATTTTTTTACTTTAATTTTCTAATAAAATCTATTGCAAATTGTTTATTTTCTTTTGATAAATTATTATACAATTCTATAATGTTTTATATTATAACAACAAATCATCTATATAACAATCAAAATATTTTGCAAGTTCTATCAAATTCCTGATACTTGGAATAACACCTTTCTTCCAACGATAAATATTATCCTTTGAGTAATTTAAATCTTTGCATAATTTTCTACATGATATCTTTTTGTTTTGTATAAAAAAAATTAAGTTTTTATAAAAAACATCTTTGTTATAAACATAAAAATTTTTAAAACAATTTTCATCTTTTAATTCCAATAAATAATCTATTGAAACTTTTAAATAATTGGCAATTTTTATCAAAGTTTTTAAATTTGGAAATCTTTGCTTGTATTTATAAAAAGTATTTTTAGAAATTACATTGTCTTTAAATAAATTATCTATTGTTTTATTTTGTTCATTTAAATTGTTTTTTACAATACTTATAAAATCTAACATATGTAACCTATAATTGTTTTAAATTATCAAATTCTACCAACTAAATCGTCAATAGAACCATTCAAATTTTTTGCTATGTAATAAATTATGTCAAGTCTCGGAATTGACCCATTTCCCCAATGCCTAATAATACTTTCATCAAATCCACTATTTTTTATAAATTTATAATGTGTTGTGTTGTTATCTTTTAATAATTTACGATATTTTTCAAGAAATTTTGGTGTTTCATATTGAAATGTATCATATTTTATATTTTTTCTATCTTCACTTAGTCCAAACAAATAATCTAACGAACAATCAAAATATGAAGCAATTTTCATTGTTATTTCAATAGTAGGAATTGAACCTTTTAAATATCTACTATATTGCATTGCAGAAACTCCACTTTCTTGTGCCAATTTTCTCAAAGATTTTCCACTTTCACAAATTAAATCTTTTAAATTTTCTACAAAAACTTCCATTTAAACACCTTTGTTTATAAAACAAATTTTTTTCTTATTTTCGTTTAACATTTTATAGGAATTTTTGTTACAATAACTTTATGTAACAGTTATGCCTAGTAAAAAGTGTTACAAATTATGTTTTTAAAAATTTAAGATTTTATACAAAGGAAAAAAAATATGAATAATAAAATTGTCTACTTTATTCCAACTGTTGCTTTTGCAGTTAAATTTAAATCTTCAAAATCATTTTTATCTAGAAGTTGATAATATGCTTGCGAGCCAATCATTGCTGCATTATCAGTACATAAATTTAAACTTGGAGTATAAAGTTTTATTCCATTTTTTTCACATTCAATTTTTAATACTTCTTTTAATTTACTATTTGCACCAACACCTCCAGCAACGACAAGTTTTGTTTGATTGTATTTTTTTACGGCACTTATTGATTTGTTTACAAGTTCGTCAACAACTTCTTTTTGAAAACTTGCACAAACATCACACACATTTATTTTTTCATTTTTTTGTTCCATATTGTGAACATAGTTAATTACAGCAGTTTTTATTCCACTAAAACTAAAATTATATGTGTTTGCCAAAATATTTTTATGTGCAAACGTGATATTTTCTTTTCCTTCTTTTGCCATTTTATCTATTTTGGGCCCACCCGGATAACCAAGTCCAACAACTCTTGCAACTTTGTCAAATGCTTCGCCAACTGCATCATCAACCGTGGAACCAATAAGTTCAAGTTCGGTATACGATTTAACATTGACAATTGCCGTGTGTCCACCGCTTACAAGCAAGCAAATAAAAGGTGGCTCTAAATCTTGATGTGTTAAATAGTTTGCTGCAATATGCCCCCTTATATGACTTACTGCCAAGAGTGGCTTGTTGCTCATGTACGCAAGACCTTTGGCAAAACTTACACCAACTAAGAGTGCTCCCAAAAGTCCTGCACCGTATGTTACTGCAATTATGTCTATATCTTCAATTTTTAAATTTGCTTGACTTAATGCTTCATTGCAGACATTTGATATTGCTGTTATGTGATTTCTTGAAGCAACTTCTGGAACAACTCCGCCAAAGCGAGTGTGTATTTCTATTTGTGTTGCAATTATATTTGAAAGAATTTTTCTGCCATTTTCAATTATTGCAACACTTGTTTCATCACAACTCGATTCTATCGCTAATATTTTTACTGATTTTTTATTTTTTAATTCGTTATATAATTTTTCGTCTATTTCCATAAATTTACCCTAATTACTTTTAACTAAATAATCGTTTATAAATGGTTGAATATCTCCATTCATAACTGCATCAATGTTGGAAGTTTCATAACCAGTTCTATGGTCTTTAACAAGCGTATAAGGACAAAAAACATAACTTCGTATTTGACTTCCCCACTCTATCTTTTTTATTTCGCCTTTTATATCTTTTAATTTTTTTAACTCTTCTTCTTCTTGCTTTTCTGCTAGTTTGCTATAAAGCATTTTCATGGCTGTTTCACGATTTTGAATTTGACTTCTTTCAGTTTGACAACTAACAACAAATCCTGTTGGAATGTGCGTTATTCTTATTGCACTTTCTGTTTTATTAACATGTTGTCCACCTGCCCCACTACTTCTATATGTGTCTATTTTTAAATCTTCGGGACGAATTTCTATCTCTGGCATTTCTTCAATTTCTGGCATAACTTCAACGCTGGCAAAACTTGTGTGACGCCTTGCGTTTGCATCAAAAGGAGAAATTCTTACAAGCCTATGAACACCTTTTTCACATTTTAAATAACCGTATGCGTTGTCGCCAATAACCATAAATGTAATGCTTTTTATTCCTGCTTCATCTCCTGCAAGTTCATCTAAAACTTTTATGCCATAGCCTTTTTTTTCACTGTACATTTGATACATTCTAAAAAGCATTTCTGTCCAATCTTGTGCTTCGGTTCCACCTGCACCTGCATGCAACGTTATTATAGCATTGTTTGAATCATATTTTCCTTTTAAGAGTGTTTCAATTTTAAAATCTTCAAGTTCTTTTTCTAAAAATTTTATTTTTTCAACAATTTGATTTTCTAGTTCTTCATCACTTTCTATTTCAAGAAGTTCAACAATTGCATCGCAATCATTTATTTCGTCTTCACACTTTTTTACTCGCTCTAATTTATGTTCCCTTGCTTTTATTTGTTGTCCAACACTTTTACTCTTTGCAACATTATTATAAAAATTTGGGTCTTCTTGCTGTTTTTTTAAGTCTTTTAACTCATTTTCTAATTTATTTAAGTCAAAGACACTCCTTTATCATTTGAAGTGTATTTTTATGGTTTTTAAGCTGTTCTTTTATATTTTCAATTATAATCATATTAAACCTCGATAAATTATATCACTACATATTTTTAAAATCAAATATATGCTTACTTTACTTTAACAAAGTTAAATGTTGACTTTATTTAAAGAAACTGCAATAATAATTACATGAAAAAATTTATTTTATTTTTATGTTTAATGTTGTCTATTTTTGCAGTATTTGAATTTAATAGTGCTTCTTCTTTTGCTTTTGCAAGTAAAGAACCAAATTTGGTTAAAACAACCATTGAAACAAATTTATACGCCCAGCCAAGTTTAAAAAGCACAATAGTACAAAAACTTGATGTCGGAATTGTTTTAACAGTTGACACAGAATTTTTAGATGATATGTTTTATAAAGTTTCTTCATATCAAATAATTGAAGGTGCAAGCGAAACTGATTTCGCTTATGTTTTAAAAGCTCACACACTTGACAACCAAATCAACTCACCTGAAAAAAGTTTAGACTATAATGCAACTATTAAAAACGATGATTCTTTTTTATATACTTATGACACAAACACAAAAACTTACACAAAAACAAACATATCTTTAAAAAAAGATACAAAAGTTAGAATTCTTGACGGCTATGATAAAAATAAAGAATACACCTATATTTCATATCAAAATGAAAGTGGCGAAATTTTATCATATTACATTAAAACAGAAAATCTTAAAATAAATGGAATAAATTACTCTGTTATTGTTGCAATATCAACTTTAATAACGTGCGTTATTATTATTTCTATTATATTTGGCATAAAAGGACGAAAGAAAAAAAGTAAATAAAATTCAAAATTCTATTTTGAAGTTTTTCGACAGTCTAAAAAAACCATCAAAATTTAATTATTTTGATGTTTTTTATTTATTTTTTTTATAATTTTGTCAAATATTTCGTTTGATATTTCATCAATTGTTTTTGGTTTGTTATTTTTTGTACAATCTATTTTTATATATTTATGTTTTTTATATAACATTAAATATGTTTTTTCTGCATTTAATAAGTAGTTTTCGTCTTGCTCATGCTGGTCGGGTTTTTCTTGCCTAGTTTCTTTTAAAATTTTTGCACATTTTTGTGGCATATATAAAAATATTGTTAAGTCCGGTTTTTTCAATTTTAACAATTTATACTCCAAGTTTTCTAAAAAGCTAAACATTTTTATTTTATCTTTGTCCTTTTTTAGTTTTGCACCTTGATGTGCTAAATTTGAATCAACATATCTATCAACAATAACATTTATTCCTTTATCAAGTTTTTCTTGTATATGCTTAAAATTATAAACTCTGTCGGCGGCAAAGTATAAACTTGCAACAACAGGGTCAACATTTGATGCACCTTCACTAAAATACCCTTCACAATAATCTTTTTTTCCAAGATATGGTCCTGCAATAATTTTACCCGTTGGACTATCATAATTTGGAAAGCAAAATTTTTCTGTTTTTATTCCAATTTCATTTAGTCTTTTTACTAGTATATTGCTTTGAGTTTCTTTTCCCGAACAATCAGTTCCTTCAATAACAATAAGTTTACCTTTCATATTTACCTACAAAAAAATATTATCATTTTTTTTGTATCACGTCAATTTTATGAATTAGAAACTGCTAAATACATTAAGTCATTTACTTTTTTTTCGTTTAACGAATAAACCAAAATTTTTCCATCTCGTTTATAACTTACTATATTTTGACTTTTAAGTAGTTTTAACTGATGAGATATTGTTGTTTGATTTATTCCTAATATAAGCGAAAGGTCATTTACACACATATCACACATAGCAAGACAGGACATAATTTTTAATCTTGTGCCATCACTAAAATTTTGAAAATATAAAGCTGTTTTTTCTATGTCTTCACTTGAAGGCAAATATTCTAAAATTTTTGCTCTGCTTTTTGGAGATAAAATTAAATAATTATCCATACAAACCAACCTTTTTATATGTAACACAAATTGATACGCTATCATATATAAAAACTGATAGTTTTCAAGTTGTTAAAATACAATTATATTTTATCAGCAATATTACAAAAAATTATAATAAATTTTTTTTGTATTTTGACTGAAAACATCAAAAAAACATATTTTTTGTTGAAGGGAGGTAATTCATGAATTTTTCACAAGACATTTTACTTGTACTTTTAATTTCTATTGTAGCATCTGCAACAGGTACAGATTTAGCAACAAACTCAAACATTCTTTTAATTCTTCTTTTAGCCTTGTATCCAAGTTTTAATAATGGTTGTCAAAATTCTTGTGGTTGTAATTGCAACAATAGATTATTTTAATAATTTAAGAAAAAAATACATAAAATACCATTTTTTAGCAAAAAAAACACAATTTTTTGATGTTTTTAAATTTTTTTAAACATAAGATATAATTTTTATTTGTAACTAAAGATAACAAAAAATTAAAAATATAAGTAAATCATTTTATTTTTATATGTTAAAAAATAAAAAACAAAATAAATTTTTGTTTTTTATTTTGTTTTTTTTCTTGTTTTGTTGCACAATATAAATAAGGAGGAAAATTATGAATATAAAAGTTGTTCAGTATGGTGTTGGAAAAATGAGCAAGTATACCATGCGCTATGTTATTGAAAAAGGTTGGGAAATTATTGGAGCATTTGATATAAATCCAAAATTGTTTGGAGTTGATATTAATAAAGTTATGCAAACAAGTAAACCTTATGGAGTAAAAGTTCAGCCACATACAGAATTTGAACATTTTTTAAAGGAGTATAAACCCAATGTTGTTATTGTTACAACAATGAGTTTATTTAAAGATGTTTATCCTGCACTTGAAATTTGTGCAAAATGTGGGGTTAATGCAATAACAACTTGTGAAGAAGCATTTTATCCACAAAACAGCAATCCTGTTTTATTTAATAAACTAGATGCAATTTGCAAACAGACAAATTGTACAATCACAGGAAGTGGTTATCAAGATATATATTGGGGTAATTTAATTGCAAGCATTGCCGGTTCTACTCACAATATAACAAAAATAATTGGAAAAAGCAGTTATAATGTTGAAGATTGTGGCATCGCACTAGCAAAAGCACATGGTGCAGGCTTAACACTTGACGAATTTGATAAACAAATTGCATCAGCTGATAAAATAAGCGAAGAAGAAAGACAAAAAATTATAAACTCAGGTGAATTTCTTCCAAGTTATATGTGGAATGTAAACGGTTGGCTAGCTGGTAAATTAGGACTACACATAACACATCAAAAACAAGATTGCGTTCCACAAGTTGCAAAAGAAGATTTGCACAGCGAAACATTAAAAATGGATGTCAAAAAAGGTATGGCAACAGGCATGAGTGCTGTTGTTACATCTCAAACACAAGAGGGTGTTGTCATTGAAAGTCAATGTATTGGAAAAGTTTATTCAAAAGATGAATTTGATTCTAATGAATGGACTATTGAGGGTGAACCAACGACAACAATAGTTGTAAATAAACCTCAAACTGTTGAACTAACTTGTGCAACAATAGTTAATAGAATTCCTGATGTTATTGAAGCACCTGCTGGATACTTGTCAACAGACAACTTTAACTTACCATCTTACTTTACAAATAAAACAACAGTTAAATAGTTATATTTATATAACTTATTTTATATTACCTAATAAATATATATTTAAATTTCACAATTATTATTTTATTAAAATATATAGCACATTCTATAAAATTTCTAGAATGTGTTTTTTATTAAAATAATATTATTGAAACAAATTATAACCCATTGTTTTTACAACATAAATAGCTCCTTCATTAAAAACATTTATAAGAGAAGACGAATTAACTTGTTCATAAAGTATTTGTTCAAATCCTTCAAACTCCATTAAGGATATAATAACAAAACACATCACGCAAACAATCATAACGCCCTTTAAAAATCCAAAACATAATCCACAAAAACGGTCAAATGAACCTAAAATAAAAAAGTTTTTTAAATATGTGGAAAGTTTTTTAGCAAACGCCTTTAACATTCCTTTAATTATAATAGCAAGCACAACAAAAGATACTATATTGATAATAAAATGAGTTACTGTTTGATATAGTGTTTGTTCGTTTATATGCAAAAAAAATTTAATCATAAGAAGTAGTTTGCTATCACTATTAACAAAATTGTTTAGTATTGTAATATCTTTAACCAATGAGCCAACTTTGCTATCTATTTTAAATAATAAATTTAACAAGTCAACAAAATATGGTAATAATAAATAAGTAAAATAAATAGAAAGAACAAAACAAAGTATAGAAAATAAAGAAATAAGCATTCCTTTTTTAAAGCCAATAGCAGAAAAGATACATAATAATGAAATGATTACTATATCAATTATCACTTCATAATTATTACATAAATTAATATTTTTATTCATATATCAAAAAAAATTTTCTTATAATATAAATACTATAAACTGTGTTTTTTGCTTAAAAATGGGTATTAAAAAATCTTAATTATAAAGCATTTTTATACACTTTTTTGAACACTTACTTATTTGTACCAATTTTTTGCTCTTATAATCCATTTTTTTATTTTATATACAATTTTTTTGTTGTTCTTATAAAAAATTAAAATCAAATTTTATAATTATAATATAAACATGGATATAACAAAAAAGTAAATTTTTAATTTTTTATTTAATAAGTAAATAATATATATGTTTGTTTAACATTTTATATTTTAAATTTGTTTCACATGAAACATTTTAAAACAATAAATATAAATATCAAAAAATTTTTAAAAATAAGAAAACTTTTTAAACACTATTTCAATTTTTACATTAAATAATTATGATATTTTTTATATGCTTTGTTTTTTTTATGTTTCACGTGAAACAAAAACAAAAAAATTAGACAAAATATACTATACGCATAAAATTTTATTATAAATAAAACGATTTTAAATTTATTATTTTTGCCAAAAATGTTTCATGTGAAACATTTTTGTGAAAGAAAATAAAAGAATATTTAAAACAACCACCTTTTATTTACATAATATAATCTATATTAAATATTTAACCAAAAGACTATCATTTGCTATAAAGTTCTGAATATGTTTCACGTGAAACATAATTTAATTATTAAAAAGCTTTATATATTGTGCTTGTTAATATCTATATCAATCAATTCTATATTAAAACATACAAAAATGTTTCATGTGATACAATTTTAACTTTAAATCTCCTTTTTTGTTGTTTTGTTATATACTTATATGATTATAGAGAATATAATATGAAATATGTTTTTGTTTCACGTGAAACAAATAAAATCTAGTTATACACAAAGTTATCCACATTTTTGTTTAAAAATGTGGATAACTAACTGTTTTATACCTATTTTTTGTGTTTTAGATTCTGTTTTTAATAAGTTTTTATCTTTTTATTGTGGATAACTTTATTATAAAATAAAAAAAACATATCTTATTTGATATGTTTTATGTTTTATTGTACATGCTTTTTATTATATTCGCTTAAATCTTTTAATGTTAATGTTTTTGTTTTTAAAAGTTCAAGAAGTTCTGCAATTCTATCTAAATCATCTCTTGAATAATAATCTATATATATTCTACCTTTTCTATCGCTTCCAATTGCTGAAACTTTTGTTGCAAAAACTCTTTGCATTTCATTTATAAGTTCTTTTAGTTCTAAACTTTGCTCAGGTGGTGTGTTTTTTGTGCTTGCTTTTGGATTTAAATATTGTTTTACTAATTTTTCAAGTTCTCTTACTGTTATTTTGCCATCACACGCTGCCATTGCAAATTTGTATTGTGCTTTTGCATCATTAATAACAACTAAACATCTTGCGTGTCCTGCTGTTAGTTTGTTTTGTTCTACAAGACTAATAACTTCTGGACATAAAGACAATAATCTTAATGTGTTTGCTATATTTGGTCTACTTATACCAATTCTATCAGCAACAGTTTCTTGTGTAAAATTATATTCTTCCATAAGTTGTTTTATTGCTCTGGCTGCTTCAATTGGATTTAAGTCTTCTCTTTGCAAGTTTTCAATTATCGAAATTTCTTTTATTTGTCTTTCTGTATAATTCTTTACAACACAAGGCACAGTATCAAGTCCTGCTATTTTACTTGCACGCCATCTTCTTTCTCCGGCAATAATCATGTATCCGTTTTCTTCTTTGTTTACAACAATAGGTTGTATTACGCCATGTGTTTTAATCGAAGTTGCTAATTCATTTAATGCTTCTTCATTAAAGTTCTTTCTTGGTTGGTTAGGATTTGCATGTATAAGTTTTATATCTATTTCATTTACTCCACTTTCTTTTTTAGATTTTATTATTTCATTTGATAATGCAGGGGAGTTGTTTTGTTCTTCTTTATTCAATCCTTCAACTTCTTCATCATATATTGATAACAATGCACCTAATCCTTTACCCAATCCCATTTTCTTTTGAACCATTTTTATTCACCTCTCAACTTAAATTTTGTATTTTTAGTTATTTTATTATAACTAATTTTATTTCTATTCAATATTTCTTCTGCTAAACTTTGATACGCATTGGCACCTTTTGAAGATGTGTCATATAAAATAATAGGTAGTCCATGACTTGGTGCTTCTGCTAATCTTACATTTCTTGGAATATATGTTTCATAAACCTTTGTATTAAAAAATTTTTTTACTTCTTCACTTACTTGTGCAACTAAATTTGAACGATTATCTTTCATAGTTAAAACAACACCTTCAATTTTTAGTTCAGGGTTTAAATGATGTATTATTAGTCTTATTGTATTCATTAATTGAGTAAGTCCTTCAAGTGCAAAAAACTCGCATTGAATTGGAATTATAACAGAATCTGATGCAGTGAGAGCATTTACTGTTAAAAGACCGAGTGATGGTGGGCAATCTATAAAAATAAAGTCATATCTATCTTTTATTCTATTAAGTGCGTTTTTTACAACATGTTCTCTTGCGTTCATTTGAACCAAGTCAATTTCTGCGCCTGCCAAATCTACTGTTGATGGTACTATATCTAATCCATATAGTCGAGTGGGTAAAATAACTTCATCAATAATTACTTCTTTATCTATAACATTATAAAGTGTTTTAAGGTCGTTATTTTTTTCTACACCAACACCACTTGTTGCATTTCCTTGTGGGTCCATATCAATAATCAAAACCTTTTTACCCATAGCAGCAATATAAGCAGCCACATTTATGCAAGTTGTTGTTTTACCAACACCACCTTTTTGATTTGCAAATGCTATAATTTTTCCCATTACAACCTCTAAATTTTAACATTTCTTATTATATATAAGATTATAACATAATAATACAATAAAAATCAATAATTTTAAATATTAAACGATTTAAGCAAGTATTGACACAATAAAAAAAAAGAATTAAACTATACATAGTTAATATTAAATATAAATATATAAATTATCAAAATAAGGAACAAAAAATGATTATCAAAAAAGAAGGTAATACAGTAGGTTTAATAAGACAAATTGAAAATATTTTAAATACTGAAAAATATAGAGATTTATCTACTAAGCAAAAAATTTGTATGTTGTATTTAAAATATACAATGCTGTGTTTAGATATAAATGAAATAAATTTAGAATATTTAAACGAAACATCTCTAACATACGGAAGTTATGTAAAGGATCAAAATCTAATCTATATAAATCCAAAGGAAATAAAAAACAAAAGTTCGATAAGTGCACTTACAACTATATCTCATGAATTAAGACATTGTTTTCAAAATAAACAAATGAAGCCTTTTAAAGAATTTAATGTTTTTAAAAAAAGTTCTTATCCTATTGAAGTTTTTGATTCTTATTTAAATTTTATTTTAAGCGTTAAAAAAATCGATTTGTATAAATATTATTACTCATCTAGATTAGAAAAAGATGCCCGAGATTATTCAATAAAAAGTGTTAAATTTTTATACAATGTTATGTTTTTAGAATGCAAAAAAGGAACATTTGCTCATAAATGGGCGAAAAAAGAATTAAAAAGAATACAAAAATTAGAGAAAAAAGAAGAAAAGAAATATAATAAATCTTATGACCATGTTGAAAAAACTTATAGACAATTAACACATATTGTAAAACATCAAATTTTAAGTTTGATAAAAATAAATTCATATAATATTACAGAAAAGAAAAACTCAGACTTAAATAATTATATTAAAAAACATTTTGAAAATTATTTATATGTTTATTGTGATGATGAAATTACAAACAAAATAATTGAATATTGCATACAAGTAGATGATGTTGAAACATTATTTATGTGTTTAAATCATCCTTACACAAGAATTACTGAAAAACAATTTAAAGAGTGTGTAAATTACTTGCAAAAGAACTCGTTTTTTCATGAACAAGATATAGTATCATTTCTTGTAAATTGGAAAAAAGAATTTTTGGCAGAATACTTTAATAAAAATGATGAAATGATAGACAATTCTATTTCTTTGGATAATATTTTTGAAAACTGCAAAAAATTTGTAAAAAAGAAAAATTTAAAACATTTTAAAAATTTACAAATTAAAAATACACACACAAATAATAATATAAATAAAAATGTAAATATAAATAAAAAACAAAAATATTGTGAAAAATAACAAAAAACTCACAAAAATGTGAGTTTTTTTGATTTTTTCTATATTTTTTTATATTTTATTGTGTTTTTTATAGAATTTTTATATTTTATATTATTGGTTTACTTTTTGCCAAATTTTTTCCTCTTGGATATGTTAGGGGAGTGTGCTTATCTTTTTTTATTATTATGTTAACTCTTATACTGTCCATTTCTTTTACAAAAACACTTTGCAAATTCATAACTTTTCCGCCTAATATATTTAGTGCATTTTTTGCTTCATTTAATTCTTCGTCTGCTTTTAAACTTTTATAAGCAATCATAATACCATTTAGTTTTACAAGTGGCAAACAATATTCGAGTAGTGTGTTTAATTTTGCAACAGCTCTTGCTACGCATACATCAAAATGTTCTCTTTTTAATTTTGCGTAATCTTCTGCTCTTGTGTGTATTACTTCAATATTTTTTAAATTCAATTTTTGAATTACACTTTTTAAAAATTCAACACGCTTATTTAAGCTGTCTATCATTTTTATTTTTATATCTGGTCTTAAAATTTTTAAAGGAATTGAAGGAAATCCTGCTCCGGCACCAACATCAACTAAAGTTGAATTTTCTTTTATTGTGTTTATTGGCAAAACACTGTCTAATATGTTTTTTACTGCAAAATCTTTTTCATCGGTTATGTTTGTTAAATTCATGACCTGATTTTTTTCTATAACCATTTGATAAAAGATTTCTAATTGATTAAGTTTTTCTTCATCAAATTCTATATTATATTTAATAAATAAATTTTTTAACAGTTCTTTCATATTTTTCCTTTTATTTTTGCATAGATTTTACATACATAATTAAAATTGTTACATCAGCAGGGGAAACTCCTGAAATCCTTGATGCTTGTCCTATGCTTATAGGTTTTATTTTATCAAGTTTTTGTTGGGCTTCTATTCGTAATCCTTTTATTTTTTTATAGTCAAAATCTTTTGGAATCAATAGATTTTCTTGTTCTTTAAACTTTTTAATGTCTTCTTTTTCTTGATTTATATAACCTTCAAATTTGACTTCTGTGTTTACATATTCTAAAACTCTTTTATCAAACTCATCAAATAAATGATATTTTTCGTTAACTTTAAAAATGTCTATATTGCTTCTTTTAATCATTTTATAAACTGTTTGCGATGTGGTTGGTACTGACTCATTATACATTTTATAAAAATCTTCAAGTTCTTGTCCTATTTTTATTTTTGTATTTAAAAGTTCATAAACTTTTTTTATTTGTTTTTGTTTTTCTTGGAATGTTTCCCATCTTTCTTTTGTTACAAGACCTATTTCTTTTCCAATTTTTGTAAGTCTAACATCTGCATTATCTTGACGCAAGTATAATCTATATTCTGCTCGTGAAGTCATCATTCTATAAGGTTCATTTGTACCTTTTGTTACTAGGTCGTCAATTAAAACGCCAATATATGCTTCATCTCTACCAAGAATTAAAGGTTCTTTATTTTCTATATATCTGCTTGCATTTATTCCTGCAATTAAGCCTTGTGCAGCCGCTTCTTCGTAGCCACTTGTGCCGTTTACTTGTCCAGCAAAAAATAACCCATTTATTGTTTTATATTCCAAACTTGGTTTTAAATTTGTGCTATCAATACAATCATATTCAATTGCATATGCATCTCTCATAATTTCTGCATGTTCTAAACCTTCAATAGTTTTATACATTTGTTTTTGGACATCGACAGGTAGGGAAGTTGATACACCTTGCACATAAATTTCGTTTGTATAAAGTCCTTCTGGCTCCAAAAAAATTTGATGTCTTTCTTTGTCGCTAAACCTTACAATTTTATCTTCAATACTTGGGCAATATCTTGGACCAACACCTTTAATGACACCACTAAACATTGGTGCTCTAGATAAGTTTGCTCTTATTATGTCATGAGTTTTTTGATTTGTGTATGTTAAATAACAAACAGAAACATTTTTTGGTTGTTTTTTTGTTAAAAAACTAAAACTTTGTATTCCTTCATCACCATATTGAGTTACTAGTTTTGAAAAATCAACAGTTCTTCCATTCATTCTTGCAGGAGTACCTGTTTTAAAACGCCTAATTTGTATATTGTTGTCTAATAAACTTTGAGTTAAATTTTCTGCTCTTAAAAATCCATTTGGACCACTTTCTTTGCTATATTCTCCAATTATTATTTTGCTTTTTAAGTATACACCTGTGCAAATAACAATGGTTTTACAATAATATTTTTCACCTTGTGCAGTTTCTACGCCTTTAACTGTGTTATTTTCAATTATTAAATTTTTTGCTTCGGCTTGTTTTATATATATATTTTCATTTTCTTCAAGCGTTCGTTTCATGTTATTGTGATAAAGTTGTTTATCAACTTGTGCTCTAAGTGAATACACTGCTGGACCTTTACCTAAATTAAGCATGCGTATTTGAATGGCACTTTTATCTGTATTTATACCCATTTCTCCACCAAGAGCATCAATCTCACAAACAAGATGACCTTTTGCAGTTCCACCAATACTTGGATTGCAAGGCAAAAATCCAATTGCATCAAGATTTATTGTTAGAAGTAGAGTTTTTTTATTTAAACGTGCCAGACTTAATGCAGATTCGCAACCTGCATGACCAGCACCAATAACTATTGCGTCAAATATATAATCGTTGTTTTCTTTCATATTTTTAAACTATTTTTTGTATTTATTTGTTAAATATTTATATAGTTCTCCTTTGTTTATTTTCCTAAGCAAAACTTTGAAAATATTCCATCTATAATACTTTCAGTTTCACTTTCTCCTGTTATTTTACCAAGCGTTGACCACACTTTTTTTGTTTGTTGGTCAACAATATCAGCAGTTTGAGTTTGCACTGCAATAAGTGCATTATCAATATCAATTAATGTTTGTTTTAAAATTTCTGTATGCCTTTGATTTGTTATATAAATTTGAGAAAAGTCTATTTTGTTTAATTTTGCAAGTTCAATTATTTTTTCTTTTATTTCATCAATATTTTTATTTTCACTTGCACTAACTAAAATCGCATTATCCATATTTAAAACAATCTTTTTATCAGTTTTATTTAAAACAAAAATAACATTTTTGTTTTTTGTTAAATTTATAAGTTTTTTATCTTCTTCATCTAGATTTTCACTTGCATCTAAAACGCACAAAACAATGTCGCTTTGCTCTATACATTTTTTACTTCTTTCTATTCCAATTTTTTCTACAATATCTTCACTTTCTCGTATTCCTGCTGTGTCTATAAAATTTATTTTTATTCCTTTATATAGTATTGTCTCTTTTAAAACATCTCTTGTTGTACCTTTTACATCTGTTACAATGGCTCTATCTTCGCCAATTAAGCAGTTGAGTAAACTCGACTTTCCAACGTTTGGTTTTCCAATTATTGCAACATTTATACCAAAACGAATTTTTTCTCCTGTTGTTTGTGTTTTTACCAATTTTGAAATTTCTTTTTTTGTAGATAACAACACATCTTTTATATTGTTTATAGAAGCATATTCATCATCATGCTCTGGATAATCTATTGAAACTTCCAAATCAACTAAACAATCTTTTATTTTGTCTTGTAGTTGTTTTATTTGATTTGTAAATTTACCACTAAGCAAAAGGCTTGTTGCTTTTATTTCTGCATCACTTGTTGCGTTTATCATATCAATCATTGATTCGGCATCGTTTAGTGTCATTTTTCCATTTATAAAAGCACGCTTAGAAAACTCGCCATTTTCGGCAAGTGAGCAACCGTTATTTAAAAGTGTTTCTAGTACTTTTGTTGCTAAATATTCACCACCATGAATTTGAAATTCAATAACATCTTCGCCTGTAAAAGAGTAGGGTTCTTTAAAATATACCATCATACACTTTTCTGTTGCTTGTTCTAGTTGAAATTTACCCAAGTATAATTTTCGTGGTTCTATGTTTTCTTTGTTTAAATTTTTTGCATGAAAAAGACTAAAAGCAATTTCTTTTGCTTTATCTCCACTCATTCTTACTATTGCAATTCCACCACTTCCAAGTGGTGTTGAAATTTGTGCTATTGTTTTCATGAGTACAATTATACCATTATGTAAATAAAATAACAATTCTATTTTTTATAAATAAATAAAAACTCTTTAAAAGAGTTTTTATAATATATTTTCACTTTCTTTAATATCCAATTTTGTAATATTTTTTGACACTTCTTTAAACGTATCTATATTTATATTAATTATTTTTTCTATATAATTTTTATAATTATCTTCAATCTTTATGCCATACTTTTTTAACTCATTTATAGCATTGTCTATGTTTATGTTATCTATAATATTAAAAAATATATCTTTCATGGATTTATTCTTTTTAGCCAAAATAAGAATATCTTTTAAATTATCCAAATAATCAAATTTTTTAAGTGTACCAAACTTTTCTATTATTAAATATTTTCCTTCCACAGCATATTGCCTTAAAATTTCATCTTTTGTCATATTATAAGTTTTTGTATCAGGATAAAAAAATTCTCCAAAGAAAGCAAATTCATTGTCTATAAGTGGGGCAACTTTTAAATTCGCTTGTTTATCTACTATAAAGTGAATATTGTACGTATTTCTATCAGTTTGCATTGTTAAAGCATCAAATACTATCATTTTATATAAATCTAAAATAATCTGCTTTTTGTTTACATTATAGCCTGCATTTTTGTAATATTCTAGTGCTTCAGCAATATTAAAAAGGGTAGGTTCAGTATAAAATCCTTTTTTTAATACCTGTTCACAATTTATAAGTTTTTCATCTTTATTTAAAATGTTATAAGAAATTAGTCCTTTATCATTTTTTATGTGAGCAGGTGTGTATTTCGCGCAATTTATTCCAACTTGTTTAGAAAGAACGCAACACAAAAGTTCATTTATCATCCTATATTTTTTTATATCTTCTCTATAAGTGTTGTAAGTTTTGAAAAGTGCTTTGCCTTCAGGTAATTTAAACCATACATTTCCATACTCGGAAGTTGAAACACCAACATTAAAACTTTTTGTTGACCTTTTAGTTGTTTTTATATTTTTTAAATCAATATCTAAAAAACAAAAATTATATATTTTCTCTTGATTTTTTAATATTATTTTATTGTTTTCCATGTTAAAATTATACCACTTTATTAAAGATAGTCAATAATAAAAAAATGCAAACATAAGTTTGCACTTTTTTAATTTATTTAACCTTTTGGTTTTATTATTAAAAATCTATGTGGTTCTTCACCTTTTGAAAGTGTTTCTACTGTGTTGCTTTCTGCAAGGGCAGTGTGAATTATTCTTCTTTCATTTGCTGTCATTGGTTCAAGTTTTACGCTTGAATGTGTGCGTTCAACTTTTTTTGCCATTCTTTGAGCAAGAGCAATTAACGAACTTTCTCGTCTTGCTCTATAATTATCACAATCAACTCTTATCTTTTTTGCGTGTCTATTGTTTTTGCTAACAACAACACTTGTTAGATATTGAAGAGCATTTAATCCTTCTCCACGATATCCAATAATATCACTATAACCAACAATATTTGCAAAAATTTCGTCGCCTTTTTCATTAAGTTCAACACTTCCTGTTAAACTTGTTTTATTTAAAAGACCTTGAATAAATTTTTGTGCTTTTTCTATATCTTTTTCTTGTTTATCTATTTTTTTGTTTGAAGAAATAACTTCAACTTCTTCGTCTTTATCATCTTCAACACTAATTGTTTTTTGTTCTAAATCTTGTTTTGTTGGAATAATTGATGATACTTCTTCGTTGTTTTTTAATTGTTCTCTTTTTTCATATTTTTCAATTTCGTCAGGGGATATAGAAACTAAAACTTTTGCTTTTTTAAATAATCCACCTTCTTCAAGTATTTTTATATCAACATCTTCTCTAACTGCTTTTAATTCAAATAAAGCATTTGATATTGCTTGTTCAATATTTTTTCCTGTTGCTTCTACACTTAACATAAATTCCTCCTTGTTAAATTCTTTTTAATCTATCGGTAGGTATTTTTTTGTTTTCTTTTCTTTTATCAACAACATCTCCAATCTTGTTTATTAGTGGCATCGTTACCAAACTTACAAGTTGTCCTGTTATCATGTATAGTGTGAACATTGTTGTGTACATAAATGCAAACAAAAGCATAATTAGTGGCATAACTATTAACATAACTAAACCACTTGATTGTTTTGTTCCTTCTTTTTTCATTTTTCGCATCATAAACCATTGATTTAAAAATGATACGCCAGCACATAGTATAACCAATATAAAATAACCATTTACTCTGCCTTGTGTTGTTTTTAGTGGCTCCATAATCTGATTGTAAACATTTTTGTATTCTTCATTTTCTCTATCTTCTTGACTTAATCTTGCAACACTTGCGTATTCTTCATATGATGGTATTGAATTTTTTAATGGACTATCTGCGAGCCATATATTATCTATCCATAAAAAACCTTGTTTTGTTTCTTTATAAACTTTTTCAACATTTTGATTTGCTATTAAAATAACTTCATTCTTTTCGGTTTCATCTTGAATATCATTTATTTTTTCTATAATTGGAACGCATATTTCATAAACTGTTTTTCCATCTTGTGATAAAGAAATACCATTTTGTTGCGCATACTCGGTTACATATGCAATTTGAAGTTTTTCATATTGATCTGCAATTTTATATGAAGCCATTGTGTTCATACCGTTAAATAGAGTTATGAATATTGTAAGTGTTAGTGCCATGCTAATTAACATGATTGAACATGAACCAATTGGATTTATTCTTTCTTTTTGATAAAGTTCACCAAGTTTTTGGTTTCTCATTTTTGCATCATTTGCGTATTTTTTATTTATTGCTTCCATTTGTGGTTGTATGCGTTTTTGCATGTCTGCCATTTTTTTGTTTGTTCTACGATTAAAATAATCAATAGGCGACATTACAAGTTTTATACAAATTGTAAGTATTATAATTGAAAGAGCAAATGAACCGAAAGCGCCTTCAAATGCAATTATAATACTTTCCCACATTCCTTTTGGAACTTGAACTAATAAATTTGATATTATATAATCCATTTACTGTCTCCCTTAATATTTTGAGGTATTGGGTCAAATCCACCTTTTGATAAAGGTGAACATTTTATAAGTCTTTTACAAGCCAGCATTGAGCCTTTAAATACACCAAATTCTTTTAAAGCCATAATTGCATAAGTTGAACAAGTAGGGTAAAACCTACAAGTGTGTTTTAAAAAAGGTGAAATACACCACTTATATAAATAGATACATAACACCATAATTAAATAAATAGGAAAAAAAATTACTTTAAATATTTTCATTGTAGAGTCCACATTTTTTTAAAATGTCTATCATATTTTGTTTTATTTCTAAAAAAGACATATTTTCTATGCCTTCTCTTGCAATAAATATATAGTTATATTTTTTGTTTATGTTGTTAGATAAACTTAAAAAACATTCCCTAAGACGCCTTTTAGTTTTGTTTCTAACTACACTTTTTCCTATTTTTTTAGATACAGAAAAACCAACTTTGTAAGTTTTAAATTTTGTTTTAATGTACACTAAATTTAATTTGTTTAAAACTTTTGAATCACCATGTTTATAAATGTATTTAAAATGCTTGTTTTTTCTAAGACGGTTTTCTTTTTTTAGCATTTTTTCACCTTGAGTATTATGCTGATAAAACTTTACGGCCTCTATTTCTACGGCGTTTAAGTACATTTCTTCCAGATTTTGTTCTCATTCTTTCTCTAAAACCATGAACTTTTTGTCTTCTTCTTTTTTTAGGTTGATAAGTTCTTTTCATAGCCATTTTATTTTCCTCCTATTCTATTAGTAGTTTTATTGCAGACAGCACGACAAAAACAGAATAGTCTTGCAACTAAACTATGCCTAGTATATAAAAGTTATTTATTTTTGTCAAGAAATCTATTTATCAATATTTATAAAAATTTATTACAACAAAAAACACCGAAATATTCGATGTTTTTCGACAAGTGTTAATTTTAAATTTTAGTTTATCATTCTTACTGGAAGAATTAAATATAAAAACTCTTCTTTTTCGCCGTCTATTGGAGTAATTATACATGGATTTGTTGGCGATGAAAAACTTATTTTTACAAATTCGTTATCAACTGCTCTAAATGCCTCTAAAAAGTACCTTGCATTAAATGCAATAACCAAATCTCTACCGTTTAAAACTATATTTATTTTTTCTTTTATATTTCCAATTTCACTGTTTGAAGTAAGATATAAAGTATCTTCTTTTATATCAAATTTAACAAGGTTATTTTGACCTATTTTTGAAAGAAGTGATGCTCTTTCAAGTGCGTCTTCTAGTTGAGATTTATTGACTGTTATAACGGTTTCTTGTGATGATGATGATATTATTTGATTATAATTTAAAAAATCACCTTCAAGAAGTCTTGTTATTATCTTTGTATCTCCAAGGTCAACCATTAAAAAGTTCTTTTGAACATATATATTTATTATATCTTCACTATCATCTATAAGTTTAGCAATTTCTCTTAAACTCTTGTCTGGAACAATGCAATTTGTTTCTAAATTTGAAAAAGACAAAACTGCTCTTGCTAAACTAAGTCTATAGCCATCACTTGTAACTGCCTTTATTATGTCTTTTCCTATCTCTAATAAACAACCTTTAAGAATTGGTCTTGAATCATCAATTGCAACAGAAAATATTGCTCTATTTATAAGATTTTTAAAATTAACTTTTTTAATACCAAAATAATCGGTTGTGTTTAAAGTATTAAAACTTGGATATTCATCATTTGCAAAACATTGAATAAAACCTTCACTGTCTATATACTTTATATTTAAACCATTTTTGTCATTTAGTGTTAGTTCAATTTTGTCGTTTGTTAGTTTTTTAACAAATTCACTAAAAAATCTGCCAGGAACAACACATGAACCTTCTTCTTTTACTTGTGCACGAATTTTTTTCTCTATTGATAGTTCAAGGTCTGTTGCAAGAAGTGTTAGTTCGTTTTCTTCTGCTGTGAGTTTAATTCCTTCTAAAATAGGATTTGTTGTTTTTACTGCAATTGCTTTACTCACTTTAAGCACTGCATCTGATAGGTCTAAACCATCACAAATAATTTGCATTTTTTTGATTCCTTTTAATTTTATTTTTTATTTTTTAAATAGTAGTATTATTAGTAGTAGGTGTGGAAATGTTCACTAATTTGTTGTTACACAATATATAGTTTAATTTTTAGAATTAAACAAATTTTATTGTTATATATTGTGTATTATTATTGTGGACAAGTTGTTGATAAAATAAATTAGTTGTCAACATTTTAACATTTTTCGCCAATTTGTTTTTTTAAGTCGTTTATAATTGTTTTTGTTTTGTGGTCTCTTTTTAGTAGTTCACTAATTTTGTCGCGAGAGTGGATTATTGTTGTGTGATCTCTACCACCAAACAATCTTCCAATTGAGATTAGTGGAATATCCATCATATCGCTTATTAGGTATATTGCAATCATTCTTGGTTCAACAATTTCTTTTGATTTTTTCTTGCCTGTTATTTCATTGTATTCAATACCATAATAATCGCATACGGTTTGAATTATTGTTTGAGGAGTTAGTTTTTCTTTTTGAACATCAAGTTGCTCTTTAAATGCTTCTCTTGCTTCTTCAATGCTTGCTGATTTTTTACCAAGAAGTGTTGCAAAGAAATAAACTTTACTTAAAAGTCCTTCCATTTCTCTTATGTTTGTGTCAACTTTTTCTGCAATAAATTCAATTACATCGTCATCTATAAAATATCTTTCAAGTTGTGCTTTTTTTCTAAGTATTGCAACTCTTGTTTCAAAATCGGGTGCTTGAATATCTTGAATAAGCCCACTAGAAAATCTTGAACGAAGTCTGTCTTCAAGCGTTTCAATTTCTTTTGGTGGTCGGTCTGATGAAATTATAATTTGTTTATTTTGTTGATATAGATCATTAAATGTATGGAAAAATTCTTCTTGTGTGCTTGTTCTCTTTGAAATAAATTGAATATCATCAACCATTAAAACATCAAGATTTCTATATTTTTCTCTAAATTCAGCAGTGCCCTTAACAGTGCCTTTTTCTTTGTTTGTGCCAAGTGATTCAATATAGTCATTTGTAAATTTTTCGCAAGTTACATATTGAATCTTAAGTTTTGGATTATTTTGTTTTAAATAGTTTCCAATTGCGTGTAGTAGGTGAGTTTTTCCAAGTCCAACACCACCATAAATAAAAAGAGGATTAAGTTTTTGACCAGGATTTTCGGCAACTGCTCTTGCAGCTGCATAACAAAATTGATTGCTTTTTCCAACGATAAAATTATCAAATGTGTATTTACTGTTAAACATACATTTTTCTTCGGCAAAGTTATCATTAACAAGTGCTTGATTTTCATTAGGTTTGTTTTTTTGTAAATATTCTTCTTTCTCGTTTGGGTCTAAAATTTCATACTCTGTGCCATTTCCAAACACGCTTTCTATACATTCGGTAAGTTCTTTAGAATGATTTTTTAAAAGTTGTTTTTTTGCTGTTTGAGAATTTGCAGATAAAATAAGTTTATCTCTAAAATCTAAAGGAATTAAAGGTTCTATCCAAAGTTCATACGAAACAATACTAACCATGCTTTCAATTTTAGAGAGAACTTTTTCCCACATTTGTTTTAATTCTTGCATAAATGTTCTCCATAATAAATTATAAGTAAACGAAACTTAAAAGTCAACCACGAAAGCAAGTTTATTTATACAAAAAAATTTTTTAAAAAAATTAAATAAATATAAGTTATATTGACTAAACATAAATATTATGATAATCTTTTGTTAACGATTTTACAAAAGAAAGGATTTTTATGGATAATAAGACTATTAAACAAATATACACAATTATTATAATTTCGGTGATTGTTATATCATGCTGTATTGGTATGCAATTTTATGTACAAAACAATAAAGTAATAATAAATAACGGAACAAATATAGAAGATGTTGAAGATATGTTTGAAGATGAAACAATTCCGGATAATTCTGATAATAACGGTAATTCAACAGAACCAACACCACAAATACCAATATATACAAATGGTTTTAAATGTGTTGAAGACTCTTACAAAATTTTAGACAATAGCAAAGGATACAAAACAATTAGTATATTGTCAGGTACAGCAGATATATTAGGTATTGGCTCAGCAACACAAACATCAAAAGAAACTGTTACAGTTTCGGGTGATTATTACTTAAAAGAAACATTAACATCATGCACAAGCAGTTTGGGACAAACATATTATAGATATTTTTATTCTAATGACGGCGGACAAAATGTTGAATATAAAAAAACATCTTCTTATAATGAAGAAGGAATACCAAATTGGAATTATTTGATAGAGCAAGATAATTTGCCAAAGGAACAAATTATAAAGTATGATGAATTAGCATATGATGTATTTAATGTTAGAGCAGGTAAAGACAATTCAACACTTATAAAATTTGATAGATCAACAAATAATAATTATTATATTATTTCATTTGTTTTAGATGTAAAAAAAATATCTCAAAAATATATTGATAATATGATTAGAGAAGGTAACTTAAAAAGCTTAAATATAAATTCAATTAAACTTACATATTATATAGAAAAAGAAACACTTTATATGAGGAAAATAGAAAAAGTTGAGAATTATGATGTTGATGTAGGAATAAAAGTAAATTTTGATGCATATCAAGAAATGGTTATAACTGTAGTTGATAAACAAATGAATGTTGAAAAACCATATTATTGTTAAAAAAAATGACGATTTCGTCATTTTTTTTATACTATTTCAACCTTTTTAAGTCTATCTATTACATCTTGCTTTTTTAATATTTGACAAATAGAATATAAATCTGGTGAATCTTTTTTCCCTGTTAAAGCAATTCTTATATACATACATACATCACTAACATTACCTTTAAAGTTTTGTGGATTTTGTTTGTATAGTTTATTGTCTGTTGCATATCCAAGATTTTGAGCCATTTCTTTTATTTTATTAAACCAAATTTGTTTGTCGTCATTTTCATTATAAACTTTTATATATGATAAACATACTTCTTTAAATTTTTCAATATCTACATCTTCTAGGTTATAGTCTTTTTTACTTTTTGGATTAAATAAATCAAACATATAATCAAATTTTGTTTTAACTTCACTCCATTTAGCAATATCTTTTCTTGGTTTTGGATTTTCACGGTCAATGTTTAAAACTGATTTTGTATAATTTCCATCTTTTGTAATTATGTTATAAAAATTTTTATCATAAACATTTGCCCAAGTTGTTAATTTTTCATAAACTTGGTCTTTGTTTAATTTACTAATATAATTTTTTGATACATCATTAAGTTTATTAAAATCAAACATAGGATTGTTTGAACCTATTTTTTCAATTTTAAAATCAAAATCTTTATACGAAAGGGAAGGATTATTTTTACGCCACAATTCAAAATCACTATTTAGCAAATTTAAAAGATATTCCATAACCGAATCAACAGGATAACCTTGTTCTATAAAATATCTAACATCTGCTTCGGGATCTTTTCTTTTACTTAATTTTCTTTTATTTCCGTTTTCGTCTAATTTACATATAACAGGAGTGTGAGCGTATTTTGGTGGTTTAAATCCAAACGCATTAAATATTTCAAGATGAGCCGAAAGAGATGGAAACCATTCTTCGCCACGAACTACAATGGTTGTTCCCATTAAAGTATCATCAACAACATGCGCTAAACTATATGGTGGTATACCATTGCTTTTAACTAAAACTATATCCTTTGTATTTTCTCTAATCTCACGATTTCCTTTTATTAAATCATGAAATTTAAAAGTTTTGTTTATATCTCCACAAGACAACAACTTTAAAGCAAATGGTTTTTTATCTTTTATATTTTGTTCTATTTGCTCATAAGTTAAATTTCTGCAAACATCTTTATCTTCAATAGTTCCACTGTTTTCAATTTGTTCTTGTCTTTTAAAAAGTATATCTTCTTTGTTTTCACTTTTTTCACAAAAACATGGGAAAGCTCGTCCAATTGAAACAAGATATTTTGCAAAACATTTGTATATGTCTAATCTTTTTGATTGTATATAATCTCCATAATTTCCAATTTGTGGACGATTATCGCCCGTGTAACCTTCATCAGGTTTCATGTCATAATAACAAAGCATATCATATGCAATAGTGCCTGCATTTGGTATAAGTCTTTTTTGGTCAGTGTCTTCCAACCTAAAATAAAAAACGCCATTAGTTTTTTTTGTTGTTGCCCTTGATATAAAAGCACTATAAGCATGACCAGTATGCAAGTAACCTGTTGGACTTGGAGCAATTCTCATAACTTCTGCATTTTCAGGCAAGTTTCTTTTTGGATATTTGTTTAAATAATAATCAATTGTTTTATCAACATCTGGATAAAGTAAGTCTGCTAATTTTTTGTAATCCATTAAATTCTCCTTTTAGTTACAAAGTGTTTCTACACTATTAAACAAGAATAAAACACTTTTACTTGAAAAGTCAAAAATTTTGTTGATATAAGCATAATTTTCAAAATTTTCATCAATGAGTTTCTCTATATCAAAATTATAATTTCTACCAAAATCTGCCATGCTTATTTTGTCTAAACTATCGTAAAAACATTCAACATCGTTTAAATAGCTGTTGTATATATCAAGCCAAAGTTCAAGTTCTTCAACATTTGTTGTATTTTCTTTTTTAGTGTCTAAATTGCAATAATAATCTAAAACTTGGAAAAATTTTTCGTTGTTTAAATGTTCATAGTCGCCGTTAAATGAGTTTAAATATTCAATTGCAGGAGTTAATGTGTTTATTGCACTTTTTAAAACTGCTATTGTTTTTTGATTTGTTATTTGTGTTTGTGTTAGTTCAATATATTTTCCGTCTAGCATATAACTAGAGTAGTTTGGATAAATATATTTTTCACAAAGAGTTAAAAATTCGTTGCAAATATCAACAAAAACCAAACTTAAGTCAATATATTCTCTTTTAAACTCTCTAACAATTTGCAATGAAATATCGCTTGATGCTTGGATTTCATTTGTACCTACAATATGGTTATCAAGATATTCTATTTCTGGTTTAAATTGGTTTAATTTTTGAGTTGCGTTTTCCAAACTTTTTTCAAAATCTGCATAGTCTTTTTTCATGTTATTAGGAATTTCTTGAGGCGCATTTATAAAAATACCATTAAAGTTTGATAAAAATTTAAAAGACACAACAAAAATTTTGTCATATATTTCATTTAGTTGAGTGTAGGCTTTCAGTTTTTCATTTGATGAAGAATAACTGCCAGAATTTATATTATTTATTATTGTTTTAATATTTTTTCCATAAATAACGCCACTTGAATATTCTTCATTTAAGCAAATATCATTTATAAACTGGCTAAATTTTTGATTTGTTGTTTCATAAAATTTGTCTTCTTCTTTTTCACCACAAGCAAATAATGTTAAACAGCAACAAAATAAAATAAGACAAACAGAAAATACTTTAATAAATTTCTTCATTTATTTTACTCCTTTATATAAAGAAATAGTTTATTTTTAAAATTGATGCATATTGAATTAAACTTTCGTCTAATGTTTTTAAATATTCAGCAAAAGCATTTTTTGAAAGTGCTGTTATACAATCGTTAAAACTAATAAATTTAAAACAATCTAAAATATAGTTGTAATATTCGGCATCTTCATAATATTCATTTATTGGATTTACAATATTTTTATTTACAAAGTTATTTAATTTGTTTGAAGATTCCAACAACTCCGAATTTAAAATCTCACTGTTATTATTTAATAATAAATTTATTGTTTTTTCTGCCCATTGCACAGTTGTTAAAATATTATACTTTGTGTATTTGTTCGCACTTATTGTGCTTATTGTATAATTGTAGAAAATGTTTCCAATATCAGAATAAAATGATACTATTGTTAAAAACAAATCATTGTAAAAATTGTTATAATTATCAATTTTTTGCCAAAGTATTCTATTTGAATTATAAGATTCTAAAATTTCGGGTTTAAGATATGAATTTATATAATCTTGACATTTTGTTGTTATGTCAATTATTTTTTCATAATTTTTTGTTGCACTTTGTTGTACTTTATAAAGAGTGTTATCTTTGTCTTCAATAAAATATAAATTATTTAAAAGAGTATCATTAATAGAGTTTAACGATGATTTTACATTTGAAAATATTCCATAAACATATTTTGATTTTTGAATACTTTCTTGTTCTTCATCGTTTAAAGAAGAAAAATCTGTTGTGTTTAGTATATCAATTAAATTTTTATTGAAATTTAAAACATTTGAATAGGTTTCATTGTTATTCAACGAATAAGTGTTTTGAAAAGGTGCTTTTAAATCCGGTTTTGGTTTAAAAATAAAATATGCACCAACACCTATTCCAACAAGTGCAATTATAATAATCATAGTTAGTAATACTTTTTTGTTTATAAAAGTTGATTTGGACATAAAAATTCTCCTTAACTTTATATTATCACAAACATAACAATAAATCAATATCGCAAAACAACAAAACATGTTTTACCAAAATATTTGGCACTAATTGTTGAAAACAATAAAAAGTGATAATAAAAT
The DNA here is from genome assembly GCA_944384395.1 of uncultured Clostridia bacterium. Classification (GTDB taxonomy): domain Bacteria; phylum Bacillota; class Clostridia; order Christensenellales; family UBA1242; genus UBA5893. The sequence goes on from CALWTD010000012.1 coordinate 126,141, forward strand.
TTTACTAAAAAAGGAGCTATCATGGAAGAAACAACAATTTCAAAGATGAAAACACAAATAGAAGAAATTGAAAAAAGAATAAAAGCAATAGCAATGCAAATGACAACTACATCTCAAATGACTGCAATAAAATATTGTTTGGAAGAAATAAAACAACTTTTATTAGATATGGGTAACGAATATGATACACACTTAGCAGATTATTCTGAGCATAAAGAAGCTTATAACGAACTTTTACAAAAATATAACACACTTTATGATAACTTTAACACACACACTCAAAGTTATGATGATAGTATGGCAGAAAATTTAACAGTGCATAACCAAATTCAAAAAGATATAGATGATATAATTTATAGTTTAAAAGAAGTAGAAGCACAAGCCGATAATTTGGAAACAAGAATAATGGTGCTTGAAGATATTGGAGGTGGTAGTGGTTCTCAAACTCCAAGTCAATTACAGGTTGAAACAACCAATTTTGTTGAATATGTTGAGTTTACACCATGCATGAACAAAACGAGTGAATATATTTCTCCAATTGTGTTTTTTTCTTGTGAAACTACTCAAACAGTTATTATAAAATTAAGAATAGAAGGCAATTTAGCAGGTACACGTCTTAAAAATTATATTGAATTATATATCAATGATGAACCAAAATTGGTTGAAATTACAAATCCACTTGCTTCGGGACATTATGATTATGAATTTATGATAACATTTATTCCAACAAAAAAATTGAATAATTTGTATATTAAAACACAGTTTAATAGTTCGTTTGATATAACAAGATGGCATTTAACACTAATTGGAAGAAATATATGTATATACAATAATGAAAAAGATTTAAAAATAATATGTTTTGATGACAAATACTTTATTACATATACAACGAGTTTAGGATATTTTTTGTATGGAGTTCAAGAAAGAGGACAAATTTCGTTAAACACAAATCGATTAACTCAATATAATGTTACTGACTTAAATGTTAAATATAATTTAATGACATTAATGCCTGCCTTAGTAAACAACAGTGAACCATTAGCATATGATGATAATTTTTTAAATAATGTAATGTTTGTTATTTTAGATGGAACATATACCCAATATACGCAAAGTTTAAAATTAAATGATGAATACATACTTGAATTAAAATCAACATGGACAGTAAAACCATCTGCTGTTGATATGATTCCAAACGGTATAGGGAATGGTTCTGAAGCCTTTATTCTTACAAGTTCTGGCGGGGATGTTTATGTTATAGGCAGAGGAAGCATGAATAAACAAATAAAATACGATGGAGTAAAACTACAAGACCAATGGTATGGTGTTGCAACTGTAAAAAACAATAATGCTAAAATTGGAGATGCCAACACAAAGTATAATGGTGTTGTTTTAAGGCGAGAAGATGGAATGAATATTTTCTTTCCAGAATTTGACAATACATATTTTGTGGAAATTGGTTATGGAAGAAACGCATCTGCATACTTACAAGAAGACGGAAGTATAAATGTTTACATTAATAGATTGTGTAATATATACAAATATGTTTTGAGAAAAAATTTAGATGGAATATTTGAAGTAAGCAATATTGTAACTTGTATAAAAGGTATAACAAGATATGAAGAATTGTATGACGGACAAGTTTTAACATATTCAAATTTTTATTTTACATTAACCACAGAAGATGCTTTGATAAAAGAATAAAAATCCAGTGGATTTTTATTTAATTTGATTATTTTTTAATTTAATGTTAACATAATCTAGGGGGAAATATGGAAAGAACAAAAAAATCTTTTTTAATTGCATCTCTTGTTTCGCTTGCTATAACCTGTTTATTTTTTATACTCGCAATTTTTGGTGTAAAAGTATTTGATGGAATATGGCTTAGATTTTTACTTATATTTGCTAGTTTGTGTGTTGGTTGTGGTTTTTTGGTAAACGAATTAAATGTTTTAAAAAGAAACAAAATTCTTGGTATATTAAGTATTTCGTTTTTAAGTGTGTCAATAATATTTGCTCTTATTATTTTTTGTACGCCATTACTAGATGACGGGAGTATATTTAACACAATAACTGCTATTATTGCATTGTTTAGCACATTTTTTATGATTATTATTTCGCTTGCAACAAAACTAGAAAAAAAATTGCTTATTCTACAAATAACAACATATATTATATTATTTTTATTAGAAATTTTAATTTCGATTTTAATTGCTGGATATCCATTATTTGATGTAAATGCAATGACCGAAATTTTTAGTGTTGTTTGTGTAATTAGCGTTGGACTTTTAATTGCACTTTGGATACTTAGTACAAAAAAGACAACAAATGAAGGTAGTTTAGATAAGGAATATATAAAAGTATTAAAACAAGATTACAACAAGCTTATAGAAGAAAATAAAAATTTAAAAAAACAAATTGACGATTTAACAAAAAAGAACTAGAATTCTAGTTTTTTTTAATATTGACAAAAATAAATATAGATGTTACATTTAATTTATAATGGGAATAGATGTTAAAGATTTGGGTGAAGAAATTGATAAAAGTATATTAGAAGATATAAAAAACAATATACTTTTATATTTAAGTTCTAAAAATTTAATAGACGAACCAACTATAAAGAAAAGATTTGATACGGTTTTAAAATTGTCGGTCAGTCAAAATTTATTTACAAAATACAAATCTTATATGATGAATGTTGCAGTAATTCAAAAAAAAGATGGCAAACTAAATTATTATCAACAAATTGTAGTAGATAAACAATTTTCAAAACTAGATAAATTAAATAAGGTCATTGGCATATCAGACGAAAATCCCAAATATATAAAATGCATTCTTGGACACGAACTAATACATTCAGCGTCAAACAATGGTCAAAATATAGGTATAAAATTTACAGAAAACGAAAGAGCCTTAAATGAAGGTTTAACGCAAATGTACACCGAAAAAATCTTTAACATATCTTTCAGTCCGCATATGGATCCGTATAAACAATATAAAATGGTCGCTTATTTAATAGAAGCAACACTTGGTGAGTCGTTGGTTGCAAAAGCATATTTTAAAAATTTGCCAAGTATAAAATATATAAGCAATAATATAGCAAAAAATGAATTTTTTTACGATGACATAAACCATATTTTGCAAAGGATTATCGACATAAAAAGTTATTCATTAAATAGTGTATACTGCGACTACATGATTAAAACTTTAAAAGAATATGAAGAAAATCTATATAAAAAAATAATAATTGAATTAGTAATTCCATTTTATAATAATCTTGATAAAAACATAAAAAACAAATATCTTGAAAAAGTGTACAATGCAGTTAATAATGATGAAATATTATATAACAATGTTATTAAATATATAAAAAAATGTTTAACCTTGAGCAATAATGAACTCTTTAACGAAAAAATTAATGTAAATAAAAATTTGCGTAATGCAAATAGTAATTGCAAAATATTAAAAGATATAAATGATGATAATTTATCTAATTTTGAAATAAATAAAGAAACACAACAAATATTTTACAAATCCAAACCACCAATTTTAATAGAAGACAATTTAGAAAAAGAACATATTTTGTCAAAACTTTACAATAAAACGATGTTTAATGAAGGTGGAACAAATTACGAAAAGTACAAAACAAAAATAATTGAAATTTGCAAGAAAAATTATAATTTGTGGACTAGTAATGCTCTTCAAACCAATGACAAAGATAGATATTTAAGTTTGATGCGATTTGCTTATTTTAAACATATTGCAAGACAACAAGATTATATAGTTTTAAATTCATTAGAAGACTATAAAAAAGATGTCATAAATTTAGATATTGTAAATATAGCAAAAAGTGAAACAAGTTTGGTTTCTGTTTTTGATTTGAAAAAAATATATAATAAACTGGATCTTGGAACAAAGGATAACCATGTTGTTGTAATTGACAAAGAAACAAACGAAGAAATAACAGATGAAAGGTTATGTAATTGCTTTTTATTTATAAAAAGTTGGATAAAAGCAAATAGTGATTCTTATAAACAAAAAACAAAAGCAGATTATTTTGAAGAAGCGTTTAGTGTGGAAAATACAAAATTATATTATACTTTATCTCGTATAATGAAGAAATGTCTTCAAGAAAAGGGCACATATAACATAAAAGAACTATATGAAGAATTAAAACCATATGAGTTTAATAACATAAAAGAAAAATTATGCGTATTATTTGAAAATCAACATCGAAATGAAATAATGTATCAATTTTATAAAATGCAATGTCCAAGAATAAAAAAAGAACTGGAATTGCCAAAATTAGCAAATGAAACTTTTTATGGCGAAAACTATATAAAAGATATAGAAGAAATTTATCAAAAATAAAAACACTACAAAAATTGAAGTGAACCCCAAAAGTAGTGTTTTTTTTTAATAATCTCCAAGTTTAAATTGGTAGCCTTAACGAGAATCGAACTCGTGATTCCGCCTTGAGAGGGCGGCGTCTTAACCTCTTGACCATAAGGCCATCGTCTGTATTATAACAAAGATATAAATTGTTTGCAACATTTTTTATAAACAACTTTAATTGTCAGAATTTATTGTATTTTGTTGAATAAAAGCACATTTTGTGTTTTAATGTAGATGAGTGCGAAAAATAAATTTCAGACCAATATTTTATAGTGCAGTAGCATTTATGTTTGCCTTGATAGTTGCAAGGCAAATTTTTGAGTTGTCTGTTGTATATATTGTTTTTACAATTTCAATTTTTTCAATATTGTTTATTTTTTGTTATAGACAAAAATGTTTAAAAAGATTTGTTCTTATTATTTTAATTTTTGTTATTGGTGTCGCTTATTATTTTGCAGGATTTTATGTGTTTTCTGGTAAAGATTATAAAGAGCAAGTTTTTGTTAGTGCAAGAGTTTCGTCCATCTATGAAGGAACAGGTTATAAAATATTAACGTTAGATGATGTTAAAGTCAGTGGTAAAAATAAAAATTTTAATATAAGTTTAAGTGTGAGTGGAGATTTTATAGTAGATGTTGGAAACATTGTTTTGTTTGAAGGTAAATTAAACAAAGTTGAACTTTTTACAGAATCTGGATATAAAAGTTATTACTATAAAAATAACACACCATATAAAAGTAGTGTAAAAAGTGAAAATTTAATAATTCAAGATGGTTATTTAAAATTAGATGAAAAAATTAGAAAATATTTTACAAATTTTTTAAACAAATATCTGCCAAAAGATATGAGTGGACTAATAACCACAGTGATGTTTGGTGATAAAACAACACTAAATCCAGAAATTGATGATGCATATATGGATAGTGGAATGGCACACTTACTCGCCGTTAGTGGTATGCATATAGTGTTAATTGTTGCATTTATTTCTTATTTTTTGGATAAACTTCATTTAAAAAAGTGGATAAATTTTTTAGTTTTATTTATCTTTTTATCGTTCTTTACATATCTTTGTGGTTGGTCGCCGTCAATTGTGAGAGCGCTTGTTATGAGTTTAATATTTTCTTTATCAATTGTAGTGGGAAAGAAGTATGACAAACTCAACAGTCTTGGTTTGTGTGCAATAATAATTTTAATGTTTAAACCACTTTATGTTTTTGATGCGGGATTTTTACTTAGTTTTGCCTGTGTGTTTTGTATTTTTACATTGACAAAACCACTTGAAAAACAGTTTAGAAAATTAAAAGTAAATTATAAACTTTCAAGTTCTCTTGCACTTGTTGTTTCTGTACAAATTGGACTTATTCCACTTTTAACTGTTTACAACAACAATTTCAATATTTTTTCGCTTTTAATAAACTTGATTTGTGTTCCATTTTTTGAATTTGCGTTTATGCTGACATTTATATTTATTCCAACTTGTATGATTTTGCCATTTTTAAATTTTGGTTTAAATATTTTAGAACTCATGTATTTAGGTGTAACTCTACTTGCCAATTTTGTAGGTAGTTTAAGTTGGGCAAATTTGCCACTTTATGAATTTAATGATATTTTGGTAATTTCAAGTTATCTTGTAATTTTTATTTGTTCAAAATTTATAAATATTAAAACAAAAGATAAAGCAATTATTAGTTGTTTTATTATGTCAATAGGATTTTTGTGCACATTTTTGATTGCTATAATATAAAAGTTTTGAATTTTTTAACTGTAATGATATAATATAAAAAATATGACATATTCGCAGTTTATAAATTTAACAAGTTTAAAAAATATCTACACACTTTGTGGAGATTCTTTTTTGGCGACAGAATGTGTAAAATTTATAAAAGAAAAATTAAACATAGAAAGTGAATATGATATTTCTAAATTTGACAACGAAAATTTTTCTTGTGATGCTCTCATTGAAAGTTGTGAGCAAATTAGTTTTTTTGCCAAAAACCGGTTATGTATTGTTAAAGATATAAAACAAATTTTAGAAAGCGAAAGAAAAAAACTTTTAAAGTATCTAGAAAATATAAATTCATATACCACTTTAATTTTTATTGATACATTAAACTCTAAAGTGTTTGATTTTATTAAAGCAGAAAAAGTTGAACTAAAACTTAATGATTATGAACTTAATGAATATGTAATAAAAGAGTTTAAAAAATACGGAAAGCAAATTTCAAAAGAAGCCATAAACACCCTTGCAATTTATTGTTTAAAAGACATGAATAAAATAAATTTGGAAATACAAAAACTTGTTGCCTACTGTTTAAATAAAGTTGAAATTACAGAAAATGATATAAAACTTTTAGTTAGTGAAAGCGAAGAACTTGTTGTGTTTGAACTAACAAACTTACTTGGACAAAAAAAAGCCGAAAAAAGTTTAACAACTTTATATAAGCTTATGGGTAATATTGAACAAAATACCAAACTATTTAGTTTGTTATCTACAACTTTTCAAAGAATGTTTTTTGCAGTCTTATCAAAAAGTTTAACAGATGAAGAAATTGCAAAAATATTTTCTGTTAAAACATTTGCAATAACAAAACTAAAACAACAAGCAAAAAATTATACTATAAGTGCTTTAAAAGACATTGTTTATGAAATATGCGATGTTGAATATTATATCAAAAGTGGAAAAATGACACTAGACAATGCACTTGTTTATATTGTGATGTATATTGTAAATAGATAAAAAGACTTTGCACGCAAAGTCTTTTTAGTTATATAATTGTTGAAAATAAAAATTCTACATTATTATTAAAAGTAAAAGCACTGCTAAAATTTTTTAATTCGTATATTAGTTGAATGTATATGGTTTCACCAGCCTGAACAGAAAGTTGAGGAACATCAACAGTATTGCTTGCTGAACTTGGTGCAGGTGAATGTTTTTCGGCAGTTTCTAAATTGCTTAAACTATCTGCTGTTGCATAAGATGTGGTAAATCTTTTTGAAGAATCATACGCCAAATTTGAAATATTTATGCTAAGTCCGTTTTTTTCATTTAAGTTAGTTACAATAAAAGTTAATGTTATTTTTGGTTCGTTTGATGTAAAATTTGTTTCGCCCAAATACCAACTATCAAGATTTATAGGGCCATTTTCGTAACTTGATGGATCATCTTTTTTAATTTCGTAAGTTTTGTTTGCAGTTGCACCTTGTGAAACAAGTGCAGGTCCCGAGTATGAGCAATCAACTTTAACAAAAACATTTTCGTCTCCACTGTTAAAATCGGTTGTGTTTGAAATTCCTGTGTTGTCTTTTAAAACAGAGTAAACGCCAAAACTAAGTAATGCCAAAATTAGTACCAACATCACAATAGAAGTTATCAATCTAAATCGTTTCATATTCACTCCTTTAAAACTACAAACTTATTATTTCATTATTAGTATAAACGAAAATACAAAAAAAACAAAGTAATTATAATAAAAAAACACATAGTTTTGTATAAACAAAAAAAACAGTTGCCAAGAATATTTTATTATGCTAGAATATGTGAGATTACATAAAGGAGATACAAAAGTGCCAAATATTAAATCAGCAATAAAAAGAGTAAGAGTTAACGAAAAAAAGAATGCAGAAAACAAAATGATTAAATCACAAATAAGCACTGCAATAAAAAAGTATAAAACTGCGCTAGCTGAAAAAGATTTAGAAAAGGCAACACAACTATTGAGTGAAGCTGTTAAAGTTATTGATTCTGCAGCAAGTAAAAACGTTATTCATAAAAATAATGCTTCAAGAAAACAAGCAAGACTTACTAAACTTTTAGAAACAATAAAGTAAAAATAGGGTTTATAAAAACTCTTTTTTTAAGGCGTTTAAAGGTTACCTTTTAAACGCCTTTTTTCATAATAATATTTTGTATAAATAAAAATTAGGTATAGACATTTTTCTACATGTGTGATAACATTAAAATACTTATTAAAGTTATATAACGGAGGGTTTATGACTGAACTATCAAGATACCATAGAGTACACAAATTTAGTAACGGAGCAACACTTTTGTATTATAAACACAACATAAACAACACAACAAAATTTTATGTTGGATACTTAAGTGGTGCAAGTCAAGATAAAATACCAGGCACTGCCCACTTTTTGGAACATATGCTTTTTATTGAAACTCCAACATTAAGCAGAATGGAAAAATCAGCACTTTTAAAAGATTATGATGTTGATTATAATGCTTTTACAACAAGAGATTATGTTTTGCTATATGGAGACACACCAAATAGATTTATAGATAATGTTTTAGAAATATATAGCGATTGCTTGTTTAATAAAAACTTTAAAATAGAATCAATAAATTTAGAGAGAATGGCAATAGAAGAAGAAGTAAATATGGTGTCAGGCAATAATAAAGAAGATGATTTTATTGATTTGTCATATTCTCAAATTGCCGTGCCAAAAAAAGAGTGTAATTTAACGGGTACAAAAGAAGATATAGCAAAAATAAATAAAGAAGTTTTGCAAGAATATTTTGATAGAGTGTTTGTTTCTGAAAACATGATAATAAGTGTTGTAAGTAATTTAGAGTTTGACGAAATTAAAGAAAAATTTGAAAAGATGTTTGTCAACAAAGCAAAATCTGATAAAACAAAAAAAGTTAAATATGAAAAAACAAACTATTATTTTCCATCAAACTACATATCAAAAATAAAAGACAGCAATCAAAAGACTGTACAAGTAAATGTTGCATTTATGTCAAGAAAACCAGAAAGAGAAACCCATTTGTTTTCATATGTAGAAAATTATATATTTAATGGTTTCTCTGGAAGACTTATGAAAGAGATAAGATTAAAAAGAGGATTGGCATACGCAACAAATTATGCAAGTTTGTTGTTTCCAAACAACATGAGTTTAAATAGTTTTATGACACTCACAAGCAAGAAAAAAGTAAATGAAACCATTGAAACATTAGGTCAAATAATAACCGACATAGCAAGAAATGGTATAACACAAGAAGAACTTGATGCGTGTAAAGAAATGATACTTGCAAGAGAAGAAGATAGAAAAAACGGACTTAAAACAATTGACCCATTAAAAATTTTGAATAGATATCTAGAAGGAACAGAAGTTTTCTTTAATAACCAAATCCATAAAGTTAAAGAACTTACACTTGACCAAGTAAATAAATACCTTCGCGACACCTATACAAACTCAAATTTAATAGTTTATATAGACGGCGATTTGCCAAAAGATTGTTATGATACATACCAAATCCAAAAAATATTGAACGCAAAATTATCACAAGTTTATTTTAATACGCTAGACAATAATTTTTATGATTATCAAACAAAAGAAAAATTGACAGAAAAACAAGCAATGGAAAAACTTTCAGGTTTGTCAGAACAGGAAAAATTTTCAAATCTTGCTTATGTACAAGATTATGATGCAAATGAAATGGCAGTTTTACAACAAAAAATGTTACTTTTGTCAATACCAGTTGACCAAAGAGTAAAAATAGCCAATGACTACTTAAAAACATTAGGATTTAATGTTCAAATAAAAGTAACAAAAGAAGCAGAAAAAGAAGAAAAACAAGAACCAGAAAAACAAGCAAAAGAAGAACCAAAAAAATCATCAAAAGAAACAAAAGAAAATAAGAAAAAAGATAAAGAAGTAAATTCACAAGAAGATTTAGAAAGTGATTTAAGTGAATACGATGGCGAAGAAGACGAAGAAGAAGATGAAAATGAAGATATAGATTTGCTAAATAGTAAAAAAGATATATTTAAAAATAATAAAGATGATTATTCGTTGTAAAAAATAAAAAGGCATTTGCCTTTTTATTTTTGTATTCTTAAAATTGCTATATAAAAAAATATATGATATACTACTAATAAATTAAGGAGTTAAAATGGCATTTGTAAAAAACTATTTTTCAATAAATAAAGAATATACTGAACAAAAAAATGAAATAAAAGGTGATAAAATAAGTATACCGCTTGTAGTAACAAAAGAAAAAAATGATTTTCATGGTTTTGTTCCGGGAATAGTAATGACTGATATAATTGACAAAAATTTGGACACTTGCAAACAAAGACTTATAGACTATATAAAAACGGTTGTCAAAAATATGATAAAAAATAAAAAATCTTTTCCTTATTTTCCAAATAATGAAACAATAAAAAAAGATTTTGACGGAATTGTTTTAATAAAAAGAATAATTGTTAAAGTGAAATAATAAAATATTTAAAAAAGGTTTACAATATGTAAGCCTTTTTTCTTTGCATACTTGTAAGCAAGTATAGCACCACCATATTTTTTAGAAGTGTCAACATAACAAATTAAAGTGTTTGCGTTATCAATCATATACTGATTGCTTACAACAATTTTTCTTTTGTAGTGCACAGTTTCAATGTCATACATAACGGTTTTAACATCATCGTAAAGAGTGTAATTTTTATCTTTGCCATAAATTATTGGTTTAATCTCACAAAAAGAAGTGATGACAACTTCAATTTCAATATCTGTATAAATTTCTCTCAACTTTCTTAAAACAGACAAAACAAGTTGATTAAACATTCCGTGTGTACCCAAAGTAAAAAATTTAGCACCGTTTTTTATTTGCTTTTTTATTTCATTATAAAGTTTGGTTTTTATGTCTTTGTAGTTGAACACATTTCTATGACCTATAAAACAAATTTTCATTTTTCACCCCACTATTATGGTTGTATTTAAAACCATATTAACATAAATTCTTACAAATTCCAAATAATTACGGTTGTGATTATGTCCTTAGGTAAAAAATTATATTTGTTAAACTATGGTTGTTATTAAAACCGTTATATAAGGAAATAACTATGAAATTAAGTACAGCAGTTGCAATGAGAATAAGCAACATTTTAAGAGAAAAGAAAATGTCTCAATATAGATTAGAGAAAAATATAGCAATGCCACATAATACAATGAAAACTTTAATGGGAGAAAGAAACAAAAGTGTAAATTTAAGAACTATTATGCAAATTGTAAAGGGCTTAAATATGACTGTGTCTGAATTTTTTAATGACCCAATTTTTGAAAGTGATGAGTTAGAGATATATGATTAAATATTTAAACATAAATTTTTAACAATTTTAAAGAAAAGAACATTTATATGAACGATTTTCAAAAAAGACTAAAAGAATTACTAGAAGATAATAATTTGTCAAGGTTGCAATTAGCAAAAAATTTAAAAATTTCTTCAACGACAATAAATGGATATTTTAATAAAAATTATTATCCTAATATTGAAATTGCAGTGGCAATGTCAAAATATTTTAATTGCTCATTTAATTTTTTATTTGGTTTAACCGATGACAAAAAAATTTTAGATAAAAGCAATAACACTTTTTTTGAAAATTTCAGTATGTTAATTAAAGAAAATAAAACATCTATTGCAAAAACGATGAAAAATTTAAACATGAGTGAATATAATTATTATCGTTGGCGTGATGGTTTACTACCTAAAACAGTGAATATTATTGACATTGCAAAATATTTTGATGTTAGTATTGATTTTTTACTTGGCAATACAATTAAAAATTTATAGATAATTAGATTATTATATTTTTAAAAATTATTCAAAAAAATCTACCTGCTGGTTGGTAGATTTGTATTTTATAATACTTTTACATTGCAACAATATTTACAAGTTTGTCTTTGATTGCAATAACTTTTTTTATTGTTTTATTTGTTAAAAGTGATTTTATTGTTTCGTTTTCTAGTGCAATTTTTTCCATTTCACTTGGCTCTGTGTTGCAAGGAATAACAATTCTTGCTCTTATTGCACCGTTTATTTGAACAACAATTTCAATGTTTTTTGCAAGTGTTTTTTCTTCGTCATACTTAGGCCAACTTTGGTCAAATATAGAATTTTGTTGTCCCAAATTTTGCCATACTTCTTCCATATAGTGTGGAGCAAATGGCGAGAGTAGTTTTGCATAAGTTAAAACTGCTTCTTTTTCTAGATTATAATTCCTCTGACTTTGTGTTTGATATTTTGAAAGGGCAGTTGTGTATTCCATAAGTCTTGCAACGGCAGTATTAAACTGAAATTTTTCAATGTCGTTTGTAACTGCTTTAATAGTTTTGTGCATAGAAATTGTTAGTTCTTCGTTTGGTGCACTTATATTGTTTGGTTGCAAAGACGCAAAGTTTTCAAAAACTCTTTGTATTTTTTGGAAAAATTTGCTGATTGCCAAAATTCCGTCATCAGACCATGGACCACCTTCGGTATACGAAAAGCCAAAGGCAAGATATGTTCTAAACACATCGCTTCCAAATTTTTGAACATAGTCATCTGCTGTAACAGTGTTGCCCAAACTTTTGCTCATTTTTTGTCCATCGCTTCCAAGTATAGTTCCTTGATGAACTAAACTTTGGAAAGGTTCATCTCCCGAAACATAGCCCATATCTCTTAGTGCTTTATAAATAAATCTTGCATAGAGTAGGTGCATTGCAGCATGTTCAACACCACCAACATATTTATCTACATTCATAAATTTGTCGGTTATCTTTTTATCCCATGGCATTTTATCGTTATGTGGGTCAAGGTATCTTAAATAATACCAAGAAGAACAAACAAAGGTGTCAAGTGTGTCGGTTTCTCTTTTTGCCTTTCTGCCACAAACAGGACAAGTTGTGTTTAAAAACTCATCACAGTAGGCAAGTGGAGATTTTCCGTTTGGTTTAAAGTCAACTTTATATGGAAGTTTAACAGGCAAATCTTCTTCCTTAACAGGAACAATTCCACAGTGCTCGCAGTATACAACAGGAATTGGTGCTCCCCAATATCTTTGTCTTGAAATAAGCCAATCTCTTAATCTATATGTTGTTGTTTTTTTGCCAAGATTGAGATTTTGTAAATCTTCAACAATTTTCTCTTTTGCGTCTTTTGTTGAAAGATTGTCAAACTTTCCACTGTTAATTAAAAAGCCATCTTCAACATATGGAAGGGTTGCGTTATGCTCTTTATTTGTTATAACTTGTTTAATTTCAAGATTAAATTTTTTTGCAAAATCATAATCTCTTTCATCGTGAGCAGGAACAGCCATAACAGCACCTGTGCCATAACTTTCAATAACATAATCGCTTATCCAAACAGGAACTTTTTTGTTTGTTAGTGGGTGAATTGCATAAGCACCAGTAAAAGCACCTGTTTTTTCTTTAACTGTGCTTGTTCTGTCTATTTCACTTAAATGTGATACATATTCTTTATATTTTTCAACTTCTTGTTTTTGCTCTTTTGTTGTAATTAGGTCAACAAGTTTATTTTCTGGTGCCAAAACAACATATGTTACACCCATTAAAGTGTCAACTCTTGTTGTAAACACTGTTATTTTTTCGTTGTATCCGTCAATTTGAAAATCTACCAAACTTCCTGTATTTTTGCCTATCCAATTTGTTTGAATACGCTTTGTTTTTTCTGGCCAATCCAAATTTTTTAGTCCTTCAATAAGTTCGTCAGCATAATCGGTTATTTTAAAGAACCATTGTGTTAAATGTTTATGTTCAACTTTTGAATGACATCTTTCACATTCGCCACCACTTGCTTGCTCGTTGGCAAGAACTGTTTGACATTTTGGACAATAGTTTACAGGTGCATCTTTTCTATATGCAAGCCCTTTTTTGTATAGTTGCAAAAATATCCATTGTGTCCATTTGTAATATTCTTCTTCGTTTGTTTTTACTTCATAGTCCCAGTCATATGTTGCACCAAGTTCTTTAAGTTGTTCTTCCATTGTTGCAATATTTTTTGCAGTGCTGTCTTTTGGGTGAATACCTGTTTTAATTGCATAGTTTTCGGCAGGAAGTCCAAAAGCATCAAAGCCAACAGGTTGGAAAACATTATAGCCTTGCATTCTTTTCATTCTTCCAAAACTGTCAGGCAAACTATAATTCCACCAGTGTCCAAGGTGAAGTTTGCTCCCCGATGGATAAGAAAACATTTCTAGTAAATAATATTTAGGTTTTTTAGAGTTTGGGTCAAATTTATATGTTTTGTTTTCTTCCCAATATTTTCTCCATTTTTCATCAACGGTTTTATCGTATTTAAAATTCATTTTATATCTCCATAAACTGCATAAAAAACAATAACATTTTTATGTTAGTTTGTCAACAAAACACAAAAAACAAAACGCTTTTTAAAATTAACATTTGTTTTTGTAATGCATATATAATATTGTCGAATTTTTTGTATTTTTGTTGTGCAATTAAAATGTTGAAAAATAGATTGAAAACAAATAAAAATGTATTATAATATATTAAGGAGATTGAAATGAATAGATTAAAAAGAAATTGTCCATATTTTGTAGGAATGATTGTAAGTTTAATTTGCGTGCTTTGTATGTTCTTTCCATTTTTTGCAATAAGTGGAACAAATTTTAGTTATAATTTTTTTATAATGTTAAGTTTATCCGAACTTGGATTTTGGCACATACTTTTGTGCATATTTATTGTTTTGTTTTATATAACACTAATTTTTACATTTGTAATTTGTCTTTTAGAAATTTTAAAAGATGCAAAACTTGTTGAGTTTAAAATTACACTTGGAAAAATTACATCATATTTGTTTTTAAAGTTTTGTTTAATAACACTGTTAGTTATAAGTGCATTAATGTTGCTTCTTACTTGGTTTATGATTTTGGCAAACAAAGATTATGGTATAGTTTTTGGAGCAGGACCATTTGTTTTACTTGCCGTGCTTTTAGTTGGTGTTGTTTTGTTTGTGTTTTTAGAAAGGGCAGACTATTTTAAAAACTGGGAACAATTAAAAGACACAAAAAAAGAAAAAGAAGAAAAAACACAAGATATTGTTGTTGAAGAAACTTTTATAGATGAGCAAAACAAAGAAGACGAAATTGTTATTGATCCAGAAAAAAAAGATAAGTAGTTAAAAACAATTGACAAAAATTTTTATCGTATTATACTAATAGCGTAAACTTAATTACCTATAAAAAAGACAAGTAGTCAAAAATCAATTCTTTATAGAGAGTAACGGTCGTGGCTGAAAGCCGTTTAAAGAACTTTTTGTATGAAACCACTTTTTTGGGTAGGGAAAGTGAACCTAATTTCACAAACAAGAGGCAAGCAAGCTTGCAAATAAGGTGGAACCACGGAAGTTAATTTTCGTCCTTAGATTATTCTAAGGGCGTTTTTTATTGTAAGGAGGAAAAATGGAAAAAAATGATGAATTTTTGCAAAAAGCAAGACATACAATGAGTCACGTTTTAGCAGGAGCAGTAAAAAGTTTGTTTAAAGAAGATGTCAAATTTGGAATAGGACCAGCAATTGAAAACGGTTTTTATTACGATTTTGATATGGAGCATAACATAACACCAGAAGATTTTGATAAAATTGAAGAAAAAATGCACGAGATTATAAACCAAAATCTCGATATGACAAAAAAGGACGTAACAAAACAACAAGCACTAAAAATGTTTAAAGACCAACCATACAAAGTTGAACTTATAAACGATTTAGACGAAAACGCAGAAATATCTATATATTATCTAGGCGATGTTTTTTGCGACTTGTGCAAAGGACCTCATGTTGAAAACACAAAAATGCTTAAAAATTTTGCGTTTAAAATAAACAGAGTGTCGGGAGCATATTGGCGTGGCAGTGAAAAAAATAAAATGATGCAAAGAGTTTATGTTTATGGATTTTTAGACAAGCAAGAACTAAAAGACTATATTCACATGATGGAAGAAGCACAAAAGAGAGACCATAGAAAACTTGGAAAAGAACTTGGACTTTTCTTTATTAGTGAATATGCACAAGGTATGCCATTTTATATGCCAAAAGGACTAATACTTAAAAATGAACTTATAAAATTTTGGAGAGAAGAGCATAAAAAAGCATGCTATGAAGAAATAGAAACTCCAATAGCAATGAATAGAAAACTTTGGGAAATATCAGGACACTGGGACCATTACAGACAAAATATGTACACATTTAAGGCAGAAGACGAAGACTTTGCAATAAAACCAATGAACTGTCCGGGTGGAATGTTATACTATAAAGAAAGTATACACAGTTACAAAGATTTGCCACTTAGAGTTGGCGAACTTGGAAAGGTACACCGTCATGAAGCAAGTGGAACACTTCATGGACTGTTTAGAGTTAGATGCTTTACACAAGATGATGCACATATATTTATGAGACCAAATCAAATTGAAGACGAAATAAAAAATGTTTTAAGTCTTGTGGATAAAATGTATAAAGTATTTAATCTTGAATATCATCTCGAACTTTCAACAATGCCCCAAAATCATATTGGTAGCATAGAAGATTGGCAAAATGCAGAAACTGCACTTAAAAACGCACTTAACCATATTGGAAGAGATTATGTTATCAACGAAGGAGACGGTGCATTTTATGGTCCAAAAATAGATATTCACATTAAAGACGCAATAGGCAGAACATGGCAATGTGGAACAATTCAACTTGATATGCAACTTCCAAAGAGATTTAATCTTGAATATGTTGAAGAAGACGGAACAAAACAAGAACCAATTATGATTCACCGTGTTATATATGGTTCAATAGACCGTTTTATTGGAATAATAACAGAAAATTATGCAGGTGCGTTCCCAACATGGCTTGCTCCTGTTCAGGTTATGATATTACCAATTTCGGAGAAATTTACCCAGTATTGTAAAAATATTAAAAACACACTAGAACAAAATAATATAAGAGTTGAACTTGATGAAAGAAACGAAAAAATAAGTTATAAAATAAGAAGTGCAACATCTCAAAAAATTCCATATATATTAGTTATAGGTGAAAATGAAATAAATGAAAATGTTGTTTCTATTAGGAAAAGAGGAACAAATCAAACATACAAACAAGATTTAAAAGAATTTATTAATATGTTAAATACAGAAATTTTAAATAGAAAATAGGAGATTTTTATGGTTGGAGTAATTGCTTGTGCAGGAAAAAGTTCACGACTTTTTCCATCTACAATGGTATTAAGTAAACAGTTGTTGCCACTTTATGACAAACCGCTTATATACTACCCAATTTCAATGCTACTAAATGCAGGAATAAAAGATATAGCCATAATAACCAATAAAGATAATTTTGAGTTATATCAAAAACAATTAAAAAATATAATTGACTTAAATATAAATATAAAGTTTTATTTAGATGAAAATCCAATGGGAACGATTGCATCTTTTAAAGTTGCAAAAGATTTCACAAAAGGACAAAAAGTTTGTTATGTTCTGGGGGATAATTTCTTTTATGGTAAACAATTTGAAGAAGAATTAAAAAATGCCGTACAACTTAAAAGTGGTGCAGTGTGTTTCGGTTATCCTGTAAAAGATCCAAGAGCCTTTGGCGTTGCTTCATTTAATAAACAAAAAATAGTCACAAAACTTGTTGAAAAACCAAAGCATCCAGAGAGTAATATTGCAGTAACAGGAATATATGTTTATGATGAAAAATGTACAGAATATGCAAAAAAAGTAGAAATGTCATCAAGAGGGGAATACGAGGTTACTGACCTTAATAATATGTATTTAAAAGACGGCGAATTAAAACTTGTTGTACTTAAAAAATCTAATTATTGGTTAGATGCTGGAACAAGTGAAACACTGCTTATAGCAAGCAACTTTGTTTATAAAAAAATTAAAAAAACAAAACAACAAATTGCTTGTTTGGAAGAGATTGCTTATAAAAACAAACTCATAAACAAAGAACAATTAAAAGAACATTATGAACGTTTAAAAAAGACAAGTTATGGCAAATATTTGGAAAAATATTTGTAAAAAAGTTTAATTTTAAATATGAATTTATATAACAAAAGTCGAGAGTAAAACTCTCGGCTTTTTATACTTATTCTTTACATAAAACATCAAAAACATTAACAATTTCTTTCTTTTTTTGCTTGGCATAATTGAATGCAATTTTAGTGCCAGATTTTGGCTTGCAATAACTAATACTTCGTTTAGAATACTTACTATTTTTAGGTTGATAATTCTCATTATAATAAAAAACACAAATATCACTGTCATTTATCATTGCTTGGTTTCTTTCTACATAACTAGCTTTGCCACAAGTCCACTTATTTTTAAATTCAACTTCTTCTTCCACACCAAGTAAATGTATTTCTTTTTTGTGAAAATTACTGTAAAGTTCTTCCCAGTATTTTCGCTCACTTTCTAATATACAAGTTTCACTTCTGCAAGTATAACATTTTCTTTGGATAAAAGAATATTTTGCTTTTAATTCTGTAACAATTTTATGGCAAATAAAATCAAAATTACTTCTACTGCCAAATAGAAATATTTTAACATTATTTTTAATAATTAAATTTTCAAAAAGTTCTTTTAATTTATTTAAATCTTCATTACTAAGCTCAACATCCCTATGTCCAATAATACAAGTTGTTTTACTAATCATAACCACTCCATAATATTTACAAATGTTAAAAATCGTTTTATGTCGATAAATTATTATAACACAAAATAGAAGATATATCTTCTATTTTTTTAAAATTGTTTTGCTAAAATAATAGAAGATATAACTTTGGGAAAACTATAAATATGAAATTAGAAGAGGCAATAACAAAAAAAATATATGCTCTATGTGATGAACGAGACATAACACCTAATAAATTAGCAACATTAGCTGGGATGCCTGCTGGTTCATTAAAAAGTATTTTTTATGGAAAAAGTAAAAACACAGGCACAAGAACAATACTTGATATTTGTCAAGCATTAGATATTTCGCTTTATGATTTCTTTAATGATGAGTTATTTAAAGATAAAAATTTAGAAGGAACATATTAAAACTAAATGTTAATAAAAAATATATAGTTTTTTATATAAAAAACAGCATTTGTATGCTGTTTTTAATCTGCCAAAATGTCGTGTGGCTCTTCATGTGTTTGTGTGTTTTCAATTTTTTTCTTTTTTTCAAACAAAACAACTTTGCCTTTGTGCTTAATGGTGTTAAAAATAACCAAAAAGCAAGCAATACCAATTGCAATGTATATAAGTCTAGAAAATATACTTGCTTGTGTTCCAAAAAAACCGGCAACAAAATCATATTGAAGTAGTCCAATGCTAAGCCAATTCAGTCCACCAACAATTAAAACCAAAAATGATATAAGTGCCACACTTTTCTCCTTTACAAATATTTTGTGAATATTTATTTTTATTATACATAAATTATTACAAGTAAATTTATTTGCAAAAAACAATTGACAAACTGAGATTATACTGCTAAAATATCGCATGTCAATTAAATGAGGGTGGTTTTCCACTTGCATTTTTTTTACTTTAAAGGGGTACATCATGGAACAAGTATATTTAACAGAAGAAGGGAAAAAACAACTAGAAGAAAAGTTGGATTATTATAAAACAGTAAAAAGACCAGAAGTAACAAAAAAGATTGGTCTTGCTCGTGAATTTGGAGATTTAAGCGAAAATGCCGAATATGACGCAGCAAAAGAAGAACAAGCTCGCATTGAAGCAGAAATAAGTGACATGGAAGCAAAAATAAGAAATTGCGTTATTATTAAAAAGGTTGATACATCAAAAGTAAATATTGGATGTTATGTTACGCTTTATGATAAAGAATTTGACGAAGATGTAAAATACAAAATTGTTGGTTCAACAGAAAGCAATCCAAAAGAAGGGTTAATAAGCAATGAATCTCCTGTTGGGAGTGCAGTTCTTGGCAAAAAAATAGGCGATGAAGTGCATGTTGAAACACCAAATGGAACTCTTGTTTTTGTTGTAAAAAACATTTCATTAAAATAATAATTAAAAAAATAAAAAACTCTATCGTGCTGGGGTGCACCCCAAAAGTTGGACAAAAATTTAACTAAATGATTTGATTTTGAGTTCGGTATTTTACCGGACTCATTTTCAGTTTAAGTATTATTCTTTCGTTATTGTAATAGTAAATATATTCTTTTAGTTTGT
>CALWTD010000013.1 GCA_944384395.1 uncultured Clostridia bacterium
TTATTGCTGGTGGTTTTGACAGAGTTTATGAAGTTGCAAAATGTTTTAGAAATGAAGGAATGGACACTCAACATTTGCAAGAATTTACAATGGTAGAATGGTATGCTTCATATTGGAATTTTGAAGATAATATCAAGTTTTACAAAAAGTTTATTCAATCTCTTTTAATGGAAGTAAAGGGCACAATGCAAATTGAATATCAAGGCACAATTCTTGATTTTTCAAAAGAAGTTTGGCCAAGAATAAACTATGTAGAAAAAATGCGTGAAATTTTGGGCTTTGACTTTTTAGAGTGTGAAACAGCCGAAGAACTAATTGAAAAAGTAATTGAAAAGGGTTTATTTACAAGAGATGATTTTGCAGGAATAAAAACACTTGGTGGGGTTATTGATTACATCTACAAACGCAAAATAAGAGTTAATATTGTTCAACCAACAATACTCTACAACTATCCAGCGTGTTTAATTCCACTTGCAAGAAGAAATGATAAAAACAACAAAATTATAGATGTTTTCCAAATCCTTTGTGTTGGAAACGAACTTGCAAAAGCGTATAGCGAACTTGTTGACCCAATCGTTCAAAGAGAAGAACTCGAAAAACAAGCAAAAGCAAAATCGCAAGGTGATGACGAAGCAATGGAACTCGACGAGGATTTTGTTCTTGCAATGGAACACGGTATGCCACCAATTAGTGGTCTTGGTTTTGGAGTTGACAGACTCATGGTTATACTATACAATCAAGAATCTATTAGGGATGTTGTGTTATTCCCACTTATGAAATAACAAAAAAAGAGCTCATTCTAGCTTCGTTTACTGCACAACGGACACTCACAGTCATGTAGGTAACTACACTCCTGCGAGTGTCCATTGTGCGAGCCTCGCTATAATGGCTCTTTTTTTGTTATTTAAACTACACTCCTTCGTGAGCAAACCACACGAGCCTCGCTATAATGGCTCTTTTTTTTGTTATTTAAACTACACTCCTGCGTGGTTAAAATTCGCCGAGCCTCGAACTTGTGGCTCTTTTTTTGTTATTTAAGCTCCATATTATTAGTGTTTTATTTTATTATTTGAACTCAACTTATGTGTGTGTTCATTTTTCGAGCCTTGCTTTTTTTTAAATAAATTTTAATATTAATTTTTTTATAATTTTAATAATTATTTTTTATTATTTTTTTTATAAATATTATATTTTTTATAAATATTATATTTTTTATAAAATTATTTTTATTTTAATATTTAATTTTTAAGATATATTTTTAAATATTTTCATATTTATTTTTAATCTCTATCATCAAGGCGAAGAGCATTACTATTTATTAGCTCTTCGTTTTTTGTTATAAGGGGTTGAATACTTTTGTATCCATATTTTTCTCTTATTTTATCTATTGCATTATTTAATTGTTTTTTATTATTTTTTTTATCAAAAAAATTTAGTTGATTTATTGCACTTTCATCTTGTAAATTAGATACACTTATTCTTACACTTCTTATAAGCGTGTATTTATCCCACATTTTTTCAATCATTTTTATACTTTCATCAAAAAGGTCTTTTGCTGTGTTTGTTAAAGTTTCTATTGTATGACTTTTTGATGCCCAAGTAAGTTCACTCGTTCTTAAACTTATATGAATTGTAGAGCCAACTAAATTTTTCTTTCTTAATCTTGATGCGATTTCGTCACATAAAAACATAACAACGCTTTTCATTTCTTCCATGTTTTTCACATCAACAATTGTTGTTGTTCCATTTCCAATACTTTTAACTTGTCTAACATCAAAGGCACTTGCAATTTCGTCATCGTCTATGCCTTGTAATTTTTTTTGCAGATTTTCGCCAACAACTCCAAATCTTTTCTTTATTACTTTTTCATCATAGTTTGCCAAATCTCCAAGTGTGTATATATTCATTTTATTCAATTTAACTTCAAGTCTTTTGCCAATTCCAATAATGCTATTTAGTGGAAGGTGATAAGTTTGTTTTTTAAATGTAGAATATGGAATTAAAGTAACTGCATCAGGTTTTTTCATGTCACTTCCAAGTTTTGCAAATATTTTAGAAAAACTTATTCCAACCGAAATTGTAACTCCAATTTCGTCTTTAATTCTTTTTCTAAGCGTGTTTGCAATGTCAAGTGGAGTTCCAAAAAATTTTACTGTATCCGTTACATCAAGCCAACACTCATCAATTCCAAAAGGTTCAACTCTGTCGGTGTATTCTTCATAAATTTTTCTTATTTTTTTTGAATATTTTTCGTACATATCGTGATGTGGTCTAACACAAACAAGGTCGGGGCATTTTTGTTTTGCCTTAAAAATTACATCGCCTGTTTGAACGCCACACATCTTTGCGATATTGTTTTTTGCCAAAACAATACCGTTTCGTTTAGATTTTTCGCCGGTAACGGCAAGTGGTAAATCTTTTAAACTTGGGTTTAAGGCACATTCAACAGATGCAAAAAAATTGTTTACATCGCAATGCAATATTATTCGATGTTTCATTTGCACTTAAACCTCCTTTTTGGTATACTATTTTAGCAATATTTATTATATATTACTATTTTTAATATGACAAAATAAAGGTAATTTATGAAAATTTTATTTAAGAATGCAAAAATTTTAGATCTTGATAGTAAAGAAGGAATTTTTAAAGGTAATGTCGTTGTTGAAGACGACACAATAATAAATGTTTCACAGCAAATAAAGGAAGATAATTACGATAAAGTTATTGACGTTAATGGCAATATTTTAATGCCGGGATTTGTGGACACGCATTGCCATTCTCCAATGACAATTTTAAGGGGAATTAAAGACGATGCGCCACTAGACGAATGGCTTTTTAACAATGTTATACCTTGTGAAAATAAACTGACTAGTGAAGATATTTATTGGGGTGAAAAACTTGCCGTGCTTGAATATTTAAGTGCAGGAATAACTTGTATAGAAGAAGGTTATTTTGATAACGAAGCAATTTATAGAGCGCTAAAAGAATGTAATTTTAGAGCAAGAATTGGGTTTGGACCAACAACAAGAGATGTTGGTGTAGACAATTTAACATATCTTAAAAACGAAAGTGAAATAATTAAAGAAACAGACCTAATTAAAAAAGTTTGTTTTGTTCATTCAATATATACAACAAATGAAGAACAAATTTCCCAGTGTGTAGATTTTACTGCAAAAAATAATATTCCAAGAAGTATACATTTAAGTGAAACATTAAAAGAAGTGGGCGATTGCACGGTTAAAAACAATCAAAAAACCCCACCTATGTATCTAGAAGACTTGGGCTTTTTTGATAGACAAACACTGTGTTATCATTGTGTTCACATGGATAAAGACGATTTGCAAATTCTTTCAGATTACAATGTCAGCGTGTCAACTTGTCCGTCATCAAACATAAAACTTGCAAGCGGAATTGCACCAATCTATGCAATGCAAAATAAGGGCATAAACATAACAATAGGAACAGATGGAGTTGCATCAAACAACAGTTTAGACATGTTTAAAGAAATGTTTTTGGTTGCAACACTAAGCAAAGTGAATATTTATGATGCAAGCGTTGTGTCGGCAAGAGATGTATTAAAGATGGCAACAATCAACGGAGCAAAGGCACTCGGCTTTAATGTTGGTGAAATTAAAGTTGGCAAAAAGGCAGATATAATACTTGTTGATATAAATAAGCCACACTACTATCCACAAACAAATTTGCTTTCACATCTAGTTTATGCTGGAAAGAGCAGTGATGTGTATCTAACAATGGTAAATGGTAAAATTCTTTATGAAAACGGTGAGTTTTTCATTGGTGAAGATAAAGAAACTATATATAAAAAAGTAAACGAAATAAGGGAGAGAATAACAAAGTAATGAATATACAAGAAACATTAGCAAGCGAATTTAAAATAAGATTAGACAGAGTAGAAAATATTATAAATTTAATTGATGAAGGGTGCACAATTCCTTTTATTGCAAGATATAGAAAAGAACTAACAGGCAGTTGTGATGACCAAGTTTTAAGAGAGTTTTACGATAGACTAACATATTTAAGAAACTTGGAAAAAAGAAAACAAGAAGTAGAAAATTCAATAAAAGAACAAGAAAAATGGACAGAAGAAATAGGTCAAAAATTAAGTTTAGCCAAAACACTAACCGAAGTTGAAGATATATATAGACCATTTAAACCAAAGAGAAAAACAAGGGCATCTATTGCAATTGCAAAGGGCTTAGAGCCACTTGCAGATATTTTAATGGCACAAGAAACAAAAGAGAATTTGCTAGATATTGCAAGTAAGTATATAAATCCCGAAAAAGAAGTAAATTCAAGTGAAGAAGCTCTTTGTGGTGCAAAAGATATAGTTGCCGAAAGAATTAGTGATGACAGCGAACTTAGAAAAGTTTTAAGAAAACTTTTACAAGAAAAAGCAGAAATAAAAACAACATTACTCGAAAATGAAAAATCAAAGACATACGAAATGTATGCAGATTACACCGAACCTGTAAACAAAATGCCAAGTCATAGAATACTTGCAATAAACAGGGGTGAAAAAGAAGGTTGTTTAAAAGTTAATGTCGTTTTAGACCAAAACATTGCAATTGGTGAAATAAATAAATTCTATTTAAAAGAAAATAAGTCAACATATGACACAATGAAAGAAACAATAGAAGATAGTTATTCACGTCTTTTATTTCCATCACTTGAAAGGGAACTTAGAACATTTTTAACAGATAGGGCAGATGAGCAAGCAATAAAGATGTTTGAAGTAAATTTAAAACCATTGCTCTTAACTGCACCACTTAAAAACAATGTAATTTTAGGACTAGACCCAGCATATAGAACAGGTTGTAAAATTGCAGTTATAGACAAAAAAGGAGATGTGCTCGACACAACAGTTGTTTATCCAACTCCACCACAATCAAAAACCGAAGAGAGCATAGAAAAATTAAAAGCACTAATTGAAAAATATGATGTTGATACAATTTCAATTGGCAATGGAACAGCAAGCAAAGAAAGTGAAATATTTGTTTGTGAACTTATAAAACATGTAAACAGAAAAGTCAACTATGCCGTTGTAAATGAAGCAGGAGCATCAGTTTATAGTGCATCAAAACTAGGAGCACAAGAATTTCCAGACTATGATGTAAGTTTAAGAAGTGCAGTAAGCATTGCACGAAGATTGCAAGACCCACTTAGTGAGCTTATAAAAATTGATGTTAAATCAATAGGTGTTGGACAATATCAACACGACATGCCACAAAACAGGCTAACCGAAGTTTTAACAGGTGTTGTTGAAGATTGTGTTAATAGTGTTGGCGTAGACCTTAATACAGCATCACCAAGTTTACTTAGTTATGTATCAGGAATGAATAGTGCAATTGCAAAAAATGTTTGTGAGTATAGAAAGAAAATTAAACATTTCAACTGTCGTGAAGAACTTTTAAATGTTCCAAAACTTGGTCAAAAGGCATACCAGGAATGTGCAGGATTTTTAAGAATAACAGACGGCGACAATGTTTTAGATAACACAGCAGTTCACCCAGAAAGTTATGAAAGTGCTCAAAAATTATTAAATTATTTCAATTTTACAAGCCAAGATGTAAAAGACAAAAAGATATCAAATTTAAAAGATTTAGTTCAAAAAGAAGGCGAGCAA
Organism: uncultured Clostridia bacterium; assembly: GCA_944384395.1. Taxonomy (GTDB): domain Bacteria; phylum Bacillota; class Clostridia; order Christensenellales; family UBA1242; genus UBA5893. Next base: position 5,645 of record CALWTD010000013.1, read on the forward strand.
AAAATAGCAGACTATTGCAAAATTGGTGTTCCAACACTAATAGACATTGTAAACGAACTCATGAAACCGGGCAGGGACATAAGAGAAACAATGCCACAGCCTGTTCTTAGAAGTGATTTATTATCACTAGAAGACCTAAAAGAGGGGATGATTTTAACAGGCACAGTAAGAAATGTTATTGATTTTGGTGCATTTGTTGATATTGGCGTTCATCAAGACGGACTTGTTCATATATCTCAAATTTGTGATAGATATATTAAACATCCAAGTGAAGTGCTTAAAGTTGGAGATATAGTAAAGGTTAAAGTTTTGTCGGTTGATGTCGACAAAAAAAGAATTTCACTTTCAATAAAAGATGCAATTATTGACGAGAAAAAAGAAAAATAATCTAATTTTAATAGGTTTAAACAAACTATAAATTTTTTGACTATTGACAAAATTACATTTTTTTAGTAACATAATTTTGTTAAGGAGAATTTATAAAATGAAAAGCAAAGCAAAATTTTATAGAATAGCAACACAAGTTTTAAAATATTCTGCAATTGTTTTAAGTGCTTTGGCTGTTGTTATAGGTTTTAGTTTGATGTTATTAAATTCGGTTACAGTTGGACTTGTTACTATGTTTGGTCTTTTAGCATTTTCATTTGCTTCATTGGTATCACATAACATTTGCAAAGTTTATAGAGATGGATACGAAGCACAAGAAAAACAAGAAAGTGCTAAAAACGTAAAAGTTTTAAACTTTGAAAAAGAACAAAATAATGAAAATGTTGTAATAGACGAAAAAGTTGTATTAAACGAAAAAACAAAGTCAAAAGTTCAAGATGACGAAAAAGTTTTATAAAGGTTGGGTAATTAAATGAAAAAAACATTATTTTTACTATTATTTTTTGCAGTAATGTTAACCTTGGGTGGAATTGTATCAATGTTTGCCAATCAAATTTTAGGCACAATTTTAGTCGTTTTTTCTGGAATAGGTTTTGTTGCAGGTGCAGGTCGTGCAATATATATTGACAGAAAAAACAAAAAAGAATACCAAAAGACTCATGACTTTGATGTAGCAAAATCTTTTGGAGAATGTAAAGATTTAACAAGTGATAAACAAATAGACAATGAATATTATCATAGCAATAATCAAACAAAAGAAGATGTAAATCTTGCACATAACATTAAAAAACATATTGTTGAAAATCAAAATAATCAACAAATAAAAAGCAATACAACAGAAAATGAATTATAAAACTGCGAAAGCAGTTTTTTTATTGAAATAATATAATATTTACAATAAAAAAAGTTTGATTTATTTGATGTGTTGTGCAATAATATCTTTATGAAAAATAATGAAAGTTTTTTAGAAAAAAAAGAAAACCAACGCAAATTTGATGCATTTAATGTAATCAATTTAATGCTGTTTGTTGGTGTTTTGGTTCTGTTTATAATTTCACTTGGATTTTGTATTAGAGATATGGTTATATCGTCAAACAAAAGTGAATATGTTGTTCCAATATTGCAAAGAATTTTGGCAATCATCGTTGCATTTATACCACTCTTTTTAAAAAAAATTTTTAAAATTTCATTTCCAAAACTAGCAACAAGCGTATATTATTTATTTTTGTTTTTAAGTATTTATTTAGGTACTTTTATTGGTCTATACACAAAAACTGAAGCATGGGATATGATTGTTCACTTTTTATCCGGTTTAGTTTTTGGTTTTTTTGCAATGTTTTTAGTAAATATGCTTACAACAAAGAACAAAGAAAACATAAATCCATATTTTGTTTTTATATTTGTTTTTTGTTTTGCACTTGCAGTTGGTGCGTGTTGGGAAATATATGAATTTACATTTGATAGCATATTAAGTCTTAATATGCAGGGATATGCAACACAAGGTGGTTTAAATTACATTGGTCAAAAAGCACTTTTAGACACTATGCTTGATATTGTGTTTGATTTTTTGGGTGCAATAATATCTGCAATAATATGTGGAGCATGTGCATATAAATATAAGAATTTTGTTTCAAAATTTGAAATGACAAAAATAAAAAAAGAACAAGAAAATATATCGCAGATAGAAGAATAAGGAATTTTATATGAAAGTTTACAATGTTTTACACAGAAGAAAAGAAGAATTTGTTCCACAAAATAACAATACAGTAAAAATGTATGTTTGTGGAATGACAGTAAATGGCGAACCTCATTTAGGTCACGCAAGGCAAGTAATAACTTTTGATATGATAGCACAATATCTTCGCTTTAAGGGCTATGATGTTATTTATGCATCAAATTATACAGATGTTGATGATAGAATAATAAATCAAGCAAAAGAACTGAATATATCCCCAATAGAACTTGCAGATAAAAGAATAGCCATTATTGAAGATATTTGGAGTAAAATAAGCGTAAGCCAGCCTAATTTTAAACCAAGAGTAACAAAATTTATTCCACAAATTATAGATTTTGTTAGTGATTTAATTGAAAAGGGATATGCTTATTCAACGGAAAACGGTGATGTATATTTTAGCGTTAAAAAATACCATGGATATGGCACTTTATCAAATAGAAAAATTGATGAACTTAAAAATTCAGTTAGAATAGAAAGTGCTGAAAATAAACAAGATGCACTTGATTTTGCTCTTTGGAAAAGTGTGGAAGATGATGAGTTTGGTTTTAATTCGCCATGGGGCAAAGGTAGGCCAGGTTGGCATATAGAGTGTTCAACAATGATTAAAAGTATACTTGGCAACACAATAGATATTCACGGCGGTGGAAAAGATTTAATTTTTCCACATCATGAAAATGAACTTGCACAAAGCACTTGTGAAAATAATGCACCACTTGCAAGATATTGGATTCATAACGGACTTATAACCGTTGATGGTCAAAAAATGAGCAAGAGTTTTAAAAACTTTGTTTTGGTTAAAGATGTTTTAGTTAAATATGACCCAGAAGTTTTAAGATATGCAGTTCTTGTAAATCACTACACTTCAACACTTGACATGGGCGAGAATTCGTTTAAACAAGCAGAAAAAAATTTATATTATTTTTATAACATAATAAAAAATATAGAAGACGCCACAAAAGATAGTAACACAAACCATTACGATGAAAGTGTTTTAAATATGTTCACAGACTGTATGGATGATGATTTTAACAGTGCTAAATTTATTGCCGAATTATTTTCTTTGTTTTCTAAACTTGGAAAATACGATAACTATAAGCAATTAAATTCTATTATGTATGCAATAGATAAAGTTAAAAACATACTTGGTATTTTTAGGTATGACGCAGATGAGTTTATTTATAAAACTAAACAAAAATACTTAAAAGAATTAAATGTTAAAGAAGAATATATTTTAGAAAAAATAAATCAAAGACTAGTGGCAAAACAAGAAAAAAATTATGAATTAGCCGATCAAATAAGAAATGAACTGCTTAACTTAGGAATAATATTAAAAGACGGCAAAGACAAAACAACATGGGATATTAAGCAATTATATTAAACAAAAAGGAAGAATAAAATGAAAATAGGTGTGGTTGGACTACCAAATGTAGGAAAGAGTACATTATTTAACGCAATAACGGAAGCAGGTGCAGAGAGTGCAAATTATCCATTTTGTACAATAGAACCAAATGTTGGGATTGTAGATGTAAAAGATGAAAGGCTTGATGTTTTGGGCAAAATGTACAACACAAAAAAAATAACTCCTGCATCAATAGAGTTTGTTGATATTGCAGGGCTTGTTAAAGGTGCAAGCAAAGGTGAAGGACTTGGCAACAAATTTTTAAGTCATATTCGTGAAGTTGATGCAATTTGCCATGTGGTTAGGTGTTTTGATGACCAAAACATTATAAATGTTAATGATAGCGTCGAGCCAATAAGAGATATTGAAATAATAAACTTGGAACTAATACTTGCAAACCTTGAAACCGTGTAAAAAAGATATGATAAATTATATAAACTTGCAAGGGTTGGAGAAAAACAATCAGAACAAGAACTAAATGTATTAAAAAAACTTAAATCTGCACTTGAAAATGGCGAAAATGCAAGAACAGTTGAACTAGATGACGAAGAACAAAAAATAGCAAATTCATTTTTCTTGCTCACAACTAAACCTGTAATATATTGTGCAAATATTTCTGAAAAAGATATTGGCAAAGAAGATAATGAGTACGTTTTAAAAGTTAAAGAATACGCTAAAAAGGAAAATGCCGAAACAATTGCTCTTTGTGCAAAAATTGAAGAAGAACTAACAAAACTCGACAAAGAAGAAAGAGAAATGTTTAAACAAGAACTAGGCATTAAAGAAAGTGGACTAGATAAACTTGTTAAAGCAAGTTACAGCCTTTTAGGACTTATGAGTTATCTTACAGCAGGTGAAACAGAAGTAAGGGCATGGACAATAAAAAAAGGAACAAAAGCTCCACAAGCAGCTGGGAAAATACACACAGACTTTGAAAAAGGCTTTATTAAGGCAGAAGTTGTAAGTTACGATGATTTAGTAGAAGCTGGTTCACTTGTTCAAGCAAAAGAAAAAGGTAAGGTTAGAATAGAAGGTAAAGATTATGTTGTTCAAGATGGCGATGTGATGTTGTTTAGATTTAATGTTTAATTAACAAATAACTCCATGTTTGCATATATATTGCAGAAAAGGAGTTATTTTTTATGGAAGATGAATTAGAAGACCAAAAAGTAATAAAAAAAGATGTTGCTATAGATGGCGTTGATTTTGATAAAATAACAAAAGATTTAAAAACAGCACGAATAATTTCTCCGGCATATGCTGGCAATAAAAGTGAACTTACAGCAATACTTTTGTATACATATCAAACATTTCAGTTTGGATATCAAAAAAGAGACGATATTGCAAAACAACTAGAAGAAATTTCAATTCAAGAAATGACACATTTAGAGTGGCTTGGTCAAATGCTTATAAGATTGGGAGTCGCACCAATTTATACTCATTTTCCACCAATTCCAGCAAATTTTTTTACAACGCGATTTGTTCCTTATAATGCTAATCAAATTGCCATGATAAAAATTGATTTACAAGGTGAAAAACAAGCAATATATGACTATGAAAAAATGATTGCACAATTAGATAATGAACTCGTTAAAAAAGTTATACAAGAAATAGTAAAGCAAGAAAAACACCATGTTGAAATTTTAACAAAAATATTAGAAAATCTTGAAGCAGAGAAAAAATAAAATTTATATGAAAAAATTTTAATAAAAAAGAATGATGTAAACCACATCATTCTTTTTTATCTATCACAATAAATTTATTTTTGTTTCTTTGCTTGTTTTTCTGCTTTCTTTTGTTCTTTGAGCTTTTTTAGTTCTTCTTCTTTTGATTGTCTTTCTTTTTTAATTTTTTCAAGCATTATGTTTCTTTGAACAGAAAGCAAATATTCAGGCATATTATATGATTCAATTTTTGCTTTTAACGATTCTATTTGATTTTCAAGTTTTGTGTGTCTTTGTGCATATGCTTTAAAATCTCTTTCTGCCTCTCTTGTTACACTTCTATCAACCGTTTGTCTTTGTTTTTTCAAGTTTTCCTTGTGAAGTTGTTCAATTCTTTCAATCTCGCTTTGGATTGATTGTATCTCACTTTCAACTTCTTTAATTTTTGCATCACGAACTTGTTCAGCTTCTCTTCTAATTACATCACGATACAATGTTGCATTTCTATCATATTCGCTGGCTTTCTTTCTTTCCCATTTTTTGATTGTAACTTTTTTCATAAAGTATGCACTAATTGCAATTACAAGTGCAACAAATAATATAAGGGAAGGGATAAGATACCAAATTGTGCTAGCATCAGGACCGTTTTCTTCTGTTTCACCAGTTTCTTCGTCTGTTGTTTCTGTGTCGACTTTTGAAATCATAAGAATTGTTTTGTCTAATTCTGCTTTTTGTTGTGCTTGATTATATTCTTTTTCTTCTATTGTTTCAAATTTTAAATTATCAAAGAATGCTTGACCATAAATTTCTGCACTTTCATTTAGTATTCCAAAAACCAAATTGATTGATGTTTCTTGTGATACTTGTACATATATTGTATAAGTTGTCCACTTATCATTTGAAATAATGTTATCAAATTGCTTATCTATCCCTTTCAAACTAAATAGGGCACCATAATCAAGTTTTTCGTTTTCTTCTTTGTCTGCTTGTTCTGTGTCTCCCCAAAATCTTGTTTGAATATCAATACTAAATTTATAATATTGGTCAGTTGAAAGAGTTAGTTGTTCTTTTGCAGTTAAAGTATATTTTGAAACACCATTAGTTATAAATGCAGGCATAAATTTTAATGCTTCTTCGTTGTTTTGGCTATTTGAAATATTATATATATTGTTTTCACCATCTATTATTCCACCATATGCTATTGCGTCACCAGAAGTGTTTTCTTCTCCGTTTTCAAGGTTTTGCTCATATCTATATGGTGTATACATTCCATATTTTTGGTCAGGTGATATAAAGTTGAAATTTGATATTGAAAAGTCTAATGTTTTGTGAGAATCAACATAATTTTCATATGTTTCATCTGTCATTGCTTCGTCTGTGTCAAATCTTACATTGTCTATATAAACATAACCAGAAACAGGATTATCTTCAGTTCCAAGCCCAATAACTAATTTAAGTGAGTTAGCGTAGGCAGTGGACCTGATTAAAAGTTCATATTTTGACCAATTAGAGCTATAAATTCCTTCATCACTATATAAAATATTGTTATCACTATCAACAATATAAACATTCATAAGTTGGTTATTTGTGGATTGAATAACTGTTTTATAATCAAAAGAAATTTTTTGATAACTGTCTTTGGTTGTTGTTATTTCACTGCTTGTTACTGTTTGATAAGTTGCTTGTTTATTATATAGCATTAAGATATTGTTTACATCACTTTCTATATTTGATGCAGAAGATGAAGGGTTTTGTGGATTTCTTGCTCCACCAAATTTATCTTTATTTGCTTCATAGATAGGTGAGTAGGTATTTATAATTCCATAAATTGCTTTATTTTCGTCTTTCATTGTGCTTGTCCAGTCACTAGGTGTAACAGGATAAGCAAAATCTTTTTCAAGGTCGCTTGCATTATTAAATGTTCCGTTTTTAACAGTTGGAGTTCCTGTTATTGTTGAAAGTGTAACTGAACTTGCATTTGTTGTTTCTGCGTTTTCAAATTGTTCCCATGATATTTTTTCAAAACTTATGCTGTCAAAAATAACACTGCCTTTTGCTCCTGTTTCGCTATCGCCAAGCCAAAGTTGTAATGTAAATGATGTTTCAAAAAGTTCATGTCCTTTAACATAGAAGTAGTAAGGAGTGTAGTTGTTTGTTAGTGCATTTTTAGTATTAGATGAAATTTCAACAGTTTGACTTACAGGTGAATAGAAATCTTTGTAATCTTCTCCGTAGAATAATGAAACATCTTCTCCTTCTTTTAATACTATATTTGCCTTTCCATCAAAGTCAGATGACACTTTTGCCCAAACTGTAATTTTATATGTTTCATATGGTAGAACTTTAAATGATGTACTTTCATAACCAACGCTAATTGCTTTGTTTGATGTAGAGAATAAAACTAACGCAAAGTTATTGTTTGCACTATAATCAGCACCAAGATATTCAATTCCAAGGGATTCCATGCTTGCACGATTGTTCACGCTTACAACTTTTGCATCGGCACCTGTTGGCATATAGTTAACAACTTTCCAACCTGTTTTGTCGCCGGTTTCAAAATTTGCATTTTCAATTAAATTTGTTTCATAATCTCTTAAATCAATAACATTTTTTCTTGCAAAAGAGTTTGTTGTTTCTTCTTCAAAATAATTTCCAGAAATCTTTTGCATTGTCAAGTGGTCAAAAAATACTGCGTTTAAAGAATTTTTTTCTTTGCTTCCAAGCCAAAGTTCAACTGATATATCTTTTTGGTCAATTCCTGTTGCAAAATAAAATCTATACTCTGTCCAAACAGTTGAAGTGTATCTTTCAAAAGATGTGTTAGGGGTGCTATCATCAAAACCATTAATATATATTGATGCAACTGCATTTTCTTGTGTAAGTGTCCATATGCTAAGTTTATAATATGAATAACTTTCAAGGGCAATTGTGTTTGATTTGTAACCCAAATGATTAGATTCATTTGTCGTTGCTTCAGATTTTGCGTTTATCATAAGCACATGGTTGTCAAGTTCCATGCCTTGAATTGTATAAGGTACACCAGGATTTTGTGTTGTGGTTAGGGCATAAGAAGAAGCACGATTTGAAAATGTTTCTTCATTTGTGCTAATAACTCCAGATTTACCTGTGCTTGACCCCTGCTTTTCCCAACCATTTGGCGTTGTTTGAAGTGCAGTTGACGAAGAACTGTCAAAATCGCTGTTTGTGATGGTAATCTCGCTTGATGCAGTGTCTTGCGCAAGTACAGTTCTTTTTATAGGTAGTTGAGATAATAATCCTATGCAAACTGATATAAAAATAATAAAAATTGATAAAATAAATTGATTAGTTTTTTTTGTGTTAGTCATTTAGTTCACCTTTTAATTTAATATATAATAATAACTTTGATAAGTATAAATCATATTGCGATTATTTGCAAATATTTTTTAGTATTTGTGCAACAATATTTTTATGAAAAACATGAATAAAAATAAAAAACATATTGTAATAGTGCTTTGTGGTATGGTTATTGGTTTTATAAATGGTTTCTTTGGTGGCGGTGGAGGAATGGTGTGTGTTCCCATTTTTGAAAAATATTTAAAATTAGAAAACAAAGAAGCACACGCCACCACACTTTGTGTAATTTTGCCACTTTGCATAGTTAGTTCTTTTGTTTATATATACAAAAACAGTTTGGATTTTATTGAACTCATGCTTGTAACAGGTGGAGCAATTATAGGGGGAATACTTGGTGCTTTTTTATTAAAAAAATTAAATTCAAAATGGGTTAGGTTGATCTTTGCAATTATAATGATTGTTGCAGGTATAAAAATGGTGATATGATGTGGTATATACTTTTAATTTTTGGATTTTTGGCAGGAATAATTGGTGGTATGGGAATGGGTGGTGGAACAATTCTCATACCATTATTGACTATTTTTATGGGAATTAGTCAAATAATTGCTCAGGGCTACAATTTAATAGCATTTTTACCAATGTCGTTAGTCGCAATTTATATTCATTATAAAAATAATTTAATAAATACAAAATATTTACCTTTAATAATAATTTCTGGGATAATTTTTGCAGTTTTGGGTAGTTTTTTAGCAAACCTTATTGACAAAAATATATTAAAAATACTTTTTGGAATATTTTTAATAGTTTTAAGCGTTATTGAATTTATCAAATTATTTAAAAATAAATAAATTATAAGTGGACAAAGTGTAATTATTATGCTAAAATTAATCGTTAAAGGAGAATTATTAAACATGGTAGACCCCAAAAAATGTATAGGTTGTGGAACATGCGTTGGAATGTGTCCAGTTGGTGCAATTTCTTTTGACGAAAACAATAGGGCAAAAATAAATCAAGAAATTTGCATAAAATGTGGAACTTGTGAAGCAGTTTGTCCAGTTAATGCCATTGAAATAAAAAGATAATAAATAAAGAGGAAAAAATGGAAAAAGTTGCAATTATTGAAATGAATGAAACAAATCTAAAGTTGTTAATTTTAGATGTAGAACAAGGTGGATATTACAATGTTTATGACAGAATAAGTGAAAATATAAAACTTGGTCAATTTGTATTAAAAGAAGGAATAATACCTTCAAATAAGGTTACTGAAACACTTACCATACTTAAATTGTTTAGAAAAGTTTGCGATAATAACAAAGTAACAAAAGTTATATCAATAGCTACAAGTTTTATTAAAGAAGCAAAAAATCAAAAAAGTTTCTTTGATGAAATCTACAATAATACAACATTTTCTTTTACTATTCTTTCAATGGAAGAAGAAGTAAAAGCAGTATATAGTGGTGTAATCAATTATGTTGACGTTCCAAAAGGTGTTATTATTGATGTAGAACCAAATTATACACATATAATTCACTACAATAGAAGAACACTTATAAATGTAACAACGCTAAAACATGGTGCAGTTAGTTTTGCAGACGAAAATATTGGCTATGATGAGATAATAAAAACCGTAAAAGAAGAATTAAACAAATACGAATACTTAAAAACATTAGACCCTGAAACGATGTTTGTTGGCACAGGCTCAACCATGATAAGCATTGGTCGTTTAGCAAAAAAAGTTTCACATTATCCATTAGATATAGACAATAATTATGTTGTTTCAAACAATGTTTTTGATGCAGTGTTTAATAAAGTTAAAGACCTTGATTTAGACAAAACACAAAAACTAAAAGGAATAAGTGAAGATAGAGCTGATTCGCTTGTTTCGGGCATGGCAATAGTAAAAGCAATAATTGAACAACTAAACATCACTAGTTTTTCAGTTTCTGCTGGTGGACTAGAAGAAGGTTTAATATATAACTATGTTGTTCCTGAAACAAATGAAAAGCCACTTAGCGATATGTTAACTTATAGCCTTGAAACAATAAGAATATTTTATGATAGACCACTTTCTAACACAGAAAATGTTTACAATTTAGCAATCATATTGTTTAAACAGTTAAAAGTTATGCATAAACTCCCAAGAGCATATGTTAAAGCGCTTAGAATTGCTGCTTCAATGTATGATTGTGGAACAAGGGTCAATTTTGAAAATCATCCAAATTATAGTTTTAATATTATAATAAATTCAAGGCTTAATGGTGTGTCACACAAAGATTTGTTACTTGCTGGGTTTGCTTGCAAATTCCAAAATTTAGATAACATAGTACTCAGTGAATGGGTAAAATATAAAGATATATTAACAGATGAAGACCTTGATGCTGTAAGAAAACTTGGGGTAATAATAAATCTTGCAGCAAGTTTAGATAGGTCAAGAAGTCAAAATGTAATAGATATATGTTGCGATATTTTAGGCGATTCAATTATAATGAAAACAGTTGTTAAAGACGATGCAACATTTGACATAAGACAAGGAATGAAAGTTGGTTCAGACTTTAAAAAAGTTCTTAAAAAATATTTACAAATTATTTAATTAAATTGTTAAACTAAAAAAAAGATTTGGCAAGCAAATCTTTTTTTTACATTTGACATTTGAGTTGTTGTGGTTTAACATATATTATGAGGTGAGATTATGAAAAAAAAATATATAATATTTTTGTTTATTTGTGTTTTTACCGTAATCTTGTCTGGTTGTTTTGGATTGCCTTCTGACGCAAATACATCAACCAACAATCAAACATCTACTTCAATAACATCAAACATAAATCCACAGGTCGCTATGCCAAAAAGTATAAATTCAATTTATCAAGAACCTGTTCAAATTAAAGAAAATGCAACAGCGTCGGACATAGCAAATGCATACATAGACAGCGTTGTAACTGTTTTTGTTGTTAATTCTTATGATGTTGAACTCAGTTTTGGAAGTGGAGTATGCGTTTATGGTGGTGGTTATATTTTAACAAACAACCATGTTGTAAGCGATGTTTTATCAAATTCAAGTTATGAACTTAGGGTTTGTTTAAATGGCGAAAGTACATCATATTATGCAGAAGTACTTTGGACAGATGCAAGTTTAGACATAGCTATAATTCAATGTCAAAATGGAAATATCCCATATGTAAAAATACAAGATAGACTTATTGACAAAACTGCTGAGCCTTTGCAATTATTGGAGCCAGTTATTTCAATAGGAACTCCTCTTGATTTTAGTTTACAAAACTCTTGCACTTATGGATATATTAGTGGTTTAAATAGATATACAACGGCAGATAACAATGTCTATGAACATTTAATTCAACACACAGCATCAATATCAAAAGGCAACAGCGGTGGTGCACTATTTGATATGCAGGGCAATTTGGTTGGTTTAAATACACTTGGTTCCGTTGAAGGTAATGACATATATTTTGCAGTGCCAGTTTATAGTGCACAACTTATTTTACAGGAAGTTGTTTCATTAAATGAACAAACAACAAGACAAGCATATAAAATGCCACAACTTGGAATAACATTATGTGATGAAATAATTTGTATGTTCTACAACGAAAATTATATTGATTCACATGGCGTTTATGTTATGAGTGTAACAATGGGTGGAAATTCATACTCAAAATTACAAACAGGAGATATAATAAAGTCAATAACAATAAATAATACATCATACACAATAGATTGTAGAAATGATTTAATTTACACACTGCTAATGGTGAAAAATATCAAAAGTATAGATGTTTCAATGCAAAGAAATAACAAACTTACAACTGTAACAATTACACTAAATTAAAAGGAAAAATAATGGCACAAACATTACTTGGAATGGAATTTGGAAATTCATATGTTTCCATAGTTAAGCAAGGCGAAGGTCTTGTATTAAAACAAGCAAACTTGGTTGCTGTAAAAAAAGAACACAATGATTATAGCAATTATTGTGTTGGAGAAAAGGCAAAAAATTTGCTTGGAAAAACTGATGATAGAATAGTTGTTTTTAGTCCTGTAAATGGTGGGGAAATAATAAGTTTACCTCATGCTATTTATGAATTAAAACAATATATTAATCAACTGCAAATTAAGAAAAATTTTTTTAATAAACTAAAAATAATACTAGCAATATCAACGGCTGTTAGTGAAGAAGAAAAACATAAATATATAGAACTATGTGAAAGCGTTGGGGCAAAAGAAGTGTTATTGGTTCCCAAAATAATTTGCAGTGCACTAGGTGAAAATATAAACATTAGTGCAAACAATGCAAGACTTGTTGTTGATATTGGTGGAGGAACGGTTGAATGTGCTGTAATCAATTTAAACACAATAATTCAAGGCTCAACACTTCAACTTGGTGGACGAAATTTAGACACAACCATCGTTGACTATGTAAAACAAAAATATAATGCAATTATTGGAATTAAGGTTGCACAACAAATCAAGGAACAAATAGGAAGTTTGTATCCAAATGACAGTGCAGAAATGGAAGTTAATGCTGTTGATGTAAATACAAACACTCCAATGTATATAAAAGTAAGTGCAAAAGATATTTATGAAGCAACATATATGTTTTTAGATGAAGTAATAAAAATTATAAAAACAACAATAAACACTCTTTCTCCAGAAATTTCAAGCGATGTAGTGAGAAATGGAATTACAATATGTGGTGGTTACTCAAAAATGGTTGGGCTTGAAAAATATTTACGACAAAAATTAGGATTAAATATTTTAATAAGTGATAATTCAGAAAACGCTACTATAAACGGTTTAAATAAATTGGTAAACCGACAAGATTTACTTGAAAAAATTCTAATAAATTTGTAATGTGCAAAAATAGTTTAAAAGGGACATTTTATAACAAAATGTCCCTTTGATTTTTTTTAGCCCTAATATAAACTTAGATAGAGGTTAAAATGGCAAGAAAAATAGTTTTTACAAGTGGCAAGGGTGGAGTTGGTAAAACAACTGTTTGTGCAAACTTAGGTGCAACTCTTTCCAATCTTGGTTTTAGAGTTGTTATTTTAGATGTTGATATTGGGCTTAATAATTTAGATGTTGTAATGGGCATAGAAAACAGAGTTGTTTTTGACATTATTGATGTTATTGAAGGTAGATGCAGAGCTAGTCAAGCACTTGTTCAAGATAACAATTTTGAAAATTTATATGTTCTTCCTTCTGCACATTCATATCGTGGCGAAGAAATTAGTGCAAACGATATAAAAAGAGTTGTGGACAGTTTGGAAAACAGTTTTGATTACATATTTATTGATTGTCCAGCAGGAGTAGAACAAGGCTTTAATAGGGCAGTATCGTGTGCAAATGAAGCAGTTATTGTTGTTACGCCTCATATATCAAGTATTAGAGATGCTGATAAGGTGTTATCAATTTTGTCTTCATATAATCTTAATGAAAAATATCTTGTTGTAAACAGAGTGCGTGGAGATATGCTAATGAATGGCGAAATGATTGATGTAGATGAAATTATTAAATTTTTGCACACTCAAATTTTGGGTGTAATACCAGAAGATGATGATATAACTGCACTATCAAGTATAGGTGCACTTGGTGGAAGTTCATCAAACAGAGCTTGGATGTTACTTGCAGAAAACTTGCATAATGGCACAAAAAAAGTATATGACTGCACTCAAAAGTATAGGGGATTTTGGGGGACACTTAGAAGAAATATAAAAAGGAGAATGTGATGAAATTTACAATCGCACAAATTGGTGAAAACAGATTAAAAAGAGTGCTTATAGAAGATAAGCACAACAGTCCAGAAAAACTTTGCGATGTGCTTAAAAGTGACATAACAAATGTTGCAAAATGTTATATGGACGACCCAGTTGTTATAATTGATGCAAGCCAAGATGAAAATGACGAAATAAATTTTAATATTGTCATTAAGTCTAATAGAATTAAATCAATAGGAGTGCTAGCTCAGTAAAAAAGAATAATAAATATTAGTAGTGAATATATTTTTAGTATGGATAATTTTGGCGAAAAAGTAACCATTATCTCACTAAAAAAAAACAAAAATATTGTTTTAAAACACACAATAAATACTAATGTTTTTTATAATTGGGTTTTAAATATCACAATATTTGTTATAATGTTTTTTACTATCGTCAATTCAATAAAACTATTTATGGGGGTGAAATTTTGAAAAAGTATAAATTGCACCCACTTTTTGTTTTGTATTTAGTTTTTTTAATTTTAATTGGTCAAACTATTAGCATACTTATTTATTTAAGTGTTGTAATTTTGCATGAACTAGCACATTCTATAACTGCTAAAAAACTTGGATATAAACTAGATAAAATGGTGCTTATGCCATATGGTGTTTGTTTAAATTATAAAACTAATTCATTCACACCACAAGACGAAATTTTAATTGCAATCATGGGACCACTTGTAAACTTTTTAATGGCAACATTTTGCGTTGCACTCTGGTGGATATTTCCAATATTACTTCCTTTTACTCAATTGTTTTGTTATGCAAATGTTGTAATGTTTTGTTTTAATTTACTCCCTTGTTTTCCTCTTGATGGGGGAAGAATTTTGGCAGGAATTTTATCTAAAAAATACAGCAGAAAAACAGCGATAAAAATTACCTTAATATTTAATGTGGGTTTTAGTATAATTTTAATAATAACATTTATTTTAGGATTATTTTTTAATATAATAAACATGAATTTATTAATTATTTCAATGTTTTTATTTGTTGGAATTTTAGAGCCAAACAACAAAACATCATACAATTATTTATCGGTGTTAAACACACCTTCTTACCGTATAAACAAAGCAGTCCAAATAAAATTCACACTAATTAAAAGTGATGAAAAAATATATAAAATAATGGCAAAAATGTCAAAAAATAAATTCAATGTTTTTTATGTTTTATTTCCCAACGAAAAAATAAAAATAATTACACAAATAACGTTAAATAAATTAGCAATAAAATATGGCTCAACATTTTGTTTAAACGAAATTCCAGAAATGATTATTTAAAAATTTTTTGCACAATATATTTTTATGAAACAAACATTAAAATATATATACGAACGACTGTTTGAAAATCTTAAATATGCCGAAACAAAGCATAGCATAACCATGACACTTGCTTCTGCTGTAATTGCTTTTGCAAGCACATTTTTTTCTGACAATAGTTTAATAAATATTCTTTCAAGTGCAACAATAATGCTTGCACTTATTTCTGTTATTTATAGTTTTATAGCACTTATTTCAAGAGAAGTAAAAATCAAAACTCATGTGGCTGAAATAAAACAAAACAATCTAATGTTTTATAAAACCATAATGAAATATGACGAAATAAGCTATGTAAAGAAAATAAAAAAAGAATACAATTTGCCACCATCATACAGATCCGATGAAATGGACCTAGACCTTGCAAGACAGGTTATTTCAACAGCAAAACTTTTATACATTAAATTTAGTTATTTTAACTATGCGCTGTTTTTTTTGTTTTTAAGTCTACTGTGTGGAATAGTTGTCGTGTGCATAAAGGGGAACATAATATGATTGACGACATTATAAAAAACTTTTCTTTTTGGCTTGAAAGTATTGTTGAAGATGACCCCATTCCATATGAGATAGAAAATATCAGTTTTGTTTACACAAAAACAAATTCTTGCTTTGTGCTTTGTATGGGTGGAACCGAATTTAAACCAAATCAAAATAACATATTTGACTTTTTTCCACTAGAAGCACAGTTTTTTTACTTTATACAGCTAAATAAAATAAAAGATGAAAACTATTATAAAAATTTGATAAAAACTTGCATTGACGAAAGTTTTTCATCAAGTTATTTAAAAGAACAATACAATAAAAAGTATATATATTTTGGAGAATATGGCAAAAAGTTAGAATTTTTGTTTCAAGTTGAAAAGAATTAACATTTAAATCTTTGATTTATTACACGTTATTTGTTATTATATAATAACGGAGAAAAAATGGAAATATTAAGAGAATACAGTCAACTTGTAAATAAAACAAAAATTGTTTTGTCATATGATATAAGTGAAACACCAATGCTAGATAAAATGAATGACGGCGACCTTGAATACATAGCAAATCATTCAAATTTATGCGATGATATAAAACAAATTGGCGAACTTAGCGAACTTGTTTTTCAATTAAACGATTATGTTCCTGCACTTGTAAACTATACAAAAATATTTTTATACTTGCATAACTATAATGCAGTAAGAGAGTTTATTTCAAAGTTATATGTTGGACATGTTGGATACGCAAACTATCAAAGCAAAAACAAACAATACAATGCAAACGAAAGATTGTTTGACAGATTTATTGAAGTTGTAAAAATTGGAAACATTGATGTTGAATTATATATGCCACTTGTTTTGGGTGCAATTTTTGACGATAAACAAAGCATATATATTTGGCATGATATTGCAATGGAATATATGCAAAACTATATGCGTGAAAACGAAGATGAAATAGGCGATTATATTGCAGAAAATGAAAAATATGAGCTTGAATATTTAACTTTGATACTAAACTTTAATACGCAAAAAGGTATAAGCATTTTATTTAATGATAAAACTCATGCAAAAATAAGTGAAGAAAAAGCAGAGTACTTTTTAAAAACATACATTGGCGACACACTTTCATATTTTGATAAACATTTGCCAAACGAAAAGCAAAGCAGATTTCACTACATAAAAGTTCTTGCTGGAATAAATAATAATGTTGAAGTTGAAACACGACTTGAAAACTTGTATGAAAATGAACAAGATGACGAAATTAAAGAATTTTTAGCAAAAAGACTAAATATAACAGAAGTTCTAAATTTTGGCACAGAGCGACACTTTAAGGTTTTGGCACAAAAAAAAGTGCAAAATGTTCAGGAAAGAACACTTGGTGTTGCATTTGAAAATTTGCCACTAACGTATGTGAGTGGGGAGAGTGCAAATAATACAGAAAAAACATATTTAATTGATATATTTAAAGAAGAAAAAAATTTATTAAATTTAAACGGCTTAAAATCTTTATACACAATATTTAATAAAGAGAGTTTAAATTCTTTTGCAGAAAAATTATTTAATAAACTTTCAAACAAAGATGATATAAACTGCGCAAAATGGTGCGTACGAATGTTTAGTTTGTTTAGTGATGGAATATTTGAAAGGTCAATATATGAATTTTTAAATGTCCTATACAAACTCGGCAGAAAAAAAGAGGCAAGATATTTAACACTATGTCTTTTATATAGTCAAAAACCTAGTTTTATTGAAATGTTTAAACGATTAAAACAATATGAGTCGTTTAATGCAAATTTTGACGAATATGTTGACATATTTGCAAGCATCAATGAATTAAACAAAGAAGAAGTAAAAGATTTGTGCGTTCTTGATAACTTAACCGACGAAGAAAAAGAAAAAGAGAAAAAAAGATTGTATTTAAACTTTATATCAGGTAGAAAATATTCAAAAGAAATGTTTAAAAAAATCTTTATCTATAACAAGGTCTACAACGAATTTGCACAGCATTTAGTTTTTGGTGAATATAAGCAAAATAAACTATATTCAGTTTTTGTTGTGTCAAATAAAGAAATTGTTTATATATACGGCAATGAGACTAAAAGTGTTGATAATGAAGTATATATATCGCTTGTTCATAATCTCGATTTAGACGAAAGATTTGATAAAGTAGATTTATCATTAAATAATCCACTTTTTGTGCAAATTAATAAATCACAAATAGATCTAGACAGTTTAAATAAATCAAACATCGCTTTTTCAAATTATCAAGGAACAATGGTAAACGGAGAAAATTTTGTTAAAAAATTATCTAAGTTTGGGTTTACACCAAATATAAATGACGGCGAAGTTCAATTTGATTGTTTGGTCTGTAAAAATGATATCTTAAATATATTGGTTGAAGTTGAATTTGAAAAACCAATTACAACAATTTCACAAGCAGCAACAATTGGCAATATAAGATTTTATAGGCTCAATCAGTGCATGATGGACAAGCAAAAATATATCACAAACAAAGCACAAAGTTTAAATTTGTATGGAATAAATGAAAGATATTTTTATTATGTAATTTCTTCAATTCAATCAGCGATGAAAAATTAAGTTTTTAATAAAAATTATTTACTCGTTCGTTTTAACTTGTAAAAAATAATATTATAATAACAGAAAAATTAGGAGACAATATGAATTTTATAAAAACACCGGTAAAGGGCATGCCAGAACACTTGCCAAACGATATGGTTTTAAGAGATTATGTGCTAAGCACGATAAAAGAAACTTATTTTAAATTTGGTTTTTCACAAATAGAAACTCCAGTAGTAGAACATATAGAAAATTTAACAAGCAATCAAGGTGGAGAAAACGAAAAACTTATTTTTAAAATTCTAAAACGTGGCGAAAAACTAGAAAACACAAACAATTTAGATGATTTGTGCGATAGTGGACTAAGGTATGATTTAACAGTTCCTCTTTCAAGATTTTATGCCAATAATATCTCTGTGTTACCTGTTCCTTTTAAAGCATTTCAAACAGGAAGTGTTTTTAGAGCAGACAGACCACAAAAGGGTAGATATAGACAATTTACACAATGCGATATAGATATATTAGGAGATAACACAAATCTTGCAGAAATAGAACTTATAACAGCAACAACAAAAGCACTAAATAACTTGGGAATAAATGATGTTAAAATTATTGTAAACGATAGAAATATATTAAAAGCAATGGCAAAAAGTTGCAATTTTCCAGAAGATAAATTTGACAATATTTTTATTATTTTAGATAAATTAGACAAAATCGGCAAAGATGGAGTTAAGTCAAGTTTAATAGAACTTGGTCTTAATGAAAATGATGTACAAAAATATTGCGAATATTTTGCAAAAGATAAAGAATACAATTCTTGTAAAGAGTTTTTTGGCGATAGTTTAAATGGTTATATTCAAGAAAACACACTAGAAAACTTGGATCAAATAATGTCTAGTGCATCAATGCTTGTTGGTAAAGATTGTCATGTTGTTTTTGACCCAACTCTTGTTAGAGGTATGTCGTACTATACAGGGCCAATATTTGAAATTCAACTTTCAAATTATCATCTTTCAGTTGGTGGTGGTGGAAGATACGATGAAATGATTGGAAAATTCTGTGGAACAAAGGTCTCGGCATGTGGGTTTTCAATTGGTTTTGAGCGAATAATAGAAATATTAAAAGAAAACAAATTTGATGCTCATAAAAAGGTGAATTCAACTGCAATTTTAATTGCAAAAGATGCCGATAAAAATCAGATAAATAAAGCATTAAAAAAAGCAACTTTTCTTAGAGAAAACGGCGAAAGAGTACTTGTTTCTCCAAGAAATAAAAATGTCAAATTTCAAAAAGATAGCCTAATTGAACTTGGATATACAGAATTTATTGATGTGTTTAATGATACAAAGCTTTAAATTAAATGCAATAATTTTTAAAAATAGACAAAATTAAAGTTTTTCTCCTATTTAAAAAATTAAGTATTTTATTTACAATTTTTAATAGGTGAAAAATGAGTAATAAAGAAGAATTTGAAAGTTACTGCCAAAAGTTTATAGAGCATGCAATAAAATATACATATAAAGAAACCAATCAAATAGAAACAGAACGAAAGGCTTATGAATGTGGAATAATTAGCAAAGATAATTTTTTAAAACTAAAAAATGCTAGGGAAAATACTATACTTTCTTTCAATAATTTAGCATATTGTTTTAAATCGTTTTGTAATAAAATAAACAAAAATCAACCAATAGAAAATATGTATAATCTTGTAAAATCAATGGTTGAAATTTGCGAAACTAAAATATCAAAAATGTAAAATATATTCAAAATTCTAATTACAAAATAAAGCACTTGTTGTTTATAATTGTTGCAAAAGTGCTTGTTTTGTGATATATTTTGCATGTATTATTTTTATGCAAAGGAGAATTTATGGCAAACAAAAAAATTACAAAAAGAGATGTAGATTTTGCGCAGTGGTATACTGATGTTATAAATGCTGCACATCTTTCTTCATATTCAAATGTAAAAGGTTGTATAATTTTAGAGCCAAATGGCTATGCAATTTGGGAAATGATGCAAAAAACTCTCGACAAAATGTTTAAAGAAACAGGACATAAAAATGTAGCAATGCCAATGCTTATTCCAGAAAATTTATTAAAAAAGGAAGGCGAACTCGTTCAAGGTTTTGCACCAGAAGTTGCATGGGTAACAATGGGTGGAAGTAAACAACTTGAAGAAAGAATGTGTATCCGTCCAACAAGTGAAACACTTTTTAGCGACTACTATGCAAGCATCGTAAAATCATATAGAGATTTGCCAATAAAATATAACCAATGGTGTAATGTTATGCGTTGGGAAAAAGAAACTCGACCTTTCTTACGAAGTCGTGAATTTTGGTGGCAAGAAGGTCATACAATTCATGAAACACAAGAAGAAGCAGAAAAAGAAACAAGAGATATGCTTTCTGTTTATGAAAAGTTTTTTAGAGAATATTTAGCAATTCCAGCAATAACAGGCAAAAAGACAGAAAAAGAAAAATTTGCAGGTGCAGAATATTCACTCACAATAGAAGCACTTATGTATAACGGTGTATCATTGCAATCAGGCACAAGCCACTATTTTGGTCAAAAATTTAGTAAAGCATACGATATAAAATTTTTAAATAGAGAAAACGGTTACAGTTATGTATATCAAACATCTTGGGGTGTTAGCAGTAGAATGATTGGTGCACTAATTATGGTACACAGTGATGACGATGGTCTTGTTTTACCACCAAAAATTGCACCACTTCAAGTTAGAATTATTCCAATAGGCAAAGATGACGATGTTAAAGAATATGTAAATAAATACCTAGAAACATTAACAAATTCAGGACTTACTGTTGATGTTGATAACAGTGAACAAAGTCCGGGATATAGATTTGCCGAAGCAGAGGTACTTGGTATCCCTGTTAGAATAGAAGTTGGACACAGAGATTTAGAAAAGGGTACAATCACAATAGTTCGCAGAGATACAAAAGAAAAAATACAGGTGTTAAAAGATTGCGACATAGTTAAAGTTGTAAAAGAAACATTAGACGCAATGCAAAAAGAAATGCTAGAAAGAGCAACATTAAGACGCGACAATATGACATATACAGCAAAAACACTTGAAGAATTTGCTAACATTATGAACACAACACCAGGTTTTATAAAAGCAGATTGGTGTGGAGATGCAGAGTGTGAGGCAAAAATAAAAGAAATAAGAGGCACAAAGTCAAGATGTATACTAGAAAATGAAAAACCACTCACAGGCAAATGCGTTGTTTGTGGCAAAGAAGCAAAACACCTTGTACTTTGGGGAATACAATACTAAAAAAAACTCATTGAGAATTCTCAATGAGATTTTTTTAACTGTTTGCAATTTCGTTTAATTCTTGTAGTTCTTTATTTATGTCAAGTCTAATAAACAAAGGTTCGCCTTTTTCAAATGTAAGACCATCAATATCAAAATTTAAAGAGTTATTTTCATCAATTTTAACACTATCGATGTTAAATTTCTTTAAAACTTTTGTTGTGCTTTCTGGCAAAAAGGCATTGAGTAGGGTATAAGTCTCTAAAAATGCTTGAATAACATTGTATAAAATTGTGTTTACTCTATTTTTATTGCTTTCGTCTTTAAAGAGTTCCCATGGCTTATTAGAGTCAAGATAAGTATTACATTCGTCAATCATTTTTAAAGCTGTTTTATAACTAAGTGTTGGTTTTAATTCTTTCATTTTCAAAATACAATCAGCTTTAAGTGATTTTATTGTGTCAAAAAATTTGTTGTCAACTTCACAAGTTTCTTTGCCATTTTCAATTTTGCCATTGTTATATTTTATAAGCATTCCAATTAGTCTAGACTCAATGTTTCCAACCTTGTTTGCAAGTATTCCGTTATATGAATTTAAAAAGATTTCTTGACTATATGGACCGTCTTGACCAAAAGATATATCTCCAATCAAAAAGTTTCTAACAGAATCACTTGTATATCTTGCACTTAAAATTCTTGGGTCAATAACTTCTTTTTTGCCAACTTCTTTGCTTTTGCTTAACTTTCCGTTGTTAAATGTAAGCCAACCATGTGCAAAAATTTGCTTTGGAAGTGGCAAGTCAAGTGCTTTTAATATTGCTGGCCAAATAATTGCATGGAATCTAACAATTTCCTTTCCAACAACATGGACATCACAAGGCCAAAATTTTTTAAAGTTTTCATCATTGTCGCTTAAATATCCAAGGGCTGATAGGTAGTTAGATAATGCATCAATCCAAACATATATTGTTTGTTCTTTGTCAAATTCAACAGGAATTCCCCATTTTACTGTTTTTCTTGATACGCACAAATCTTTAAGCCCTTTGTTTAAAAAGTTGTTTAGCATCTCATTTGCGCGATTTTCTGGCATTAAAAATGTTGGGTCGTTTTTATATAAATCTCTTAAAAAGTTTTCATATTTGCTTAGTTTAAAAAAGTAAGCATCTTCGTTTGCTTCAATAACATCTCTGCCACAATCTGGACATTTGCCGTCAACCAATTGTTCGTCTGTCCAAAAAGATTCACATGGCACACAATATTTGCCAACATATTTAGATTTATATATTTCGCCTTTTTCATAAAGCATAGTAAAAATTTTAGATGCAACTTTAACGTGATAATCATCTGTTGTTCTAATAAATTTATCATATGAAATATTTAAAAGTTGCCACAAGTTTTTTGTGTCGCTAACAATTTCGTTTAAGTATTCCATTTCACTTAAACCTTTTTCTTCGGCAATCTTTTGAATTTTTTGACCGTGTTCATCTGTTCCTGTTAAAAAGAAAACATCATAACCAAGATTTCTATAAAATCTTGCAATGCTATCACACAAAACTGTTGTATAGCAGTTTCCAAGTGTAAGCTTGTTGCTAGGGTAGTATATAGGTGTTGTGATATAAAATTTTTTGTCCATAAATTTCTCCTAAATAAAATACTAGTAAATTATACACCATAAAAAAAATAAACACAACAATAAAAAACATTATAAAAATTTTGAGTTATAATATAAAAATAAAATAGAAAGGAATATAAAATGTGTTATAATGAAAACGATAAAGGAGAAAATTTATGTGTTTTAAAAGAAAAAATAAGCTTGGTGGGGAAGTAAATATGATTAAAAATGAAGAAATGAAGAAAGACATTGAAAAAACATCACTGCAACTTCTTCAACCAGAAGTTGATTTTGAAGATGTAAATAGTATCCATTTTGAATTTGGATATTTATTTCAAAATGTAAATCATGATATAGAAGCATTATTTAAAGCTGTAACTGATAAAAAAGTTATATACTTGGCTATACAAAATAAAAAAATGATGAGATTAACAATTGAAGATGAAGAAGCTTATAACTTTTTAGTGCAAACAACTTTAAGTATGCGAAAGTTTTAAAGTTATTTATTAAAATTGATTTGTACAAAAATGGCTATATAAAAAAATATATATTTTTGCTTTGTTTTTTTAATGTTTGAAATATAAAAATCGTGCAATAGCACATTAATACTTATTTAAAAGTCGCGACAAAATGCTTTACTTGTAAAGCATTTTCGTTTGGTCGCGATAGAAGAAAAAAAACAAGCGCCAAGCACTACGTTTTGCCATTTATGGCAAAACTGTGCATAAGCGCAGTTAAATATATATTTGATATATAAAATATAAGGTCATACTATATGAAATGATTAAAATATGTATTTACATTAAAAAAACTACCTTTAAAGTCGCGACAAAATGCTTTACTTGTAAAGCATTTTCGTTTGGTCGCGAGAAAAGAGAAAAAACAAGCGCCAAGCACTATATTTTGCTAAATAGCAAAATTGTGCAATAGCGCAGTTTTTTCTCTATGGTGCTGGTGGTGGGAGTCGAACCCACATGAAGTTGCCCTCGAGGGATTTTGAGTCCCTTGCGTCTGCCATTTCGCCACACCAGCAAATTTACACTTTGTAAGTGTAGCATAATGTAATTATTTTTGCAACAAGTTTTTATTATTTATTTAATTTGAGTTTTGACTTTTTTTGATTGTTGTATATAATGTATGTTGAGGTTATAATGATTTGTGAAAATTGCAAAGAAAGAAACGCTACTTCATATTGTCAAATAAAAATAGATGGCAAAATTGTGCAAAAATATTTATGCGCACAATGCCGTTCGGTGCTTGTTAGTAGTGATGAACTTTCGGTAAATCCACAATTTAAAATAAAAAATCAATTTTGTCATAACTGTGGAACAACACTTAAAGATTTTATTGCATCAAGTTATCTTGGTTGTGAAAATTGTTATATTGAATTTGCCCCTGTTATTAAACAGGCTCTTTTGGGTGTGCAATTTAGTCAAACGCATAAGGGTAAAGTTCCAAATCGTTTTGCAAAAAAACAAGAGATATTAGAACTTGAAGAATTGTTAAATAAAGCAATGGAAAATCAAGACCTTCTTCAAGTAAACAGACTTTCGGCAAGACTAAAAAACTTAAAGGGAGGTAATGATGCTAAGTAGTATTGTTATTTCTTCAAGAATAAGGCTTGCAAGAAATTTATACGATTTGCCATTTCCAAACAAACTATGTGATTTTGAAAGTGCGTTAAATGTAAGTAAGGCAATTTTTGAAATATTGGGCGAAGATTATGAATATAGAAGATTAAAAAATCTTTCAAATAATCAATGCTTGCTACTTTTAGAAAGTCATGAAATAAGCAAAGAACTTATTGGAAACAAAGACATTGCTGGTTATGCAAAATCTCCTGATGGTCAAATAACAATTATGATAAACGAAGAAGATCACCTTAGAGAACAATGCATAATAAAAGGCTTTGACCTTAAAAAATGTTATGAAAAAATTTCAAAAATTGATGACATGATTTTAGATAGAATTGATATTGCTTTTTCCAAAGAACTTGGCTTTTTAACGTCTTGTCCAACAAATGTTGGAACAGGCATGAGAGCATCTGTTATGCTGTTTTTGCCAGCATTAACATTAAATGGTGCAATAAATCAACTAATTGAATCATTAAATCAAAATGGAATAACTGTTAGGGGACTTTATGGTGAAGATTCGTCATGCAGTGGATATTTTTATCAAATATCAAACAAATACACATTAGGACTAAGCGAAGAAGATATAATTGATTTGGTTGAAAAAAATGTTCAAAAAATAATAGAAATGGAAGAAACTGCAAGAAAAACATTACAAAGTGTAAATAAAAGTGTTATAATTGACATGAGTTATAGGGCTTATGGAATACTTACAAACTCATATACAATATCAACAGAAGAAAGTTTGCAACTTCTGTCTAAATTACGCTTTGGAGTTGTTTTGGGTTTGGTAAAATTTAAAAATCCAAACATAATTGACGAACTCTACACAAGTATAGAACCAGCACACTTAATGGACTATTATTCACTTGAACTTAGTCCAAAAGAGCAAGATATATTTCGTGCAAAGTATATATATGAAAATTTAGAGAATAAACTAATTAAAGGAGTATAGTTATGCCAAATCCAGCATCGGACAGTTTGGAAAAAGTTATAAAAAATGCAGGCAAAATCGCTTTAAAATTTGGAAGTAATCAGGTTGGAACTGAGCATGTTTTATATGGTCTTACAAGCGTAAAAGAATGTATGGCTAGTAAAATTTTAAAAGAGTATGGAATAACAAGTGAAAATTTATTAGACATATTTGAAGAAAATTCAAAAGAACTAACACTTGTTGGTGTTGATGTTGAACTTACACCACGAAGCAAAGAAATAATTGGTATGGCAAAACAAGTTGCAATGCAACTTGGTCATAATTTTGTTGGTGCCGAGCATTTACTTTTTGCACTTCTTTCAAACAATAGTTGTTTTGCTGTTAGACTTATTAGTTCATATTATAGAGCAAATCTAGTTGAGATGAAATCAAAACTAATTTTATTTTTGCAAGGCAATAATGAATATAGCACAGAAATGCCAAAAGACGCAGTTAAAAGCACATTACCAGAAAAACTTTTAGATATGGGTTATGATGTAACACTAAAAGCAAGACAAAACAAAATTGACCCAATTATTGGCAGAGAAGAAGAAATTGAAAGAATAATTGAAATACTTTGCCGAAAAACAAAAAACAACCCAATTTTAATTGGTGAAGCAGGAGTTGGTAAAACTGCCGTTGTTGAAGGATTGGCCCTCGCTATTGTGAGTGGAAATGTTCCAGAACTATTAAAAGATAAAATTATATATTCACTTGAAATCGGTGGACTTATGGCTGGCACAAAATACCGTGGCAGTATGGAAGAAAAATTAAAAGATGCAATAGAAACCATAATTGCAAGCAAAAATATAATTGTGTTTATTGATGAAATTCACACTCTTGCGCAAGCAGGTGGCGAAAAGGGCGAAACAAGTCCAGCAGATATGCTTAAACCATATCTTGCAAGGGGAGAACTTCAAACGATAGGTGCAACAACAACCGACGAATACAGAAAGTTTATGGAAAAAGATAAGGCACTTGAGAGAAGATTTCAACCAATAATGGTAGAACCACCAACAGTTGAGCAAACAATTGAAATTTTAAAGGGACTTAGAGATAGTTATGAAGCTTTTCATAATGTTACAATAACAGACCAAGCCATCACGGCAGCGGCAACACTTTCTGATAGATACATTATGGATAGAAGTTTGCCAGATAAAGCTATAGATTTAATAGATGAGGCAAGTAGTAGAGCAAAAGTTAATTTCAACTTAAAACCAAGTGCGATAAAAGAAAAAGAAGAAAAAATAAAACTTTTATCTGCAAACAGAGATGAAGCAAGTATTCAAAGGAATTACGAAAAAGCAGCCAAATTACAGGCAGAAATACAAAATTTAGAAGAAGAATTAAAAGAGCTTAATGAAAAGTTTGCTCAATCTTCAAATTCAAATTTCAATTCAATTGGTGCAAATGAAATTGCCGAAGTTGTTTCTAAATGGACAAAAATACCTGTTACAAAAATAACAGAAACCGAAAAAGAAAAACTAATCAATCTTGAAAACATACTTCATAAACGCGTCGTAGGGCAAGACCAAGCAGTAAACGCAGTAAGCAAGGCAATAAGAAGAGCAAGGGTGGGACTTCATGACAATAAACGCCCAATAGGTTCATTTCTATTTATGGGGCAAACAGGTGTTGGAAAAACTGAACTTTGTAAAGCGATTGCAGAAGCAGTCTTTGACGATGAAAATAATATAATTAGAATAGATATGAGCGAGTATATGGAGCCACATAGTGTTGCAAAACTTATTGGCGCGCCACCGGGATATGTTGGTTATGATGAAGGTGGACAACTTACAGAGCAAGTAAGACGAAGACCTTATAGTGTTGTTTTGTTTGATGAAATAGAAAAGGCACATCCTGATATTTTTAATACACTACTTCAAGTGTTAGATGATGGAAGACTTACAGATGGACAAGGTAGAACAGTTAGTTTTAGAAATTCAATAATTATTATGACAAGCAACATAGGAACAAATGAAGCATCAAAAAGACGCGAACTTGGTTTTTCTGAAAATGAAAATTATGATGAAAAACAAGATGAAAAGATAAATGAAATTTACATGGAAGCACTCAGGCGAAAACTAAAACCAGAGTTTATAAATAGAATTGATGTAATTTGCATTTTTCATCCATTAAACGAAGATGACCTAACAAAAATTGCAACAATACTCGTTTCAAACATAAATAAACGATTATTAAATCAAGGGTTAGAGATAAAAATGACGGCGAGAGCACTTGATTATATTGTTAAAAAAGGAACGAATTTAATGTATGGTGCAAGGCCACTTAAAAGGTTTATTCAACAAGAAGTTGAAGATAGAATTGCAGAAAAAATACTTTTAGGGCAATTAGAATCAAAAGGTGTTGTTATAATTGATGCAATAAACAATGAATTAACTTTTAGGTCTGAAATGTAATACCATGGGATATGATAACAAAAATAACTAGCGAAACTAGTTATTTTTTTAAATACATTTTTATATCTTCGTATGTTTTTTCTTCAAATTCTAAGAGCCTTTTTGATAAATCTAACAAATTAGCATCAACATTTTTATTGTTTTTAAGGTGTTTATAAAGTGTTATTGTTCCTCTAACTGTACCCATTAAAAATAGTTCGGCAATATGCGATGAAGATTTATCAGTTAAGGTAGAAAATGCAATAGAAGTTTTAAGCATAGTTTTTGAAAATATGTTGTTGTCCTTTAATTTTATATTTTTCTTTTTTGCTAAAGCATGACATTCTTTTGCAAATTCGCTATATCTTTCTTCAATGTTTTTCATTAAGGTTTTTAAATCGTTTTCTCTAAATTTTGGATACATATCATTTATTGATTGCAATGCCATTTTTATGTTTTTATATATTGTTTCTAAGTATTCGGTGTTTTTCATATAAAATCTCCTTTTTGTTTTAGTGTGTAACAAAAATGAAATTTTATTAAATAAATGTATATTTTTTTTTAACTTAAACAAAACAAAAATATGAAAACAAATACAAAAATATATATTGTAATATTTTTAATTTCACTTGTTGGTGGTTCGCTTACATCAAGATATTTATTCTCTGCAATTTCCATTTCACAATATGGAATACAATTTAATATGAATACATGGGCTTGGGTGTGTGTTGTATTCAATATACTAAATCTTGTGTCTGGTAATATATTATATTTTAAATTTTTAAAAACGAGAAAATTTAATTCCATGCTGTTTTTTGCAACTGTTCCACTAACACTTATTTTTGGTGTGTGTACATATTTTTTGGCTACAATTAACAATTTAAAAAGTCAAACGTTTACACTTATTAAGTCTGTTTTAAAAATATCAAACACAAATTACAATAATTATTATTGGTTAGCAGTTATCACAATAATATATTTGATAATATTGTTTGTTACATTTTCGTTATTATCAAATCCCGTCAAAAAAATTGAAAAGGCAACAAAAAAATTAAGTTTTGGAGAGTTAAAAGATAAAATAACGATCGGTGGAAATAAACAGTTTTTGGAAATAGAAAACTCACTAAACAAAATAAATGATAATTACAAAAAAAAGGACGACTTTATTAAACAGACAAATCTAGAATACGAAAAATTTGTGCCAAAACCACTAATTAGATTTTTGGGCAAAAAAAATGTGTTAGAACTTGAAATTGGAAGTCAAGTTAAAAAAACTGCAACACTACTTTTTTGCAATTTAAGGAATTCGCAAGTTGTTTCAGAAACTTTAAGTTTGGAAGAAAATTTTAATTTTATAAATTCATATTTAAATGTTGTTTCTCCAATAATTAAGAAAAATGGTGGTTTTGTTGATAGGTATCAAGAAGATGGACTTGTGGCAGTTTTTGTATCGGCAAAAAATGCAGTATTATGTGGAATTCAAATTGTAAAAACAATAAATCAAAAAAATTTAGAATCAAAAAATGTTCCATCAATTGATGTTGGAATTGGAATACACACAGATGAAATGATTTTTGGTGTGGTTGGCGATGAAACAAGAAAAACACCAACAATCATATCTAATTCTGTTAATGTTTCGTCTAAACTAGATGAAGTAAATAAAAAATATGGTAGCATAATGGTGTTATCAAAAAATACACTCAATGAACTTCCAACAAATTTTGCTTTTTTGTATAGGTATATTGGAAACCTAAATATTGCAGACAATAAAGATATAATTTCGGTGTTTGAGTGTTTAGATGTTTATTCACGACAAAAAAGAGAAAAGTTGAATAAGTATCACAACGAATTTGAAAACGGTGTTAGGGAATATGTAAATGGAAAGTTTAGCGTAGCAAAAGATATTTTTGAAAAAGTTTATTCAAAAGAAAAAGATGACAAAGTTTGTTATGTTTATTACAATAACTGTGTTGAAAATTTGGGAAGAAGACCACTAAACATGCATGAGTAATTTTTTTGCACATATAATTCATATATATAAATGGGAGTAATATATTGGAAAGTTCGTTTTTGGAACTTAGGTGCAAAGAAGTTGTAAATGTAGTGGACGGCAAAAGACTGGGTCACATTGTCGACATTGTTTTTGAGCTTCAAAGTGGAAATATTTGTGGGCTTGTTGTTCCCGGTGATAAAAATATTTGGAATGTGTTTAAGTCTGGTGGAGAAATATTTATTCCATACAGTCAAATATGTAAAATTGGTGATGATACAATACTTGTAGAATTGTATTCAAATACATCAAGACCAAATAACACAATTGTGTTTACATCAAATAAGGAGAAAAAATAAAATTAAATTGGTATAGACAAACAAAAAAAAATGTTGTATACTTACCATGCTAAGTTAATAGGAGATTACAAATGAAATGTATTTATTGCGGACACGCAGAGAGCAAAGTTATAGATTCACGCGCAACAGAGGAATCTAATTCAATAAGAAGAAGAAGACAGTGTTTAAAATGTGGAAAAAGATGGACAACTTATGAAACTGTTGAAAATACTCCAATACTTGTTATAAAGAAAAATGGAAGTATTCAACCATTTGATAAAAACAAAATAATAAATGGAATATTAAAGGCTTGTGAAAAAAGACCTGTAAGTTTAATAGAAATAGAAAACATTGCAAGTAAAGTTGAAAAAACTTTAAAAGATAATATGCAACAAGAAGTTGAATCAATAAAAATTGGTGAAATGGTTATGGATATGCTTAAACCATTAGACCAAATTTCATATGTTAGATTTGCTTCAGTTTATAGACAGTTTACAGATGCAGAAAATTTTATAAACTTTCTTAAAAACGATTAATATAACATACATACAAAAAGTTCTTCATACAATTAAAGTATGGAGATTTTTTTTCTTTATAATGCATCATTAAATAAAACATATACAATAAGTGGAATGTGTGACTTTATTGATATTAAAACAAAAACAAGGCTATTTGAACTTGGATTTTTTAAAGGCGAAAAAATAAAAGTGCTAAAAAAATCTTTAATGGGTGGTGTTATCTTAGTTGAAATAATGAATAATGTTTTATCAATAAGAAAAGAGGAAGCATTATGTGTGCAAATAAAATAGAAAAAATTTTATTAGTTGGAAACCCAAACACCGGCAAAAGCACACTGTTTAATCTCCTTACAAAATCGTATGCACACACAGGCAATTTTCATGGCGTAACGGTAAATGCTCAAGAGACAACATTCAAAATTGATGACAAAACATTTACACTTGTAGATTTGCCGGGCATATATAGTATGTCTCCAAACAGTTATGAAGAACAATTTAGCATAGATTATATTTTAAACAATAAAAACTGTCCCATAATTTGCGTATGTACAAATCAAACATTAAAAAGAAATATGTTACTTTTGTATGAACTATTGCAACTTAATAGAAAAATTATTTTAGTAATAAATAAAATAGATAATAAAACAAATTTAGATATACAAAAATTAGAAAAAATATTAAAAATAAAAATATTTTTAATTGATGCAAAAAATAAAAAAACTGCTGGACAATTATTACAAACAATAAAAGAAAATAAATTTTTAAATAATAAATTAAAATTAAAAAATAATGAAAAATTAAATGCATTTAAACAAAAAATAAATAAATTAAATTATAGCGAAGATGAATATGATTTTTATTGCCAAAAATCATATTGTTATGATAAATATTATTGCGATAAATTAAAGTTAAACGAAAGCATTTTAAATAATATAGACAAAGATTATTTAGAAGAACAGATGAAAGAAAAATATAACTTTATAGAAAACGTTTTAAAACAATCAAATTACAATTCTAATGTTGTTGTCGGTAAAAGTAAATTAGATAAATTAGTTTTAAATAAATATTTGTGCATTCCAATTTTTTTGCTTATTATGATACTTGTGTTTTATTTTACATTTTTTTCCATTGGTGCATATTTATCAAATATATTGCGATGGCTAATTCAAGATGTAATAGGTAATAATATTTCAAACTTTTTAAGTGAAAATGTTAAGGCTGTTTGGCTTGTAAATCTAGTTAAAGAAGGTGTTTTTGGTGGGGTGGGCACAATTGTGTCATTCTTGCCACAAATTGTTCTTTTGTTTGTTTTTTTAGCTCTATTAGAAGACAGTGGTTATTTAAGTCGACTAGCGTTTTTAGTTGATGATGCATTAAAAAAAGTAGGGTTGTCAGGCAAAAGTGTTTACACACTTTTAATGAGTTTTGGCTGTTCAACAACTGCTTGTTTAACTGCAAGAAACATGAACGATAAAAATGCTAAAATAAAAACAGCACTGCTTACTCCGTATATGAGTTGTAGTGCAAAACTTCCTGTTTATGCAGTTATTGGTGGTGCATTTTTTGGCGCAAGTAATGTTGGTATTATTATGCTTCTATATATTCTTGGCATTATTTTAGCACTTCTTTTAAATATGTTTTTTGAAAAAACATATTTAAAAAGCAATAGTCAAACATTTATTTTAGAATTTCCATCATATAGAAAAATTGATTTTTTGCATTTATATAAAATTACAAAGATAAATGTAAAATCATTTTTGTTAAAAATTGGTTCATTGCTTTTGGGATTTTCTATTTTAGTTTGGTTTTTAGAAAATTTTACATTTAGTTTAAAGTATGTGCAAAATGATGATATGAAAAGTATGCTTCAATGCGTTGGAGAGTTTATTGCTCCAATATTTAAGCCACTCGGTTTTGCTTCATGGGGAACAGCATCTGCACTTTTAACAGGTATAGTTGCAAAGGAAATAATAATCTCATCTATTGCGATATTTAACAACATTAATTCGTCATCTGTAAATTTTATGGAGAACATCTCGCAAAGTTTAACAAATCCATTAAATGTTGTTTTCTTTACTCCAAGTAGTGCATTAAGTTTCATGGTTTTTTGTCTTCTTTATTGTCCATGTGTTGGCACAATATCGGTTCTTAGAAAAGAAGTTGGGAAAAAATGGACGGCTATTTCAATATTGCTTCAATTTGTTATTGCATATTGCGCAAGTTTGTTTGTTTATTTTGTGTTTAAACTAACAGAAATTTATGGAATATTAACAGTTTTATTGTTTGCAATAATAATATTCTTTTGTGTGTCAAGTATTTTAAATTTTGTCAAATTAAAAAAATCTGATGTAAAATGCCTGAATTGCAATAAAAATGATTGCAAGTATAGAAAATAAAATTTTAAATTTAATTTTAATAAAAACGCTTAACTGAGTTAAGTGTTTTTAAAATTGCTAAAAATAAAAAATATTAAAAGTATTTTATCGTTTTAAAAATTATTCAACGTCTAAGTTTTCTCTTTTAAATATGTCATCATTAAAAAATTCTTGAATAGTTATATTAAAACCATCACAAACCAAAATTATTGTATCAAGTTTTACAGTTTTGTATCTTTCACTTATAATTGAACGCAAAGTTTCTTCTGGCATGGCAATTCGTTGACATAGGGCATATTGAGTTAAATTGTTTTTGACTAACAAGTTAGAAATTCTTAGTGCTACTGCTTTTTGTGTCGTCATCATTTCTCCTTTAACTTAAGATTATCAAAAAAAAATTTTAAATTTAGCGTGTGTACACACTGTATTTGTTTGACTTTTACTTTTTGCTTGTTTAGTATTTATTTGTAGTCTAATGAATTTTTATCCAAAAACTTTACGTGTGTACACAAAAGGAGAATATTAAAAATTATGACAAATAAAACTATTTGTGTTGTAGGACATAGGAATGTTGAACTTACTTATGAAAATTTAAACAAGTTAAAAGAATTTTTTGAAATATTAATTGTTAAAGAAGAAGCAAAAACTTTTTTATTTGGCAGTAAAAGTAATTTTGATTCAATTTGTCATAATGTTATTACAGAATTAAAATTAAAATATCCATATATTAGGAGAAAATGTTATTGTTGCAGAAGTGAATCTTGTGTATTAGAAAGCGAAAAACAATATTGGGAAAAAGTTTATAGTAACTTATATCACAAAAATATAAATCTATATAGTGTGGAAGAAGAAGTAGAATATAAAAACAAATGGACTTCAAACAAAGCAAGTTATATAGAAAGAAATTTTGCAATGATTGATGCTAGTGATATTTGTGTTTTTTATTATGATGAAAATTATAAACCACCATTGCGTAAATATTCTAAAAAATGCATTGGTTATTATCAACCAAAGTCTGGTACAGCACTCGCATATAAATACGCTAAACAAATAAATAAAATAATTTATAATGTTTTAAATTTTTTAAATCTTAGTTAACTTAGACAATTATTATAATTAGCTTCAAGTGTTATGTTTTGTACTGTTTAAAATCTATAAATCATAAAATATTTATTATTTTTCGCAAACACATTTTATCTTTGTATAATAATATTTTAAATTTTGCTCAATCTAAAATTGGAGAGAGTTATGGATTTATATTTTCTTATCTGTGGAACACTTGCAATTCTTATTAGTTTTGGTGTTTTTGAAAGTGTGCTTAAAATAAACAAACTAAACAGATTTTTACTTTCAATTTTCTTAATTTTAAGTTGTGTTTTTGATGCCATTAAAGCAATAAACATTTTAGGAGTAAATGTTAGTTTAAATTTAATTTTATATTTTGTTATGTTTGTTGTTTTGTTTGCTATGCAAAAAAGTATTAAGGGAATTATTGCAACAATTTTAACAAGTTTAATTATAATATCCGTTCTTGCTTGTTATAATGCAATAAATTTAGAAATGTTTGAATATGCCTATGTTAAGCCTTTTGTTTATATTGCAATAATTGTTGGTATAATTTTGTATTATATTTGTCCAAACATAAACAGTGTTTTTTGTGGAACTTTGTTGGGTGCTATTTTATTTGAACTAATTTTTCATCAAATGTCTTGGAATTATGTTAATCAAACATTAAATTTAGGTGGAGATGTGGCAATCACATTTACTTTTGTTTGCGTGCTGTCATATTGTTTGTTTAATAGTTTGGTTTTAGGTATTAAATATTTAAAAACTAAAAAGCAAGAAAAAATTAAAACTTAATAAAATTAAATTGTAAATGTCTCTAAATTATGTTATCATTTAGATAAATGTTAAATAGGAGATAAAAATTGGCAAAACCACTAGTTGCAATTGTAGGAAGACCAAATGTTGGCAAAAGTACTTTTTTTAATAAAATTTGCGGAAAAAGAATTAGCATAGTTGATGATATGCCGGGAGTTACAAGAGATAGAATATATGCCGATGCCGAATGGTGTGGGCATGAATTTCGTGTGGTTGACACAGGTGGAATTGATACAAAAACTGATGATGTTTTTCAAGAAGATATAAGAAAACAAGTAGACATCGCTATTGACCTTGCAGATGTAATTATATTTTTAGTTGATGGAAAAGATGGCGTAACTCAAAGAGATCACGATGTTGCAGATATACTTAGAAAAACAAATAAAAAAGTTATACTTGTTGTTAATAAACTAGATAATTATGAAGTTGAAAAAACATATGATTTTTATGAACTTGGACTTGGAGAACCTTTTGCAATTTCATGTGAACAAGCAAAAGGACTAGGCGAAGTTTTAGATGAAATTGTAAAAAATTTTAAAAATGTTGAGGAAACACAAGATGATGACGCAATAAAAATTGCGATTGTCGGAAGACCAAATGTTGGGAAAAGTAGTATTACAAACAAAATACTTGGCTTTTCAAGAGTTGTTGTGAGTGATATTGCTGGAACAACTAGGGACGCAATAGAAACAGATTTTAAATATAATGGGCAAAAGTATACACTAATCGACACGGCAGGACTACGACGACAACGAAGTTTTGAAAAGGAAAGTGTAGAAGGCTATTCTGTTATTCGTTCAATGGAAGCAATTGAAAGAGCTGATGTTGTGTTGATTGTTATAAATGCAAGCGAAGAAATATCAGAGCAAGATGTTAGAATTGCAGGGTATGTACACGAAGCAGGTAAACCAAGTGTTATTGTTATGAACAAGTGGGATTTGGTGGAAAAAAATGGAAACACAATAAATGATTACGAACAAAAAATAAAAGATAGTTTATCTTTTATGGACTATTTTAAATCTGTGTATGTTTCTGCAAAAACGGGTCAAAGACTATCAAATGTTATTGAAACAGCAAAGAAGGTTTATGATAACGCATCAAGAAGAATTTCAACAGGAACACTTAATGAACTTTTAAGCCAAGCAATACTATCAAACGAACCACCATATAGAAACGGCAAACGATTAAAAATTAGTTATATTACACAATACAAAACCAATCCACCAACTTTTATACTATTTTGTAATGATGCAACTCTTATGCATTTTTCGTATTTAAGATATTTAGAAAATCGTTTTAGACAAGCAGTAGACTTTTCTGGAACACCAATAAGGTTTATAACCCGTTCAAAAGGAGATAAAGACTAATGGACATTTTAAAATATGTTGTGCTTGTTTTGTGTGGTTATACACTTGGAAACATTAGTTCGGCAAAAATTATTTCAAGACTAAGAAAAGATGATATAACAAAGCATGGCAGTGGAAATCCGGGCTCTATGAATATGCTTAGAACATTTGGCTTCAAAATGGGAATATTAACATTGTTTTTTGATGCCTTAAAAGGTGCCATACCATCACTACTTGGTTTTTTCATGTTTGGTGGAGATGTAAATAGTGAAATTTCATATATAGGATTGTATGTTGGTGGAATGAGTGCAGTTATTGGGCACTGCTTTCCTGCGTTTTATAAATTTAAAGGTGGAAAAGGTGTTGCAACAATGCTTGGAATGTTTGCCGTTGCAGAACCTTATTGGGCAATTATAATGTTTGCAGTTTGCTTTTTGTATTTAGTTATATTCGATTATGGTGCAATCGCTTCATTTTTGTTTATAACAGCACTTACACTTGTTGAAGGCTATAAATTTCACGACAATATTGTTATAACTGTTATTTTATTCATTTTATATTTTCTTGTTTGGTTTATGCATAGGGGCAATATAAATAGGCTACTTTTAGGAAAGGAAAATAAAGTAAATTTTAGAGAAAAGTTAAAAAAGATTGGCAAAAAGAAACAAAAGATAGAAAACAAAGATGAACTTTCAAGACAGGAAATAAGACAAATAAAAAAGATAAACAGAAAAGAAAATAAGCAAATAAAAAAAGAGCAAAAGTTAAAGGCAAAAGAGAGAGAAATAGGTTAAAAAAATCTCATGCAAATGAGATTTTTTAATATCCATATTTTGTAATGTGTTTAACTGCTTTAACAAGTTTTTGACAATCGTTAAAACTGTTAAAATATGATAATGACGCTCTTACAATTCCTTGATTTAACGTTCCTAAAAATTTGTGTTTAAGTCCAGCACAATGAAGTCCTCCACGAGTGCAAATTCCATATTTATCACTAAGTATTTGACTTACATCTGTTGAACCATAGTCAAGTATATTAAATCCAATTACACCATAAGCGTTATTAGGGTGAGTGTATACTTTTACACCATTTATGTTACTAAGTTCAAAATTTAAGTATGTTGAAAGGTCATCTATTTTTTCGTTTATTTCGGTAAAATTTTTTTCTACAAAATCTATTCCCGCACCAAGTCCTAAAATGCTAGGTGTAGGCAGTGTGCCACTTTCATAAGTTTCTACAGTTCCCATAGGCTGATAAACATTTTCACTTTCTGTTCCTGTTCCACCAAATCGTATTGGATTTAATTTTGCTTTGTTTGTGTAGGCTAATACTCCAACTCCTTGGGGACTATACAGCGCTTTATGTGGTGCGAGTGCTAAAAGGTCTATGCCCATTTTTTTCATGTCTATTTTAACATGACCTGCACTTTGAGCACAATCTACTAAAAAGATTATATTTTTTTCTTTACAATAATTGCCAATCGCTTCAATATCAGCAATTTCTCCATCAACATTAGATATGTGATTAACACAGATTAAATATGTGTTTGGTTGTATATGTTTTGTTATATCGTCAATAGTAATAATTCCAGCATTTAAAGGACTTGCAACGCTTATTTCAAGTCCAAATTTTCTTTGAAGTTCAAAGAGTGGCCTAACGCTTGCATTATGGTCGTTTATTGTGCATATAACATGGCCTTTTTCTTTAAATGTTCCTAGTATTGCTAAATTTAATGCATCTGTACAATTTTCTGTAAAAACAACCTGAGGGGCATTTAAAAATTTGCACATTTTTTGTCTAACATTTTCCACCATCATTGCGGTATCCATGCTCAATTTATGACCACTTCTACCGGGATTTGCTGAGTACTTTGTTAAGCCGAGTAGCGTTGCGTTTATCACTTCTTTGGGTTTTATATACGTTGTTGCACTATTATCAAGATATATCATTTTAACTTTTTCTCTCTTTATTTAGTAATATAATATGATATGAAAAAATATCAATAATTGACCACAAAGGAGAAGAATATGGACTATATGATTATTGTGTTTAGGGCAAGGTCGCACACAATAAATTTTGCCAATTTATTGCAGTCATACAAAGTTCCTTGCCAAATTGTAAACACACCACGAATTGTTAATGTTTCGTGTGGTATTTCTGTTAAATTTTCAAGTTTATATTTAAAAAATGTACAACAAATTTTGTCAAGACGATACTTTGATACCTTTGCAGGTATATATCAAATTATAGGTATAGGATTAAATCAAAGGGTTATTAAAATTAAATAATTGTTTTTTGAGTAGTATCTGTGTTATAATGCTAAATATAAAGGAGAATTTATACATGGAACTACTTGCACCTGCGGGTACTTTTGAAAAAATGCAAACTGCTTTTTATTTTGGAGCAGATGCAGTGTACTTTGCTGGTAAAAAATTTGGGCTTAGAGCATTTGCTGGCAATTTTACAGATAATGAAATTATTAAGGCAACACAGTATGCACACAAATTAGGTAAAAAAGTATATATTACAATCAATATATTAGCACACGAAAGCGATTTTGATGGATTAAAAGAATATTTATGTGAATTAGAAAAGGCAAAAGTAGACGCTGTAATTGTGTCTGACTTAGGAATAATTGAATATATAAAAGAATTTGCACCATCGCTTACAATTCATGTTAGCACTCAAGCTAATATATTAAATAGTTATGCAATAAAATTCATGGCAAGGTTAGGCATAAAAAGAATAATACTTGC
Source organism: uncultured Clostridia bacterium (assembly GCA_944384395.1). Classification (GTDB taxonomy): domain Bacteria; phylum Bacillota; class Clostridia; order Christensenellales; family UBA1242; genus UBA5893. The sequence goes on from CALWTD010000013.1 coordinate 45,398, forward strand.
AAGGGAATTAAGTATAGAAGAAATAAAAAATATAAGGAAAAATATTCCAAGCGAAATTGAATTAGAGTGTTTTGTTCATGGTGCAATGTGTATTTCATATAGTGGAAGATGTCTGCTCTCTAACTATTTAACGGGTAGAGATGCAAATCGCGGGGCATGTGCACAATGTTGTAGATGGGAATATACAATTACAGAAAAATCAAGAAAAGGCGAGCAGTACGAAATTCAAGAAGATGAACGTGGCACCTATATTCTAAACTCAAAAGACCTTAATATGATAGAGCATTTAAAAGAACTTGAAGACGCAGGAATAACAAGCATAAAAATCGAAGGAAGAATGAAATCTCCATACTATGTTGCAAATGTTGTAAATGCATATAAAAGAGCACTTGATTTAAAAGAAAATATATCACAAGAGCAAATGACTTTATTAAAAGATGAACTTAATAAAACAAGCCATAGACAATATACAACAGGTTTCTATTTTGGCTCTAATGACAAAGAATGTTTGTCGAGTTCAATGCCTGTTCAAACAAGCGAATTTATGGCAGTTGTGCTTAATGATTCTGACGGCGAGAAAGTTTTAGTTGAACAAAGAAATAGATTTAAAATAGGTGATGAATTAGAAGTGTTATCACCAAACGATACATTTAACAAAAAAATAAAATTAGATAAAATGACAGATGAAAAATGTCAAGATGTTCTTGATGCAAAAAATGTTCAGCAAAAATTATATATTTACACAAATTTAAATCTTAAAAAAGGCGATATATTAAGAAAATAAAAAATCTCACAAATTTGTGAGATTTTTTATAATAAAACAATATTTGCAAATATTCGACTTTAATAGTTCTAATCAGTCAAATTTTGTAATTTACAAAAAAAACATGTTGTTATAAAATTTTTTGTGTAACAAAAGGAGAAAATTATGACTGGTAGAGAGTTATTAAAACAAATGGCAAAGCAAGCAAAAGACAGATTGCAAGGTAGACACATGGCATCAACATCAAAAGGTAATGTTACCTGCATACGAAATGGAGAAAATTATATAAAAACAATAACTATAAAAAATGATATAGACAAAGATATGTATACAAAAGTAAAAGATTGTATAAAAAGTGATGCAATAAACCCACTTAATGAACTTATTGATTTTAATTATTATAAAACACTTTCAAATGAACAAAAAGAAAGATATTTTTTCAAGATAGCAGATAAATATAGACAACTAAGACAAATATATGAAAACGAAAAAATAAAAGAAGTTTATTAAATAATTGCAATGAATTTTTTACTATGATATACTTATTTTATGGAAATTTTGGATAGTTTAAATGAAGCACAAAAACAAGCACTCTTATGTACAAAGGGTGCTGTTTTGGTAACTGCTGGGGCAGGAAGTGGCAAGACAAAACTTTTAACACATAGAATTGCCTATTTAATACAACATGAGCACATTGATGAGAGCAAAATCTTGGCAATAACATTTACAAATAAAGCAGCAAGAGAGATGAAAGAAAGAGTTTCCAAGTTGTTGGGAACGCCAAATGGTGTTTGGGTTTCAACTTTTCATTCCATGTGCTTAAAAATTTTGAGAAAACATATAACAAAACTTGGTTCGTATACAAGTGATTTTTCTATTTATAGTGAAAGCGACAGCGAAAAAACATTAAAGCAAGTTATAAAAGATTTGTCGCTTAATATGGACAATTATAAGCATTATGCAAATGTTATAAGTAATTGTCAAAACGATAATGTTGATATTTACACATATGCAAAAAGATATTTAATTGAGCAAGAAGATTTAATAAATGTATATGAAACATATCAAAAAACATTAGAAAAAAACAACGCCCTAGATTTTGACAATTTGCTTACAAAAACTTATGAATTGTTTGTTACTCATAGTGATGTGCTAGATTATTATTCAAACCTTTTTGAATATATTTTTGTTGACGAATTTCAAGACACAAATAAAATACAATACGACATTGTTAAACTCCTTTCTAAAACACATAAAAACATATTTGTTGTTGGAGATGAAGATCAATGTGTTTACACTTGGCGTGGCGCAAAATTTCAAAATATTTTTGATTTTAAAAATGATTTTGCTCCTGTGAAAATATTTAAACTAGAACAAAATTACAGAAGCACAAAAAACATAATAGACAAAGCAAATAAACTAATTAAAAACAACACAGAAAGATTTGATAAGATTCTTTGGACAGCAAACGAAGAAGGCAAAAATGTTGAATGTAACGAGTATTATGACGAGCAACAAGAAGCAGAAAGCGTTGCAACAAAAATTATAAAGCTTATAGAACTCTATGGATATAAATACAACGATATAGCAATACTTATGAGAATGAATGCACTAACTTTGTCTTTTGAACAAAAAATGCTTAATTACAACATACCATATAGAATTTATGGTGGTTTTAAATTTTATGAAAGACAAGAGATAAAAAATTTAATATCGTATTTAAGATTATTTACAAATCAAAATGATGACACGGCACTTATGCGTATAATAAATTTCCCCAAAAGAGCAATTGGTGATGTCGCGATAAACAAATTAAGAGAATATGCCTATTCTAAAAATTTATCTATGCTAATGGGTATGGTGCATTTATATAATAATAGTGAAGACAATAGTGCACTTTATTCAAAAATTAAAAGTTTTGTAGAATCATATAACAAATTAAAAGATATTTATTGTAAAGTAAAGTTAGATGAATTTTGTAAAAGAGTTATTGATGAATTTAATATAAAAACGGCATACATGGATAAGAGTGATGAAAACACCGACAAATTATATAACTTAGATGTTTTTGTAAACTCTATTAGTGAATTTATATTCAATAATCAAGATGCGACACTTAGTGATTATTTAGAAAGCATAACACTTGAAACAGATTTAGATTTTATGGGAACTGATGACACTGTTACTATTTCCACAGTGCATTCTGTTAAGGGACTAGAATTTAAAGTTGTTTTTGTTGTTGGACTAGAAGAAGGCTTATTTCCAATATCTCGAGCTTATGAAAGTGATAAAGAAATGGAAGAAGAGAGAAGACTTATGTATGTTGCAATGACAAGGGCAAAAGAAAGATTGTTTTTATCTTATGCTAACACTAGATATTTACATGGAAAAAGGTCGCCAACTATTGTGAGTAGGTTTATAGATGAAATTGGTGTAAGTTTACCAACAAAACCTAAAAAATATATTGATACTCAACATGATTATAATAAATATGGCAATAATTATAAAAGTTTTTATAATTATAATAATATTAAACAACAAACTGCATCTACAACAACGCATAATGGGTACACAATGGCAACAAGCATAAATAAAGAAGAAAAACCTAAAAAAGATACAAGTATATACAAAAAAGGTCAAGTTGTAAATCATCCAAAATTTGGCAAAGGTACAATATTAGACATTGTTGATGACGGCGTATGTGCTGATATTGATTTTGAAAAGTTTGGTAAAAAAACTTTAATACTAGAAATTGCACCGCTTGAAATATTATAGGAGTATGTATGGAAGAAATGCAAAAACTTGTTGATATGTTAAACAAATATGCATATGCATATTATGTTTTAGACAAGCCACTTATTTCCGATGTAGAGTATGATAGATTATACGATAAACTAGTTTCTTTGGAGAAAGAAACAGGAATTGTTTTGCCTAATTCTCCAACACATAGAGTTGGTGATACAGTTTTAAAAAACTTTAAGAAAGTAACTCATAAAATGCGTTTATATAGTTTGGATAAGTGTCAAACAAAATTAGATTTATCTAATTGGATAAATGATATAAAAGATAAAGAGAAAAATGTTGATTTTACATTAGAATACAAATTTGATGGGCTTACAATTGTTTGCACATATAAAAATGGTTATTTTGTTTCTGCTGCCACTCGTGGAAACGGAACCGTTGGCGAAGATGTAACTGCACAAGTTAAAACAATTCAGAGTGTTCCACTACAAATAGGTTTTAAAGGCGAACTTATTGTTCAAGGCGAAGGAATGATAACTTTTGAGAATTTAAAAAAGTTTAATCAAAAGTATCCCGATGAAGCTTTAAAAAATGCAAGAAATGCAGTTAGTGGGGCAATACGAAATTTAGATGCAAAACAAACTGCAAAAAGGAATTTAGATTGGTTTTGCTATAATGTTTTGTATGCTGAAAACAAAAAATTTAATACGCAAGTTGAGATGTTTGAATTTTTAAAACAAAACAATTTTAAAACATCGCAATTTAAAGTATTTGATAACGCTGAAGATATCTTAAATGAGATAGATAATGTTGACAAAACAAAATCAAGTTTAGATATTTTAATTGATGGAATGGTAGTTAAACTTAATCAAATTGCACTTAGAGAAGATTTTGGCTACACTTCAAAATTTCCAAAATGGGCAATGGCATACAAATTTGAAGCACAAGAACTTAGCACAATACTAAAAAATGTTGTTTGGCAGGTCGGAAGAACAGGTAAAATAACGCCAATTGCAGAAATTGAACCTGTTGAACTTGCTGGTGCAACAGTAAACAGAGCAACGTTAAACAATTATGGTGATATACTTAGAAAAAAAGTTGAAATAGGTTCAAGGGTTTTTGTTAGAAGAAGTAACGAAGTTATTCCAGAAATTATGGGACTTGCCGAGAAACTTGAAAATTCAAAAAAAATAAAAAAGCCAGAGTTTTGTCCATGTTGTCATACAAAACTTATAGAAATTGGTGCTCTTTTATTTTGTCCAAATAAAAAAGGTTGCAAAGACCAAATTGTTGATAAAATAACTCATTTTGCAAGTAGAGATGCAATGAATATTGAAGGGTTTAGTGATGCTACGGCACAGCTTTTATATGACAATTTAAATGTTAGAGATGTTGCCGATTTGTATTCTCTAACATATGAGCAACTTGTGTGTTTGCCTTCTTTTAAAGACAAAAAAGCACAAAACCTAATTGATTCCATTAAAAATAGTAGAAATTGTAATTTGGCTAATTTTATTTATGCATTAAGTATTCCAAATGTTGGGAAAAAGACGGCAAAAGATTTAACAAAATTTTATAACAACATTTTTGATTTTAAAACTCTAACTGTAAATGAACTGTCTAAAATTAGGGATATTGGCGAAATTGTTGCACAAAGCATAGTAGACTATTTTAACGATGAAGATAATATGATGCTTATAAATAAACTTTTAAAAAATGGAGTTGTCATTGAAAATGCTTCAAGTAATGTTAGTAAACTGTTAGATGGTTTAACATTTGTTTTAACGGGAACACTTGAAACGATGACGAGAAATGAAGCAACAAAACTAATTGAAGATAATGGTGGACAAACTTCATCGTCAGTTTCTAAAAAAACAAGTTTTGTTCTTGCAGGACATGATGCTGGCAGTAAACTTGCAAAGGCGCAATCGTTGGGCGTAAAAATTATAAATGAACAAGAATTTAAAAAAATGATTAAAATATAAAAAATTTTATTCACAAAATAAAATATATGTGTTATACTATTTAGCGAAATTGTAAAAGAGGTGTATTATTATGATGATTGAACCACCAATTGATGAATTGGTAAAAAAAATAGGCGGAAACAAATATAAACTTTGTTGCATTATGGCAAAAAGAGCCAAAGAACTTGAAAAAAGAATACCTGCCGAAATAGAAAAAAGCGACAAAAAGGCAATAAGTCTTGCAGCTGACGAAATTTATAGAGGCGAAATCGTTTCTAGTGATAGCGTAAATCAATAAATTTATATATATTTTTAACTTTTCAATTCTACCATTTTGTGGTAGAATTGTTTTGTTTTATGAGAATAGCAGAAGTAATTGTTGACATAACAAATAGTCAAGTTGATAAAATTTTTGATTATGAAATAGACGAATGGGGCAAAGTTGGAATGAGAGTTTTTGTCCCTTTTGGCAATCGCATTATACAAGGTTTTGTTATAAATATAAAAGATAATACAACAGTTGAAAAATCAAAATTAAAAAAAGTTATTAGTTTTGTTGAAGACTATGTTGTAATTAAAGAAGAACTAATTAGGCTTATGCATTTTATGGTAAAAAAATATCATCTAAGGTATGCCGATTGTCTTAGATTGTTTATTCCAAGTGAAATGCGTAGCGATACAATAAAACCACTTTTTGTTAGTTATGTAAAAATAAATGACAAAATAGATTTTCAAGATTACAAAAAAAATATAAGGGCAAATGCAAAAAATCAAATAGCACTTTGCAATTTTCTTGAACAAAATATATTATACAAAAAAACAAAGTTAATAGAACAATTTTCAAGGCAAACGGTTAAAAAACTTGTTGACGACAATGTTTTAATAGAAAGCAAAGAAACCATTTATAGACAACCAGATTTTAATAAAATAGAAAAAGTAAGTGTTGTTCATACGCCACTTCAAAATAGAGCAATAAACACAATACTTTCATCAAACGATACATTTTTACTTTTTGGAGTAACGGGCAGTGGAAAAACAGAAGTTTATATGAGTGTTATTGAAGATGTTATAAAACATGGAAAAACGGCAATAATGCTTGTTCCTGAAATATCTTTAACTCCACAAGTTCTTGCAAATTTTAAGGCAAGATTTGGCAATGAAGTGGCAATTCTTCACAGTGGACTAAGTGCAGGCGAACGCTTTGATGAGTGGCAAAGAATACTTTTTAATAGAGCAAAAATTGTAGTTGGTGCAAGGTCAGCAATATTTGCACCACTAGAAAATATTGGAACAATTATAATTGACGAAGAACATGAAACGAGTTACATAAGCGAAAGCAATCCAAGATACAACACTTTTGATATTGCAAAATTTAGAAAAGACTATAATAATTGCTCGCTAGTTCTTGCTAGTGCAACGCCAAGCATAGATTCTTTTAACAAAGCAAATTGTGGCGAATATAAACTCATTGAATTGCCTGAAAGAGTAAATGGCAAAAAAATGCCCAAAATTCAAATTGTAGATATGCTGACAGAACTCAGAAATGGCAATAGCGGAATGTTTTCTAGTGTGCTTTTAAATGAATTAGACAAATGCATAAAACAAAAACATCAAGCAATGTTTTTTATAAATAGACGAGGATACAGTTCGTTTATGAGATGTATGAACTGTGGCTATGTTGCAAAGTGTACCGATTGTGATGTATCACTTGTTTATCATAAAAGTGAAAATAAGTTAAAATGTCATTATTGTGGCAAAAGGTATAAGGCACTAACAAAATGTCCAGAGTGTGGAAGTGAAAGCATAAGAAACGGTGCAATTGGAACAGAACAAGTTGTTAGCAAACTAAAAGAATTATATCCCAATGTAAATATTTTAAGAATGGATAACGATACCACGCGAACAAAAAATGCTTATCAAAAAATTCTTACCGAATTTGCAAATTCTAAACCGGGAATATTGGTCGGAACTCAAATGATTGCAAAAGGACATGATTTTAAAGATGTAACACTGGTTGGAATTATTGATGCAGACCAAAGTTTATACCATTCAGATTACAAAAGCACAGAAAAAACCTTTGAACTAATAACGCAAATGAGTGGACGAGCTGGAAGAGCAAAAGATGAAGGTATTGTAATACTTCAAACATATGCTCCAAGACATTATACTTATAGATTTATTGCAAACTATGACTATAAAAGTTTTTTTATAAAAGAACTTAATTTAAGAAAAACAACTATGTTTCCACCATTTACCACAATTTTAAGATTACTTTTTACAGCACAAGTTGATGAAACTGTTAGAGAAATTACTAAAATGTGTTATAATGATATAAAGAAGCTGAGAGATGATAGATTAAATGATTTTGTTTATTTAGATGTTATGAAAAGTCCTATAAGCAAAATAAAAAATAAAATTAGATATCAAATTTTAGCAAGAATAAAAAATGAAAACAAAGATGATATAATTGAAAAAATATACGATATTTGTGATAAATACCAAAATGGTAAGGTTAGTATATTTGTTGAAATCAATCCTCAAAATTTAAGTTAAAAGGAAATAAAATATGGCAGTTAGAGAAGTTTTGCAAGTTGGTGATGACTTGCTTAGAAAAACATCAAAAGAAGTTAAAGTTTTTGATGAAAAACTAGAAGATATAATAGACGACATGTGGGAAACAATGTATGCGTTTAATGGCATGGGACTTGCAGGCCCACAAGTTGGAATTTTAAAGCGTATTGTTGTTATGGATGTAAACAATATGAGATTGGAACTAATAAATCCTGTTATTTTAAAAAGTGAAGGCGAAGACATAGAAGAAGAAGGCTGTTTAAGCTGTGGCAAAATTAGGGGCAAAGTTAAACGTCCAATGAAGGTAACTGTAAAAGCTCAAGATAGGTACGGCTATGAATTTACCATAACAGGTGAAAAATATTTGGCAAGATGTCTTTGTCATGAGATTGATCACTTAAATGGTGTGTTGTTTATTGATAAAATGATGAAAAAATAAGGAGAAATATGAAAGTAATTTTTTTGGGTACACCACAATTTGGTGCAACATGTTTAAAGGCCATAACTCAATCAAAACATAGTGTAGTTGCTGTTGTTTGCCAACCAGATAAAATATCAGGCAGGGGTAAAAAAATAGTTTTTTCTCCTGTAAAAAAATTGGCAAATGAGTTAAATATACCATGTTATCAATTTGATAAAATTAAAAAAGATGGCGTAGAAATTCTTAAAAATTTAAATGCAGATATAATGGTAACTGCTGCATATGGACAGCTTTTAAGTCAAGAAATAATAGACATTTGTCCAAATAAAATAATAAATGTTCATGGTTCGCTGTTGCCAAAATACCGTGGAGCTTCGCCAATTCAATATGCAATTTTAAACGGAGAAAAACAAACTGGTATAACAATTATGGAAACCGAACTAACAATGGATACGGGAGATATATTATTAACTAAAACAGTTGACATAAACGATGATGATACTTACGGAACGCTTGCAGAAAAACTTGCAAAAGTTGGTGGAGAGCTAGTTGTTGAAGCTCTTGATAAAATTGAAAATAAAACAATAACAAGAGTGCAACAAAATAATGACGAGGCAACATACACAAAACTTATAAAAAAAGAAGATGAAATGCTTGATTTTAACGACACAATGAAAAATTTAATCAACAAAGTTAGAGCATTTAATCCAAGCCCAATAGCAAATTTCTCATTGCAAGAAAACACTTTTAAAGTGTTCTCTTTAAAAAAGTCTAATATTACAAATACAACGTCTAAAAATGGAGAAATTTTGGTTGCAAATAGTAAACAAGGTTTAATTATTAAATGTGCTGATGGTGCTGTTGAAGTTGTTGAACTTCAAGCTCCATCGTCAAAAAAAATGACTGCAAAAAGTTATTTAAACGGAAAGAAAATTGAAGTAGGTGCAATTGTAAATGCTTAATTTGTTAGATTATAATTATGAAGAATTAAATAATCTTGTTATGTCATATAAAGAGCCAAAGTATAGAACAAATCAACTTTATAGTGCTCTTCAAAATTATAAAAATGCAGAAGAAATTTCTAATTTACCAAAAAATTTTGTTGCAAATCTAAAAGAAAAATATTCGTTTTGTCCACTTACTATTATAAAAAAACAAACAGGAAAAGATGGCACACTAAAGTTTTTATACAAACTTAATGATGGAAACATTATTGAAGGTGTACTAATGTCGTATAAATACGGCAACACAATTTGTGTTTCAACGCAGGTCGGTTGCAGAATGGGGTGTAAATTTTGTGCTTCAACACTAAATGGCCTTGTTAGAAATTTGACAAGTGGAGAAATACTTGCACAAGTACTTTGTGTAAACAAAGAACTTGGTGGAACATATCAGGATAGAAAAATAACCAATATTGTTCTTATGGGAAGTGGAGAACCGTTAGATAATTATGATAATGTTGTAAAGTTTATAAAAATGGTTTCGTGTGATAAAGGCATAAACATAAGTCAAAGAAATATCTCACTTTCAACGTGTGGTCTTGTTGAAAAAATAGACCAATTAAAAGATGAAAATTTGCAAATTACACTAACAATTTCACTTCATGCTCCAAACGATGATATAAGAAAACAAACTATGCCAATTGCAAACAAATACAAAATAAAAGATATAATTGATGCTACAAAAAGATACTTTAATAAAACTAAAAGAAGAATAGTTTTTGAATATGCTTTAATAGAAAATGTCAATGATAGTTTTGAGTGCGCAGACGAACTTTGTACGCTTTTAAAGGGGCTAAGTTGCCATGTTAATTTAATTCCTTTAAATGACGTAAAAGAAAGAAGTTTAAGGGGAACAACGAGAAAAAGGGCATATGCGTTTATGGATAGACTTTTGTCTAATAATATATCTGCAACGGTTAGAAGAACAATGGGTGAAGATATAGATGGGGCTTGTGGTCAATTAAGAGCAAAATATTTAAATAACAATATATAGTATTATGCAAAATAAATAATACACAATATAATGTATTATGCAAATTTTATTAGGAGTATTATGGAATTAAAAGGAAGAGTTGTAAAAAAACTTGCAGATGATTTTTGGGTTCATATAAATAACGAAAACATAAAGTGTAAACCAAGAGGAACACTTAAAGGTAGTGGTATTTATGTTGGTGATATTGTAGATGTGTCGCTTCAAAATAATTTGTATGTTATTGAAAACCTACACAAAAGAACAAATCTTTTAATTAGACCACCGATTGCAAATTTACAGCAACTTATAATTGTTATATCAAGTGTGCCAAAGCCGGATTATATGATTGTTGATAAACTTATTTTGTTTGCATACTCGCATGGAATTACTCCAATTATAGTTGTAAACAAACAAGATTTAAGTGAAAGTGAAAATGAATATATAAATTTTGCTTTTTTTAATTTTATAAAAATAATTTATGTATCGGCAAAAACAAGCAAAAATATACATCAACTTAAAAACGTATTGAGTAATAAAGTTTCTGCTTTTGCAGGACAGTCAGCAGTTGGGAAATCTGCTTTAATAAATATGCTTTTAGAAAATGAAAAGGCAATAGAAGGTGAGTTAAGTGTTAAAATAAATAGAGGAAAAAACACAACAAGGCATAGTGAAATTTATTGCCATGATAACATTATGATTGCTGATACTTCTGGATTTACTTCTCTTGATGAAAGACTATTGCCTATTGCTTATTTTGAACTACCTTATTATTATCCTGACTATAATAAGTACAAAAGAGAATGTAAGTATTCAAGTTGTGTGCATTTCAACGAACCTTATAATGATTGTAAAATTAAGCAACTTGTAAATAATAACAAGTTAGATAAATTAAGATACGAGAGATATAAAAAAATATATAAAATATTGGAAGAAAAGTGGGTGAAAACACATGGATAAATTACTTATTGCACCTTCAACAGATCCTGTTAAAACTGTTGAAGATATAATTAAATATGCAAATGAAATTAAAAACGATGCAGATTTATTGCATTGCGATATTATGGACGGAAAGTTTGTTGAAAATAAAACTTTTTCTTATGATGTTGTGCAGATTATAAGAGAAAAAACTTTGTTGCCTTTGGATGTTCATTTAATGGTTGAAAAACCAACAAAGTTATTGAAAAAATTTGCACAAAGTGGTGCAAATATAATAACTGTACATTTTGAAGCATATAAATCAAAAAATAAACTTATAAAAGATCTAAAAACATTAAGGAAAATGGGTGTGCTAAGTGGACTTAGCATTAAACCAAATACAGAAGTTGGTGAAATTGTTTCACTTCTTGGATTTTGTGACTTTATTTTAATAATGAGTGTTCAGCCAGGTAAAAGTGGGCAAGAATTTATTGAAAAAACATATAGCAAAGTTAGCGAACTTAATAAAATTAAAAAAGATTATGATGCTAGAATAAAAATTGAGGTAGACGGGGGAATAAACCCTGAAATAAGCCATAAACTTAAAGAGCTTGGTGCAGATGTTATAGTTAGTGGAAGCTATGTTTATTCAAGTAATGATAGGCAAATGGCTATAAGCAATTTAAGATAATCACTTTTGGTTTGTTAATGGCATAATATTATACAAGGAGAAAAAATATGAAAATAATATGTGTCAAAGCACCAAAGTTTTTATCGGGAATTTTAAAACTTATTTGCAGAAAAATAATAATAAAATAGTTTAATAGTTTGATTTACATAATATATATTTTAAGATTAAAATAAAAAACTCACCAAAAGGTGAGCGTTATATTTGTAAAGGTTATGCTTTTTTTGCTGTTTTAATACATTTTGTGCAAGCCTTAACTGTTTTTTCTTTTCCATCTACAACAACTGTTGTTTTTTGCAAATTAACTTCATAAGTGCGATTTGATTTACGATTGCTGTGGCTTACATTGTGTCCTGCCATTTTGCCTTTTCCACATATTTCACATACTCTGCTCATTGTATCCTCCGTTAGACTATTTTTAATTTTTACAACACACATACTAGCATTTTTTTAAAAACAAATCAAGAGTTTTATGTAATTTTTTAAAAAAATGTTAAAAATACTTGAAGAAAACTTTTTTTTATTGTATATTTGTTATGCGAATTTATTGTATGGAGGAAAAATGGCTGTCGAAACAAACAATTTCTATGGCAAGATAACAATATCGGACGAAGCAATTGCTACGGTCGCTGGTTTTGCTACTCTTGATTCTTATGGAGTTGTTGATTTGGTGTCAAAAAACCTTAAAGACGGAATTCGTGAACTTTTAGTAAAACAACCTTATTCCCGTGGAATAAAGATAAATAATGTAGAAAATAGAATATTCATCGACATTTACTGTATTTTAAAATACGGTATTTCAGTGAGCGCTGTTGCAGAAAGTTTAAAAAAGACAATAAAATTTAGCGTTGAAAAATTTACAGGTATGATTGTTGATACGGTTAATATTCATGTTGTCGGTGTTAGAGTTTAGGAGTAAATAATGCAAAAGGCAATAAATGGTGCAACTTTTAGAAAGATGGTGCTAGGTGGGGTTGCGCTTCTCGATCAAAATAAACAACTAGTAGATTCTTTAAATGTTTTTCCTGTTCCAGATGGTGACACAGGAACAAACATGTTTTTAACAATGAAGTCTGCTGGAAACGAAGTTAATAACTGTCCTGATAATTCATTACAAAATTTGTGTGAGGCATTTGCAAAAGGCGCACTTAGAGGAGCAAGAGGAAATTCAGGTGTTATCACTTCACAAATTGTAAAAGGTATGACATCGGTACTTTCTGGTGTTGAAAATATAACAACAAAAATTTTTTCAAAAGCAATTGTAGAAGGTAGTAAAGTTGCTTATAAGGCAGTTACAAAACCAAAAGAAGGAACTATTCTCACAATTATAAGGACAATGGGAGAATATTCAGTAGAAGTTGCTAAAAAAACTTCAGACCTTGAACAATTTTTAAAACAAGTAATTGATAAAGGAGAAGAAACATTACAACAAACTCCAGAAATGCTACCTGTACTAAAAAAAGCAGGTGTTGTTGATGCTGGTGGTAGAGGCATAATTATCATTTTTACCGGATTTTATAAAGCACTCATTGGCGAAGAAGATTTTAAAACTGTATTTGAAGATGGACAACCTGTGCAAACTGCAGATGATGTTATTGCCGATATTAATAATCTTGCTGATATTGAATTTGGATACTGCACCGAGTATATGATTATCAATATGCACAAAAAAACAACAGAAGCCGACATTGAAAAACTTAAAGAAAAACTTATGCAAATAGGTGACTCTGTTTTGTGTATTGGCGACTTACTTTTAGTAAAAGTCCACGTGCACACAAACCAACCAAATCTTGCGCTTGGTTATGCTTTGGAATTAGGAGAACTTTATAATTTAAAAATTGAAAACATGAGGGAACAAAATCGTGAACTCAAAAAGAAAGCAGGACAAAAGCAAGAAAATTTAAAAGAAATGGGTATGGTTTCAGTTGCTCCCGGCAAGGGAATTGCAGAACTTATGAAAGACCTTATGATTGACGAAATTATACAAGGTGGACAAACAATGAATCCTAGTGCTGCTGATATTGCACAAGCAGTTGATAAAGTTCCTGCAAAAACCGTTTTTGTTTTTCCTAATAATAAAAATATTATTCTTGCTGCAGAACAGGCAAAAGGTCTAACAACAAAAAATCTTGTTGTTATTCCAACAAGAAGCATTCCAGAAGGAATTTCTGCATCACTTGCATTTAATCCTGACGCAACAGTTGAAGAAAACACAGAAAACATGAGTAATGCTTATACAAATGTGAAAAGTGCGTCTGTAACCTATGCAGTAAGAGCAACTCATGTTGATGGATTTGACCTTTCTGTCGGTGAAGTTATTGGACTTGACGACAAAGCAATTCTTGCAAAAGGTAATCTTGTTAATCCAACAACAGAAGATTTAATTGCTAAAATGATTGATGAGAGTATGGTTAGTATAACGCTTTTCTATGGCGAAGATGTAAAACAAGAGGACGCAGAAGCGTTAAAAGAAGTTCTTTCTCAAAAATATCCAGATTGTGAAATAACTGTTATTGATGGTGGTCAACCTGTTTATTACTATATTATATCAATGGAATAAAAGTAATCTCGAAAGAGATTATTTTTTTATTAAATTACTTGATTTATTTTTTGATATATGATATTTATATTAAGTCGTCATTGACAAATTAACACCTAATGTAGATTCCAACACGGTTGCCTATGCTTTTTGCAGGTTGTGAAGGGAGATTTAAAACACTAGGGAAGACTAAAAACAAGGAGGATAAAAATTTATGTCAGTTATTTCAATGAAACAACTTCTAGAGGCAGGCGTACATTTTGGTCATCAAACAAGAAAGTGGAATCCAAAAATGGCAAAATATATTTTTACTGCAAGAAATGATATTCATATCATAAACCTAGAAGAAACATCGGTGCTAGTAGACAAAGCATACGCTTTTGTTAGAGATGTTGTAGCATCAGGAAAATCAGTTCTTTTTGTGGGAACAAAAAAACAAGCACAAGAAGCAATAAAGGAAGAAGCAGAACGTTGTGGTATGTTCTATGTTAACAATCGTTGGCTTGGTGGTTGTTTAACAAACTTCAAAACAATTAGATTAAGAATTGAAAGATTAAATAAACTTAATCAAATGGAAAAAGTTGGAGAATTTAATTTATTACCAAAAAAAGAAGTTGCTCTTTTAAAACATGAAAGAGAGAAACTTGAGGCTAACCTTGGTGGAATTAAAGATATGAGAGAAATGCCAGGAGTTATCTTTGTTGTAGATTCTTCAAAAGAACATATATGTGTTAAAGAAGCAAGAGCATTAAATATTCCACTTGTTGGACTAATCGACACAAACTGTGACCCAACAGGAATTGATTATGTTATTCCAGGAAACGATGATGCAATTCGTTCAGTTAAACTTATAGCAAGTGCAATTGCAGATGCAGTCATTGAAGCAAGAGAAGGTGTTTCTTTAAATAAAAACACAGACGAAGACGAAGAAACTGTTGATATGAATGCAGTTCTTGCTGATGTTAAACCAATAGAAACAAAAGAAGAAGACGAAGTAAAACCTGTTAAAAAAACAAGAGCAAAAAAAGCAGTTAAAGTAGAAGAAAACAAAGAAGAAATTTCAAAAGAAGCAGAAGAAACGAAAGAAGAACCAAAAGAAGAAGTTAAAGAGAAAGAAGAAAAACCTGCTAAAAAAACAAGAACAAAAAAACAAGAAAAACCAACTGAAAAAGAAGAACCAAAAGGAGAATAAAAATATGTTTACTGCACAAGATGTTGTAAAACTTCGTGCTAGCACCGGTGCTGGTATGATGGATTGTAAAAAAGCATTAACAGAAAGCAATGGAGATTTTGATAAAGCCGTAATTTGGCTTAGAGAAAAAGGAATTGCTGCTGCTGCTAAAAAAGCAGATAGAATTGCAGCCGAAGGCGCTGTTGGTTCATACATTCATATGGGTGGCAAAATTGGCGTTTTAGTTGAAATCAATTGTGAAACAGACTTTGTTGCAAGAAGCGCACAATTCCAAACATTACTAAAAGATATTGCAATGCAAATTGCAGCTGCAAATCCAAAATATGTTACAATTGAAGAAGTTCCAAGTGAAGAAGTTGAGAAAGAAAAAGAAGTTTTAACTGCTCAATCTCTAAACGAAGGAAAACCTGCAAATGTAGTTGAAAAAATGGTTGAAGGCAGAATTCATAAATTTTATAAAGAAATTTGTTTGTTAGAACAAGATTTTGTTAAGGATCCTTCAAAATCTGTTAAAGAAGTTATTAACGAAGCAGTTCTTTCAATTGGTGAAAAGATAAACGTAAGAAGGTTTGTACGTTACGAAATGGGCGAAGGTCTTACAAAAAGAGTTGATAATTTAGCAGAAGAAGTTGCAAAAATGTCTAAAAAATAATATAAATATCCACTGTTATGTGGATATTTTTTATGTATAAAAACTATTTTATTTTAAAACATTTGCAATAATTCGTAATATATAGTAACATATAAATATTATATTATAAGGAGAATTTATGCAAGATAACGAAATGGTAAAAGAAGTAAAAGATGGTTATGAACAAGATTTAAAAAAAGCACTTGACCATCTTATTAGTGAGTATCAAGTTATTCGTGCTGGCAGAGCAAATCCACATATCTTAGATAAAGTTTTTGTAGATTATTATGGAGTGCCAACACCAGTAAATCAAATGGCCAACATTTCTGTTCCAGAAGCAAGAATGATTATGATTAGCGTTTGGGACCAAAGTCAAGTTAAAGAAATATCAAAAGCAATCTTGGCATCTGATATTGGTGTAACACCAAGTGATGATGGTAAAATAATCAGGCTTGTTTTTCCAGCACTTACCGAAGAAAGAAGAAAAGAAATAGTTAAACAAGTTAAAAAATTGAGCGAAGAAACAAAAATTGCAATGCGCAATGCAAGAAGAGATTGTTTGGATTTATATAAACAAATGAAAAAAGATAATGAGTTAAGTGAAGACGAATTTGCAACTTTGGAAACAGAAGTTCAAAAAATACAAGATAAATATATATCTCTTTGCGATAAAGAAAGTTTAGATAAAGAAAAAGAGGTAATGGAAATTTAATGGAGCATCTAATTGGGTTAAACATTGAAGATGCAAAAAATGAATTAAATAATAAAGGTATTAGTTTTAAAATTGTGAGCAACAATCATAATGTCTGTGGTGACACATGTTTGGTTACTAATGCAGTTCAACTAGAAGATAAAACAATAGTGCTAACTGTTGGAAGTTTTATATTTAATTTAAAGGACTAATGTAATGTTTAAAATAGACAAGAATAAAATTCCATATCATGTTGGCATAATTATGGACGGCAATGGTAGATGGGCAAAGAAAAGATTGCTTCCTCGCTTAGCAGGGCACAAGGCTGGTGTTGATGCACTAAAAAGAGTAACAAATGCTGCAAGAGAATTAGGTATAAAAGAATTATCATTTTTTGCTTTTTCGACTGAAAATTGGCAACGAGACAAAGAAGAAGTTGATGGCATTTTTGATTTAGTTTTAAAACATCTTAAAGAAAATTATGAAAGGTTTATCCATGACAAGGTCAAGATAACAACAATGGGTGATATTTCAAAATTACCTAAAAATTTATACGAACTTTTAGTAGATGTATCAAACAAAACTAAACACAACACCGAATTTATTGTGAATATTGGCTTAAATTATGGATCAAGGTCAGAAATTATAAGAGCATGCAACAACCTTATAGATAAAGGTAAAAAAAACATAACACAGCAAGATTTTATAAATGAGTTGTATACATCTTCATTAAAAGACCCTGATTTGATAATTAGGACCAGTGGGGAACAAAGGTTAAGCAATTTTATGCTTTTCCAATCGGCATATAGTGAATTGTATTTTACTAAAACATATTGGCCAGATTTTAATAAAAAACATTTAATTAAAGCAATTAAAGATTATCAATCTCGAGATAGAAGATTTGGCAAAATTAAACAGGAGAAAAAATAAATGAAACAACGAACAATAACAGGAGCAATTATTATTGCAACAATAATTTTAGTTTTACTTGCAAGACAGTTAACAACTTATATTTTTGATGCATTTATTCTGCTACTTAGTTTTATTGCAACTTATGAAATGACAAATATACTTGCAAAAATGAATTTGTATAACAACAAATATTTTGCGTTATGTTATCCATTTTTGGCGTATGGGTTGTTTATACTTGGTATAAATACATCAATGAAATGGTATATGATAGTTCTTATTGAACTTGCTTTAATTGTTGTTTTCTTTGGCGTTTTAGCAATGCTTGGTATTATTTTATCTAAAAAAACAAAAAATGAAATTGCAACAAGAAATTTAAAAATTAAAGTTGAAAGATTTTCAATGTATAAAACAATACACACGATGTTTGCATATTTTTATCCTTCACTTTTAATGTTGTTTTTTGTGGCAATAAATAATATACAAAACATGGGATATTTGTTTGATGTTCCTGTTTCGTATTTGGTTTATATTTCAGTTTTTGCTTTAATATTAACTTTCACAATACCAATATTTTCAGATACTTTTGCTTATTTAACAGGAATACTATTTAAAGGACCTAAACTTTGTCCAAAAATAAGTCCAAATAAAACTATATCTGGTGCGATAGGTGGAGTTTTATGGGGAATAATTGGTTCACTTGCAATATATTTAATATTTAATTCAATTCCTGAATATAATGAAGCATTTACAAGTGTGGGATTTGCATTTTGGCATTTTATAATTTTGGGCTTTGTTGCTTCGATTATTTGTATATGTGGAGATTTGTTTGAAAGTTACCTAAAAAGAAAGGCAAATGTTAAAGACTCTGGCGATATTTTGCCAGGGCATGGTGGTATACTAGATAGAATGGACAGTCATATATTTTGTGCACCAGTTGTTTTCATATTTTTAATTATTTTATTGTAAGGAGTTATAATGAGTTTTTTGTGCGCTGGTTTTTTTAGTACGGTTTTATATGTATTTTTAGCAATATGTATATTGCTTTTAATGGTTTTAATACATGAATTTGGACACTATATTGTTGGGAGAATGCTTGGATTTAAAATTAATGAATTTTCAATTGGTTTTGGTAAAGCAATATTTTCTAAAATAAATAAAAGAGGTGAAAAAATTTCACTTCGTATTTTTCCTCTTGGTGGATATTGTGCATTTGAAGGCGAGGGTGATGATGAAGATGACGAAATAAAAACTGAAAAAACCGATAAAGTTGATAAAAATCAAGAAGATAAAAAGACTGAAACAAAAAATTTAAATGTTGATAAAAAAGAAACAACAGAAATTATAAAAGAAATCAACGAAATAACAACAAGCGATGTTGATTCAATTAAAACAAAAAAGCAGTATAACAAAGATGCATTCAACAATCAAAAGGCATGGAAAAGGTTGCTTGTTTATGGTGCTGGTGTATTTTTTAACTTTTTAAGTGCAATTCTATTTTCTTTTATTTTACTTGTTTCATATGGATATGATATACCTCAAGCAAAAATTATTACTGCAGGCGAGTTACAAAATTTGCAAGATAGAACAATTTTAATATATAGTACCGAATTAAATCAGGATGATGTTATTGTAAAGGTTAATGGTCATAGAATTAGTATATTAACTGGAACTCTTTCTGAACAATTATCAAACATTGAGCCAAATACTGATTTTACAATAACTGTAAAAAGCAAAAATAAAGAAAGAGAAATCGTTGTTCAATATACTGTGTACAGTGAAGAAGATGGAATATCAGACTATTCAAATTTGTATTCAATGCAACCTTATAAACATTCGTTTTTTGAAGCACTTGGTAGAAGTTTTGAAATTTCGGTTGGATTTGCATGGGTTGTGCTAAAAGGTTTTTGGCAAATAATTACAGGGCAAATTGCATTTAGTCAACTTGGTGGTCCAATTTCAACCATTGGTATGATTACAACAATTACTCAAAGTGGACTAATGAATTTTATGATTTTATTGCCACTTCTTGCTGCAAACCTTGCGGTGTTTAACTTTTTACCAATTCCAGCACTTGATGGGTCTCATGCTGTATTTACTCTGTTAGAATGGATATTTGGAAAGCCTGTTGTAAGTAGAAAAGTTGAAAATTATATTCATTTTTATGGACTTTTAATTTTATTGTTATTTGTTATAGTGGTGGATATAGTTCATATAGCAGTAGTGGGATTATAGATGGAGATATTAGATAAACTAAATAAAGAATTTAATTATAAATATGATTTTTTAAGAGTGTTAAAAGTAGAGTATAACACTCTTTTATCGTATTGTGAAATTTGGTTTTTGTATCCAGAAAATAATAAAGATTTAATAGATGAAGAAAAAAAAGAAATAACTGATTTTATAAAAAAAGAATTAAATTTAACTTGTGAAATAAAAATAAAATTTAAAAAAAGTTATTTAGACGAAAATTTAATAAAAAAACATTTAATAAATTATTTAAAAAATGTAAATTCTTCATTATTTGCCTATTATAAAGATGAAAATATAGAAGTAATAAGGAATAATTATAATATTATTATTAAATTTAATTTAATAAAAGAAATATATGATTATTTTAGTTATAATAATTTAAAAGAAAATATTTTAAATGAGTTAAATAAAAATTTTATTGCTAATTTTAATGTTGAAATTAAAGAAAATTCAAACGATGTCATTGACGATAAAATTTTAATTGAACACGAAAAAGAGCTTATAAAAAATTTACCACAACCTAAAAAAGTTGTTAGATATGAAGTTTACGAGCCTGAAAAAATAATTGGTGTAGATATAACACCAATGCCGGAATACATAAAGGGTCAACCTGATGAAAAAGAGTCCGTTATTCTTGCTGGTGAAATTAGCAATTTGGCAGAAAAAACATATATTTCAAGAAGGACTAAAAAGAAAGGTGGAAGTGAAGAAAGTTATTATTATACTTTCATTTTAACAGATAAATCTTCAAGTATTCAAGCAATTTATTTTTCTAATAAAACTACATATAAAAAAGCAAAGCTTTTAAAAGATGGAGATAAAATTCTCGTTATTGGCAATATCAAAAAAGGTCAAAGAGAAAAAACTATAAGTTTAAAAAGTATATCCTTTTGTGAAATAATAAATAAAGACGAAAATATTGAAGAAAAAGAAGAAGAAAAACCAGTTCAAAATATTCATTTTGATAATTATAGAGTAGTTAAACCAACTGTTTATATGCCACTTAAACAAGAAAATATTTTTGATAAAACGCCAACATATAACGACTTAATAAAAAATAATAATTTTGTTGTTTTTGATGTTGAAACAACAGGATTAGAGCCAACGGTTAACGAAATTATAGAAATAGGAGCTGTTAAAATTGTCGATGGCAAAATTAAAGAACAATTTCAGACTTTAATTTGTCCAGAAAATGAAATCCCAGAAGAAATAACAAATTTAACAACAATTACAAATGATATGGTAAAAAATGCACCAAGCAATAATGATGCTATTCAAGACTTTTATAAATTTTGTGAAAATTGCTCGCTCGTTGGTTATAATGTTGCATTTGATTTTGCGTTTATAAATAGCAGTGCTAAAAAAGCAGGATTGTATTTTAATAATCAAACATATGATGCAATGGTGATGGCAAAAAATAAATTATATTTGCCAAGATATAGGCTTATAAATGTGGTTGAAGCATTAAATTTAACATTAAATAATGCACATAGAGCACTTGCTGATGCAACAGCAACAGCTGAAGTATTTTTAAAATTAAATGAAATTTAAAAAAAATAATAAAAATTATTGATTTGTATAATATATGTATGATATACTTAGGTATGCTAGATTGAGAGTGGGTGATGAACCCACTCTTAATTGTAGAATGGGGGTTATATGGCAGGAAAAGTAGTTCAAATTTGTCAAGAGAAAATAAATCCAATAATAGAAAAAATGGGTTACGAAGTGGTAGAAGTTGAATATGCTAAAAAATCAGATGGCATGAACTTAACTTTTTTTATTGACAAAGATGATGGAATAACTATTGAAGATTGCGAAAAAGTTAACCAAGTTATTGAACCACTTTTAGACGAACTTAATCCAACAAATGATGCAACTTATATTTTGAATGTAAGTTCGCCAGGAATTGATAGACCAATTAAAACTAATCGAGATTATTTAAGAAATAAAGACAAACTTGTTGAAGTTACTTTATATAGCGCACAAAATGGTAAAAAGAAATATAAAGGAATATTAAGAATTTTCAATAATGATTTTGTTGAAATTGAAGTAGATGGTGTGGTTATGTCATTTGAACAAAAGAATGTGGCGCAAGTTAGCCCAGTAATAGAATTTTAAGGAGTAAATCATGATAAATAAAGATTTTTTTCAAGCATTAGAAGAAATTGAAACAACAAAAAAAATTAATGCTCAACAATTAATTGAAACATTAGAAGCAGCACTTACTTCTGCTTATAAAAAAATGTACGGTGAAGCCAAGAGTGCACAAGTTAAACTTGTTCCAGAAAAAAATGCAATAAAAATATATAGTTATAAAACAGTTGTAGAGGAAGTTGAAAATCCAGACAAAGAAATTTCTTTGCAGGATGCTCAACAAATAAAATCTTCTTATAAAGTTGGCGATGAGATTATGCAAGAAGAAAACACAAAAGACTTTGGAAGAATTGCTGCGCAAACAGCAAAACAAGTTGTTATGCAGAAATTAAAAGAAATGGAAAGACAAATTGCTGTTGATGAATTAAGCGAAAAAGAAGATGAACTTCTTACAACAATAGTAAAAAGAATTGAACAAAATGTTGTGTATGTTCAGATTGCAGGTTCTCACACAGAAGGCGTTATGCTTGAACAAGATCAAATTCCTGGTGAAAAATTTCATATAAATGATAGGATTAAGGTATATGTTAAAAAAATAAAAGACTCGTTTAAGGGTGTGCAAATTCAAGTTTCTCGTAGTAATGTTGGATTTTTAAGAAAACTTTTTGAAATAGAAGTTCCAGAAATTGAAAATGGTGAAGTGGTTATAAAAAACATTGCTAGAGACCCTGGAAACAGAAGTAAAGTTGCAATAATGGCAACCAAACCACATATTGATGCACTTGGTGCTTGTGTTGGAAATAGAGGCGTAAGAATTAACACAATCATGAGCGAAATAAATGGTGAAAAAATTGATTTAGTACCATATTCAGATGACCCATTAGAATATATAGCAAACGCACTTAGCCCTGCAAAAGTTTTAAGTGTTGAAATAAATGAAAGTTTAAAATCTTCAAGAGTTATTGTTCCTGATGATAAATTGTCATTGGCAATTGGTAAAATGGGGCAAAATGTTAGACTTGCTGCAAGACTTACAGGTTGGAAGATTGATGTAAAACCAGAAAGTTCAATAAATAATAACGAAGTTAAAGAAGTAGAATACGAACTCACCGACCTTGATGACGAAGATGATTCATTTGCAAGTTTAGAAGATATAACCGATGATGGTGAATAATGAAAGAAGTTTTAAGAACTTGTTGCGTATGCAGAAAAAAACAAAATAAGTTCCATATGAATAGAATATCAAATCAAGGCGAAAATGTTTTTTTAGATAACAAAAAAGAACATGGTGGTAAGGCAACCTATGTTTGTAAAAACAATGACTGTTTAAACACACTTGTCAGTAAAAAAGTTTTAAACAGAGTATTTAAACATAATTTTAATATTGATGTTTATAAAAAATTAAGTGAGGAGTTAATTGATACAAAATATTGATAAAATAAAAGGTTTAATAAATATAGCAAATAAAGCAGGTTATCTTATTATAGGCTCAGATGCTTTAAAGGGCTATAATAAAAAATTGTATCTTTTGCTCTATGATTTGGATATAGGTAAAAATACACAAAAAATTGTAAATCAATTTAAATTAAATACAGATTGTATTGTTTATGGAATAGAAGATTGTATATATTGTAAAATTGTAAATGTTCCAAATTGTAAAATTGTGGGAATAAAAAATAAAGGTTTATCAGAAGAAATAATAAAATATTTGAGAGGTGATTATATTGGCTAACCAAGTAGAAAAGCAAAATTCAAATGGATTAAATAATTTAAAATCCATATACAAAATTCAAACAAGCGGAGCAATTCAAATTTTTCTTCGTGATTTAAGAGCGTCTAAAAATCAACTAGAGGATGCTATTAGGAAAATTCATGAACAAAAAAAACTTCGCGAAAACAAGAAAGATGAAACAATAACAATAAATGTTGAAACAAAAGTTGAAGAAAATGCTCAAGCAAAACCAACTGTTTCAACTGCATCAAATCAAGTTCAACAATCAGAAAAAAAACAAGAAGTTTTGAACAATAAGTCATCTCAAAATAGATTTTATAATGATAAATTTAATAAAGAACGTCAAAATTATAATAATAAACCTTTTAACAAAGAAAGACCAAACAACTTTCAAAAACCATGGGGACAAAAAACTCAAAATAACAACCAAAGACCTTTTGGAAATAATCAACAGCACCCATGGAACAAAAATGGACAAACAAGACCATTTGGACAAAGAAATAACAATTTTGCATCATCAAAAGCAAACTCTTTTAAAGTTTTTGAACCAACTGAAAGTAGTTCTGTTTTATCACAACCTGAAAGAAATTATGGTAACAAAAATAAATCAAATCGTCAAATAGAAGAAAAGAAACAAATTAGCAAAAAAGCACTAATAAGAAAAAATATTATTGTAGACGATATGGACCTTGAAGATATTGATGGTATCAGAATGGGCAATAGAAAACTCGTTAAAAAGAAAAAAGAGCAAAAAACATTTGTTGCTCCAAAAATAGAAAGTGCAACTATTACAACTGAAAATGTTACAGTTAAAACCTTATCAGAAAAAACAGGACGTCCTGTTAGTGAAATAATAAAACAACTTATGATGTTAGGTGTAATGGCTAATATAAATAGCAGTATTGATTTTGTTACTGCCGAACTTGTTGCAGGAGAACTTGGTGTTAAACTTGAACATAAAGTTGAAAAATCATTTGAAGAACAAATGCTTGAAGATGTAAAAGTTCACGAAGAAGATGAAAAAGATATGCAAAAAAGACCACCAGTGGTTGCTGTTATGGGTCATGTTGACCATGGTAAAACATCGCTACTTGACGCAATAAGAAAAACAAATGTTGTAAGTGGCGAAGCAGGTGGAATTACACAAAAAATAGGTGCATATCAAGTTACTGTAAACAATGAAAAAATAACATTTATAGACACACCAGGTCATGCTGCATTTACTGCAATGCGTGCTCGTGGTGCAAAAGTAACTGATATAGCAGTTTTGGTTGTTGCCGCCGATGATGGAATTATGCCACAAACAATAGAGGCAATAAATCACATTAAAGCAGCAAATGTTCCAATGATTGTTGCAATAAATAAAATTGATAAACCAGAAGCTAATATTGAAAGAGTCAAACAACAACTTGCAGAAAATGGTGTTTTGCCAGAAGAGTGGGGTGGTGATGCTATTTTGGTTCCAATTTCTGCGAAAAAAGGAATTGGAATTGATGAATTACTAAAAATGATTTTACTTGTTGCCGAAGTTCAAGAATTAAAGGCAAATCCAAAGCAAAGTGCTGTTGGTACGATAATTGAAGCAGAATTAGATAAAAATAGAGGACCAGTTGCTACTGTTTTAGTTCAAAATGGTACACTTAGAGTTGGTGATTCAATTATGAGTGGAGTTTCATATGGAAAAGTAAGGGCAATGTATGATGAAAATGGCAAATCTGTTAAGGTTGCTACTCCAAGCACACCTGTTTCTGTTTTAGGACTTGATTCTGTTCCAAATTCAGGAGAAAAAGTTTTTGCAGTTGACGAAAAATTGTCAAAGCAAGTAATTCAAGAAAGAATTGCAAAAGCAAAAGAGAATCGTGCAAATTCAACGAGTGGTGTATCTCTTGAAGATTTCATGGATAAAGTTAATGAAGGTAAATTAAAAGCTTTAAATATTATTATAAAAGCAGATGTTCAAGGCTCTGTTGAAGCATTGAAACAATCACTCACAGCAATAAAAAATGAAGAAGCAAAAGTTGTTTGTATTCACAGTGGTGCAGGAGCAGTTACAGAATCAGATTTATTGCTTGCTCAAGCATCAAACGCTGTTGTTATAAACTTTAATTTAAAAGCATCTTCAAAAATTGAACAAATAGCAGAATCGATGGGTGTTCAAATAAAATCTTATAAAGTTATTTATGAAGTTGTTGATGATGTAACTAATGCACTCAGTGGAATGTTATCTGTAAAATACGAAGAACAAACAATTGGACATGCCGAAGTTAGAGCTATGTTCAAGTTATCGACAAGTGGAATTGTTTGTGGTTGTTATGTTAAAGATGGAAAGGTTACAAGAAATTCTTTTGTAAATGTTTATAGAAACAATGAAAAAATATTGGAAACATCTGTTGAAGCATTAAGAATACAAAAAGACGATAAGGCAGAAGTAAATTACGGCTATGAATGTGGTATAAAATTAAAAGATTCAACAGGAGTATCGGTTGGAGATTTACTTGAAATTTATCAAAAAGTTGAAGTAAAAAGAGGTTAATATGCAAAATCTAAGAATTGAAAGAGCAAATTCAGAAGTAGAAAAAGCATTAAATGATATTTTACAAAACAAAATAAATGATCCTAGGCTAAATGAGTTTATTACAATAACATATGTCAATTTGTCTGTTGATTTTAGACATTGTAAAGTGGGTGTTAGTGTATTTACAGGCGATAAAAATATAGTTTTAAAACAACTAAGAAAAAGTGAAGGCTATATCAAAAGAGAATTAGTGAAAGAAGTAAAACTTCCATATACGCCTGAACTAACATTTATACTTGATGAAGGTGCAAAGCATAGTGAAGAAATAAATGCAATATTAAGCACTTTAAATATTCCAAAAGAGAGTGAAGAAGATAATGAAAATTAAACTTCTGTTAAAAAAAATAAAACAAAGCAAAAATGTGGCAGTGTTTGGTCATCAATCGCCAGATGGTGATTGTTTGGGCAGTATATCTGCCATATGTTTTTTATGTAAGAAATACAATAAAAATGTTGATGCTTACATAGATGATGTGATATCAAAAAAATATGAGTTTTTAAATTTAAATAATATACAAAACGAAAATGTTGATTTTAATAAATATGATTTAATAATAAGTGTTGATGTTGCTAGTTTGAAACTTTTAGGTAAATATGGTAATGGCTTTATTAGTCATAAAAATTCTATAGTAATAGATCACCACTATAATAGAGATTTGTTGGGAACAATAAATTATATAGACAATAAAAAAGCATCATGCTGTGAGATAATATACGAAATAATGAAAGATAGTAAACAAAAGATAAACTCACATATTGCAACTTTGTTGTATTTAGGAATCGCAGATGACACGGGTTGTTTTGTGCATGACAATACGGAATATACATCTCATTTAATTGCAAGCGACTTATTTAAATTAGGTGCAAACTATAAACTTATAAATTATAATATTTTTAAATTAACAACTCAAAAAACTTTTGACATAACAAATAAATTAAACAATATTATGAAATTTGTTGATGGAGTTAGATATGTTATATTAAAAATGGATTTTATGAAAGAAAATGATTTTATAAAACAAGACATTGGTGACTATGTTAATAAACTGGTAAACTTAGAAAATACAAAAATAGCGTTTGTTATGACAGAGAAACAAAAATCAGTATATTCAATTAATTTAAGAAGTTTAATAAATTATGATGTTTCAAAAGTTGCTCAAAATTTTAATGGCGGTGGACATAGACAAGCAGCCGGTGGAGAAGTAAGAGGTAAACTTGATGATTGCGAAAAAGCCGTTGTTAATGAGTGTTTATATTCGATAAAACTGGGAGATAACAATGTTTGAAAAAAATGGAATAATTGTTTTAAATAAGCCAACAGGTATGTCATCAAGTTTAGCCGTACAAATAGTGAAGCGAACAATAAAACCAAATAAAATAGGACATTTAGGTACTCTTGATCCACTTGGTACAGGTATACTTTTAATTGCTGTTAACAAAGCAACAAAACTATTTGATGAATATTTAAAAAAGGATAAAACTTATAGGGCAGTTTTTTATTTTGGAAAAGAAACTGATACACTTGACAGTGAAGGAAAAGTAATTAAAGAAAACGATGTTGATATATCCTTAAATCGATTAGTTGAAGTCTCAAAAAAGTTTGAGGGTGAGTTTGAACAGATGCCACCACTATATTCAGCAAAAAAAATAAATGGAAAGAAGGCTTATGAACTTGCAAGACAGGGCAAAGAAGTTCAGTTAAAAACTAGACATATACACATATATAGTTGTAAAGTATTGAGTCAAATAAAAAAAAATACTTTTATGTTTGAAATAAAATGTTCTAGTGGTACTTATATAAGAAGTATTTGCAGAGATATTGCTAATGCATTATCAACATATGGTATTATGCTTGCAATAATTCGTACTAAATGTGGTATATATACATTAAATGATAGTTGCACACTTGAAGATATAAAGAATAACAATTACAAATTTTATGAAATATAAACAAAGATGAAAATGGAGAAAATAATGGATAAAGTTAGATTTGGACCATCAGGTAATGAACAAATATTTTATGATGAAGGAAATAAAAGTTCAACACAGGCGCCAAAATGGTTAAAGGAAAAAGGATTAAGTGCATATGAATTCTCTTTTGGACGTGGAATAAATATTAGCGAGCAAACAGCAAAAATTATTGGTCAAAACGCAAAAGATAATGATATTTTAGTTTCTGCCCATGCTCCATATTATATTAACCTTGCAAATCCTAGTGAAGAAATGATTCAAAAATCTTTTGGATATATTGAAAAAGGTTTGTATATTTTAGATTGCTTTGGTGGAAGAGACTACGTTGTTCATGTTGGTTCATGTGGTAAACTTGAAAGAGAAAAAGCGTTAGAGCTTATTAGAACAAATCTAAAAAGAATTGTGAACATTGTAAAAGAAAATGGGTTAATAAATGGTAAAAAAATTTGTCTTGAAACAATGGGTAAACCACAACAAATAGGCACATATGAAGAAATTATTGATTTGTGTACAATTGATGAATGTTTGGTTCCAACCTTTGATTTTGGACATATAAATGCTCTTGGCGGAGGGTGTCTTAAAACTTATGATGATTATAAAAAAATATTAGACTTAGCAATAAAAAAATTGGGTGATAGAGCAAAATCATGTCATATACACTTTTCTAAAATTGAGTATGGCAACAAAGGAGAAATTAGACACTTAAATTATGATGACACAATTTATGGACCAGATTTTGAGCCACTTGCAAAAGTTATTAAAGATTTGAATTTAACTCCAACAATTATATGCGAATCAAGAGATAGAATGATGACTGATAGTTTAATTTTAAAAAATATTTTTGAAAGAGTGTAAAAATGATTTATAAATTGTGTTTAGGTGATGTCCAAGAAAATTGTTATATAATAACGAATAGCAAAAATCAATGTGTTATTATTGATGCTGGCGAAGAATTTGAAAAAATTAAGGGTTTTGTTGATAGAAATAACTTAAAAATATGTGGTATTTTGTTAACACATGGACATTTTGACCATTGTGCATCTTGTAAAAAATTTCAAGATTTGGGTGTTAAAATTTATATTCATAAAGATGATGCAGATAAATTATGTACAAATAACAATTTGGCTTATTTATTTGGAAGGTCATTTGCAAAACTTAATGCAGATGTTGAATTTGATGAAGGTGAACTCAAAGTAGGCGAATTTGATTTTAAAGTTATTTACACTCCGGGGCATAGTAAAGGAAGTGTTGCTTTTGTCTACAAAAACAATATTTTTGTTGGTGACACAATATTTTATAATGGTGTTGGGCGAACAGATTTTTATGATGGCTCAGAAGAACAACTAATAAAAAGTATTCAAAAATTAAAACCATACTTAAATGGCGATTATAAAATATTTTATGGACACTAAAAAATGGTTGATTATTTTTTGTTGTGTGTGTTATACTTTAATGAATTTTAATTAAGGAGTAAAAATTAAATGATTACAGCAGGTGATTTTAGAAAAGGTGTAACTTTTGAAATGGATGGAAATGTTTATGTTGTTGTAGATTTCCTTCATGTTAAGCCGGGAAAAGGTTCTCCATTTGTAAGAACAAAAATAAAAAATGTTATTACAGGACAAGTTTTAGAAAGAACATTTAACCCAACAGACAAATTCCAAGTTGCAGTTATTGAAAGAAAAGAAATGCAATACTTATACAACGAAGGTGATTTATATTACTTTATGGATATGGAAACATATGACCAAATTCCATTAAATAAATCACAAGTTGAAGATGCAATGAATTTTATGACTGAAAATATGTCAGCAACTATTCAATTTTATAAAGGAACTGCATTTTCAGTTGAACCACCAACATTTGTTGAATTGACTATTGTTGATTGCGAACCTGGTATTCAAGGCGATACAGCAAAATCTAGTTATAAACCAGCAAAATTGGAAACTGGTTACACAATAAATGTTCCACTTTTTGTTAACAATGGAGAAAAAATTCGTGTAGATACAAGAGATGGTTCATACATGGAAAGAGTTAAATAATTAAATTATATTTTTATGTCGAAATATGTAATACTTTTTAGTATTGCATATTTTTTTTTGTTTTATGTTATCTTCCTAACTTTTTAAAAATATATTACCTTAGGGAGAAAACAAATGTTACAAGAAGTTTTATCAGAAAAATTGTCAAATATAATAAATTACAAAATTGCATTTAGCGAACTAAGCGAAATTAGAATTAGAAAAGACAAGCCAATTATTGTTTTTATAAAGGGACAACCATATTATATTTGCGAAAAAGGACTCACTTGCAATATAAACAGTGCTATTTTTGCAAACAAAGAAATGATAGATGACATAGTTTATAAAGCAAGTGATTTTTCCATATACTCTGTAAACGAACAAATTAAACAAGGATTTATAATGCTTGAAAATGGAGTAAGAATTGGTCTTTGTGGAAGTGTTGTTACAGAAAACAACCAAATAAAAACAATGATAAATTGGACAAGTTTAAATATTCGTATTCCACATCAAATTAAAAATATGTCGCTTTGTGCTTTTGATGACATTGTTAGTGAAAACGGATTAAAAAATACTTTGATAATTTCACCACCAGGAGCAGGAAAAACAACATTTTTAAGAGATTTTGTATATCAATTAAGCGAAAACAATTATTGTTTAAATGTTTGTATTATTGATGAAAGAGGTGAAATTGCAGGTGGAGATAACAGTGGAATAAATTTAGGAAATTTTTGTGATGTAATTAGTTATTGCACAAAAAAACAAGGTTTTAATCAATGTATTAGGTCCATGAATCCATCTTTAATTGTAACTGATGAAATTGGCAACGAAGAAGATTGTAACAGTTTAATTGATGCGATGAATTGTGGTGTTAAAGTTATTGCAACTATTCATGCGTCAAGTATTGAAGAACTTAAAAGAAAAAAGTTTTTTGAGAAATTACCACAATATTACTTTGAAAGATACGTTCTTTTATCAAATAGAGAAGGCCCTGGAACATACGAGGGAACATATAATGAAAAATTTGCAAAAATAGTTAAATGGTGAAATATGACAATTATTTTAGTGTTAATTATTATTTTTTGTTTTGGACTTATTGGTTTTAAACTTTCTGCATTTTATATCAATAGAAAAAAATTTTTTTCGTCTTTGCAAATTCTTTTGTCTAATTTGGAGCTCGATGTATCATTTTCACAAGATAAACTAAAAAATCTCATTCAAAAAAACAATAAAAATTTAACTAGCAAAGATTTGAATGCTTTATGTCAAAACATTTTTAATTTACTTGATAAAAAACAAATGATAGATTATGAAATTTTTAACGATATAAAGATTTTGAAAAAAGAAGAAAAAGACTTAATATTTTCATTTTTTAATTCTCTTGGAAGATTAGATGCGTACTCTCAAAGCAAAGAAATTAAATCTTATCAAAACAAAATAAATGAATTTTACAATGAGGCAAATGATGAATGTAAAAAGTATGCTAGTTTATTTATCAAACTTGGAATAATTTTTGGCATTTTAGTTTGTTTGTTAATCATTTAAGGAGAAAGTATGGGTGTTGAAATAATTTTCAAAATTGCGGCTGTTGGAATATTAACAACAGTTGTTGGACAAATTTTAAAACAGAGTGGAAAAGATGAAATTGCCACTTTTTCAACGCTTGCAGGTTTAATTATTGTTCTTTTAATGGTGTTAGATTTAATAAATACTCTATTTGATACAGTTAGAAATCTTTTTGGTTTGTGAGGCTATATGGACATAATAAAAATTGTAGGAATTGGTCTTATAACCGTAATTGCATCTATGCTTGTCAAACCAATGAAACCAGAAATAAGTATTATAATTGGACTTTGTGGTGGAATTTTAATTTTATCGCAAACAATAAATTACATATTAGATATTGTAAACGCTTTTACAAACATAGTTGAAAAAACGGGACTTGATTTTGGACTACTCAAAATAGTTTTAAAAATTATTGGTGTTGGTTACTTAACAGAGTTTTCTGCTAGTTTGTGCAGTGATGCAGGAAGTTCTAGTATTGCAGATAAAATTTTGTTTGCAGGCAAAATAATTATATTATTTATTGCACTTCCAATAGTTACTAAAATATTAGAAATTATCATGGAGTTATTGCCATGAAAAAAATTTCAATAATTGTTTTATGTTTATTTGTTTTTATATGTGTACCTTTTTTGCTTTCTAACAATGCCAATCAAGTTGTTTACTGTGATGACGAAATGACGGCCAGCGAAATTGAAGAAATAATTGAGGAAAGTGTAAATTCACAACTTGGTGATTTAGATTTTTCAGACTTTGAAGATGTTTTAAATCAACTAGGTGATAATGAAAAACAGATATTTGGTTCGGCTTCTTTTTTAGATAAAATAAAAAAAATAATTTCAGGTGAGTTTAGTGAGAATCAAGAGTCTATTTGGTCAGCGATATTAAATTTATTTTTTGATGATGTTTTATCGTTTTTACCACTAATTGCTATTGTTATTGCAATCAGTGTTACATTTAGTTTAGTATCTTCGTCAAAACCAAACGGGAAAACTAAATCGCTTGGTGATGTTATACATTTTGTATGCTATGGAACAGTAATAATTATATTAATTACCTGCACCATATCTATGATAAATTTAACATCTTCAACAATTCAGTCAATTAAAGCACAGATGGATATAGCATTTCCAATTTTACTAACTGTTATGACTGCTATTGGTGGAGTTGTTTCTGTAAGTGTTTATCAACCGGCTGTTGCCGTTTTAAGTGGAACTATTACTAATATTTTTACTACTATTTTAATGCCTATATTTATTTTTAGATTGGTGTTTTCAATTATTTCAAATTTATCAAACAATGTAAAATTAGAAAAATTTGCATCTTTTTTTTCTAGTGCTTTCAAGTGGATTATTGGCTCTGTTTTTACAATCTTTTCTGCTTTTATAGCTATACAAGGAATTATTGCAGGAAGTGTTGATGGAATTTCTTTCAGAACGGCAAAATATGCGATAAAAAACACAATTCCGCTTTTAGGCTCTTATATTTCTGATGGTTTAAATTTAATTGTTGCAAGCAGTGTTTTAATTAAAAACGCAGTTGGTGCAGGTGGGTTACTTCTTTTATTTGCAACAATTATTGTTCCTATTGTTAAACTTGTTGTTTTTATGTTTTCTTTAAAATTAGCTTCTGCAATCCTTGAACCAATAACAGATTCAAGAATATCTAATTTTATATCAATGCTAGCAAAAAGTATTTCACTTTTAATTGTGATTATAGTGGGCTGTGCCTTTATGTATGTGCTTGTATCTGGCATGATTATGCTTAGTGCTAATTTTATTTAGGAGGCTGTTATGACTATTTCAGCTTGGATCTTATCTATTGCAGGAATTTGTATTTTATCAGTTTTAATTGATTTGTTTTTACCAGAAGGTAGTTCTTCTTCACACATTAAAACAATTTTTAATTTTGTGATAATTTTTGTCATTATTGCACCACTTCCTGGCTTGTTACAAAAGGATTTTGACGCATCTTTGATTTTTAATGAAAATGAAATTGTGCTGCAGGAAGATTATATATATCAGTTAAACCGAGATAAACTTACAATGCTCGAAAAGACAATTGAAAACAAATTGACAAACGATGGACTGTTAAATATTGATATAAGCATATCTGCAAATATTTTTACAACACAAATGACAATTGATGCGGTTTATGTCGATTTAAGTAATTTAGTTATACAGGACAACTTAGAGCATATAAATATAGAGAATGAGATTATTGAAGTAATTATTTCATTTATTGATATTGAAAAGGAGAAGATAAATTTTAGTGGATAACAAAAAGAAAGAAAACAAATTTGCGTTTATAGAAAAAATTAAAAACATAAAACATTTTGAAATTATAATTGTTGTTGTTTTCTGTGCAATCTTGCTTCTAATTTATGCTTCGACATTTAGTACTAAAAAAAGTGAAAATACTACTTCAACAACTCTATCAACAGAAGAATATGCAACATATCTCGAGAATAAATTAAGTAATGTATTATCACATATAAACGGAGCAGGAGATGTTAGCGTAATGGTTACACTTGAATGTGGCGTTGAATATGTGTATGCAACTAACAAAACAGAAGAAACAACATCATCAACTGTTTCAGGGACTACAACAACTCAAACAACAGTAACAGAAGAAGTTATATTGGTTTCTGTTTCAGGTAAGGCTTCACCAATTATACTAAAAGAAAATTTGCCAAAGGTTAGTGGAGTAGTGATTGTTGCAAGTGGAGCAAACAATATAAGCGTAAGATTAGAACTGCAAAATGCAGTAGAAGCACTATTAGAAATAGATGAAAGTGATATAGAAATTTTAGTTGGTAAATAAAAGGAGATTTATTATGTTAAAGAAAAGAACAAAAATTATTATTTTAGTTGCAATGGTTTTATTATTAGGTGTAACAGGTTATCTTAATATTGCTTTAAATAATAATATTTCAAATCAAACATCGGGAACAGTTACACAAATGAATTATTTTGATACATATAGAGAAGACAGACAAGCAACAAGAGATCAAGAACTATTGTATTATGATGCAATTATAAACGCAGAAAATTCATCTGCAGAAGCAATAGCATCAGCAGAAGCAAAGAAAATGGAAATTATAAATACAATGGAAGCAGAACTTGTTATGGAAGGACTTATCAAAGCAAAAGGATTTGAAGACGCCATTGTAACAAACTCTGCAACAAATGTAAATGTTATTGTTAAGTGTGCAAGTTTGGAAAGTTCACAAGTTGCTCAAATAGTTCAAATAGTTAAAGAACAAACTTCAAAATCATTAGAGAATATAAAAATTATTCCAGTAGAATAATTGCAAAATAACTTTAATTATGTTATATTATTATGCGAAAGGTAAGTATAAACCTTGTACACAATTTATATAATATAATCAAAGAGAGGAATATTGTGGCTGAATTTTTTAATGAGTTACAAGAAGATAAAGGAAAGATTACTTGCGATAGAAATATTTTATTGTCTATTATTTCACTTGCTACAAAAGAAATAAGTGGCGTTTCAAAATTACAAGATAGTTTTTCCATGAAACTAAAAAAACTCTTTTCCAAAGCCGATTCTACAGGTGTTAAACTTAAAGTTGCAAACAATGGTCAATTAGTTATAGATGTTTTTATTAGAATTTATAGTGGAAACACAGTTCCTGAAATTGCGTTTAAGGTTCAAGAAAACATCAAAAACAACATTGCTTCAATGGTGGATATGAGAGTTAGCAAAATCAACATTCATGTTGTTGGTGTTGATTTTAAAACAGAAGAACAACTTTAACATTAAAATCCCACTGTTTGTGGGATTTTTGTTTATTAGGAGAAAAAATGAGAGCATTAGCAAGAGAATATGTTTTTAAGAAAATATATGTTAGTTTATTTCATGAAAATGACAATGAAAATTTTGAGTTGTCTGAATTTATTGATTTTAAATCTAAAAGTGACAAAGAATTTGCTAATTCACTTTTTAATTTATATGAGTTAAATCATAATGAAGTTGAAAAAACAATCAATAGTTTGTTGGTTGATTATTCTCCTGAAAGAGTTTTTAGAATTGATAGGGCAATTTTATCTCTTGCAATTACAGAAATAAAATTTTATAAAAAAACACCAGTTGCAGTTGTTATAAACGAAGCAGTTGAACTTGCTAAAAAATATGGAACAGACAAAAGTTATTCTTTTGTTAATGGATTATTAAAAAAAGTTATTGAGGAAAAGTAATGGAAGAAAAAGCGCTTACAGTGTCCCAATTATCAATATATATAAAACAGATATTTGATGCAGAAGAAATGCTTTATAACATAAAAGTTTTAGGTGAAATTTCTGGACTAACTATTGTGAGGGGTGTTGCTTATTTTACTCTAAAAGATGAAAATGCAACATTGTCTTGCGTGTGTTTTGACACATCTGACTTTTCTTTTTTAAACGGAGATAATGTTATAGTTACTGGAACTCCTAGATATTATGTTAAAGGTGGAAAATTAAATTTTAATGTTGTAAAAGTATCAAAATATGGAATAGGTGAGTTGTATCAAAAATTTTTAGAACTCAAAAATAAATTAGAAAAAAAAGGTTATTTTGATAAATCAAGCAAAATACAACAGCCACACGATATAAAAAGAGTGGGAGTGGTTACAAGTAAAGAAGGTGCTGTCATTCAAGATATTATTAATGTTGGAACAAGACGCAATCCTTTTATTGACATTGTTTTGTATCCCGTCAAAGTTCAAGGAGTTAATGCAGAACGAGAAATTGCAAAAGGTATAACTGTTTTAGATAATTACAATGTAGATGTTATAATTGTTGCAAGGGGTGGTGGTTCACTTGAAGACCTAGAACCTTTTAACACAGAGATTGTGGCAGATGCAGTACATAACTGTTCAAAATTTATTGTTTCAGCAGTAGGTCATGAAACTGATTACACTATATGTGATTTTTGTAGTGATTTAAGAGCGCCAACACCAAGTGCTGCTGCTGAACTTATATTCGATAATATAGAAGAAAAAATTGATGATTATAAGCAATACATTTTAAGACTAAAACAATCAATAAAAGATTTTTATTTAGACAAACAACAAAATTTTTTTGATATTTATAAAAGTTTATATGTAAGTTATAAAAGTTTAAACGAAAAATATAAAAATACATTTTGTAATTGTTTAATTAAGTTTTCTCATAGCGTTAAATTAGTTTTTGAATCAAAAAAACATAAACTTGAAGTACTTTCATCAATGCTCAACAAATTAAATCCAAAAGAAGTTTTGAAGTTGGGATATGCAAGCGTAAAAAAGAATAATTTAAAAGTTTCTTCTGTTAAAAGCTTAAACATAAATGACGAATTAAAGTTATCTTTTATTGACGGAAATATAAAAGCAAAAGTATTAGAAATTGAAGGAGAAAAAAATGGAATTTGAAAAGATGTTAAAAAGACTTGAAGAAATTGTAAATCAGTTAGAAAGTGGCGAATGTGATTTTGATGAAGCAACAAAATTATTTGAAGAAGGAAAATCTCTAGCAGAAAAATGTAGTGAAAAGCTTGATTCAAGTAAAGGCAAAATAACTGTTTTATCAAATGAATTAGAAGGACTAATAGAAAAAGATTTTAAATAATATACAACATAATAGGTATTAGAAAAAACTATAATACTATATACAGAATTTATATATGAATAGTTTAAGTACTTGAAAAAATTATAATAATGTGTTATACTTTTAGTGAAGGTGCAGTATTCTAGTCAACTTATATTATTTGGAAGTTGAAAAAAATAAGCAACGAAGGGCACAACTGTGAAGTTTCTGGTGCATGCTTTGATTGCCCAAATTGGGGTGTGTGCTGGAAGTTAAGATTTTTGGGCGCGTTATAATGGCATATAACACCCGACCCATTTATCGTGGAGACCCAAAATGGTGCAAATTTTATATTTGTACTGTTTGGATTAAGAACCTGCATTGCGGTTTAAAATACGGCTGTGTGCAGAGTAGCCTGCTTTGAGTGAGTTTACAGGGATTGTGTGGTAAGGCAAGTTTTAAAATCGGCCAATTTTAATTCTAGTTTTGCATATGAAATTAAACTTGCAAAAAAAGCTAAGAATAGTTTAAGTTGTCAAGG
Source organism: uncultured Clostridia bacterium (assembly GCA_944384395.1). Lineage (GTDB taxonomy): Bacteria > Bacillota > Clostridia > Christensenellales > UBA1242 > UBA5893. The sequence goes on from CALWTD010000013.1 coordinate 83,718, forward strand.
AAAACTTCTAGACTGTTGACATTGTCAAACACTTTGGGGATTATAGTGTGGTCTAAGTGGCGATTCGGTGAAAAGGTTTTGCGTAAAAGGAAACTGCTCACACGGTGACGGTGAGTGCAAAATTTGGGAAATCCTACCGAACCTATGCCACAAGGTTTACTCAAAGTGTTACCTTCATTAATTTATTTTATAATTAGAGTATCTATTGAATATATATATTAAAAAGGCATATGAGTGCCTTTTTCAAATAAAGGAGAATAAAAGTGGATAATAAATCCAATCCCAAGCCCAAACCCAATAAAAAGAAAAGCAACAAACAAATGATATGGTCAATAAAGATTTTAGTTTTGTCATTTGCACTTTCAATCTGCTTTGGTATTTTAAGTGAAATGGTTTTAAGTAGTACAGGAATAATAATAGCAGTTTTAATAATTATTGTTTTTGTTACAATTTCAATTATTGCAGATATGATAGGTGTTGGAACAACGGCAGCAAATATTCAACCTTTCAGAGCAATGGCATCAAAAAAAGTTAGGGGAGCAAAAGAAGCAATAAGACTACTTCTTAAAGCAGATAGAGTATCATCAATTTGTTGCGATGTTATTGGAGATGTTTGTGGAATTTTATCTGGTGCTGCAGGCGCAAGTATAGCAGTTAAAGTTGCAGTAGAATCTAGTTCAGCATTAAATATTATAATTGCATCTTTGATAAGTGCTATTGTTGCAAGTTTAACTATTTTTGGAAAATCAGTTTGTAAAAAATATGCTATTGACAATTCTAGTAAAATTGTTTTGGTTGTTGGAAAAGTGTTAAGTATTTTTACCCCCCAAAACAAAACAAAACCACAAAAAAACAAAGATGAAAAAAAGAAAAATGAGAACAATGAAAATACAATAGATGTAAGTACATACGTCGATGATCAGGGTAGTGCTATTACATATAATAATAACAAAAAAACTGAAGATGAAATTTCTAATACAAATAAATAACAGACAATTAAATACGGAATAGGTGAAAACCTATTCTTTTTTTGTATGCATATATTGAATAAATATAAAAATCATTTTTATAAAAATTTACTTTGTTAAATAATCATAAAAAATCGTATGCATAATTATACAAAAAACACTTGCATAATTATAAATTACATTGTATAATAATTCCAAATGACTTGAATAAGTATTCATGCATATTTATTCAAAATATGCTCAATCCCTTATATTTAAAGGGTTTTAGCAATTAAGGAGAAACAAAAATGGCAAGGTCATCAAGACAATCAAAGATACTCGAACTTATATCAACAAAGGATATTTCATCACAAGATGAGTTAGTTGCATGTTTAAAAGCAGCCAATTTTGATATAACTCAGGCTACAATTTCAAGAGACATAAAAGAACTTGGACTTATCAAAATTTTAACAAATGACGGTAAATATAAGTATGCTCTTATGGACAATGGAGAACAAACTGTATCCAATAAAAATATATCAATTTTTAGAGAATCTGTTATTTCAGTTAAACCAGCAAATAACCTTTGTGTTATAAAAACTGTTAAAGGTCTTGCCTGTGGAATATGTTCTATGATAGACAAATTAAACTTAGAAAATGTAATGGGCTCTGTTTATGGAGATGATACTGTTATGATTATATTGCCAAACAATCAAGGTGCCCAAATAGCATCGGAAACACTTGAACAATTAATAAGATAAAGGAACACAAATGTTAAAAACATTAACAATAAAAAATTTCGCAATTATAGAAAATATAAGTCTAAGTTTTCACTTAGGCTTTAATGTTTTGATTGGAGAAACAGGAGCAGGTAAAAGCATTATTTTAGATGCATTAAATTTTGTACTTGGTGATAAACCTTCAAAAGATAATATTAGACATGGTTCAACCGAACTGAGTGTTAAAGCAGTTTTTGAAAATGTGTCAAACAATATAAAAGAAAAATTAAATGAATTTCAAATTGAGTGTGATGATATTTTAATTATTTCACGAAGTTTTAGTATTGAAGGAAAGTCAACATCTCTAATAAACGGAGAACCTGTAACTGTTTCAATGCTAAAACAAATTGGAAACATGATTTTAGATTTTTATGGACAAAATGAAAGTGTTAGTATTTTAAATGTAAAAAATCATATAAAGATGTTAGATGCATATAAACCAACTTTACTTATTTCTTCAAAAGAAAAAATTTCTCAATATATTTCTGCTTATAAAGAATTGGAAAGTCAAATAAAAAATATCGGTGGCAATGGAGAAGACAGGGAAAGAACATTAGAATTGCTTTCATATCAAATTAAAGAAATAGAAAATGCACACATAGAAAAGGATGAAGATGAAAGGTTGGCAGAAAAAATACAAACTCTATCCAATTTTGAAAAAATTTCAACATCACTAAATCAATGTTACAATGCTTTAAATAATAATGAACTTCAATCTGCGCTTACGAATTTAGATATTGCACAACAATATGATAATAAACTTATTCAGTACAATGAAAGGTTAAATAGTTGTCTTATAGATATAGAAGATATAAGTTCGTCAATAAAAGAGTATTTGTCAAATTTATCATTTTCAGAAACAGAGTTAGATAATATAACAGAAAGGCAAGAACAAATAAAAACATTAAAAAAGAAATATGGACCAACACTAAATGATGTTGAAAGATATCTAACAAAAGTAAAAGAAGACTACGATAATATTTTAAACAGTGAACAAATTTTAAAAAATCTTATTCTTAAACAAAACGATGTAAGACATAAGTTATATAACGAGTGTTTAGAATTACATAATTTAAGATTGAAATTAAGTAAAGAAATAGAGAAAAGTGTTAAAGAAGAACTTTCCTCGCTTGGCATGAAAAATACAAAATTTGAAATAAGTTTTAAAGAGTTAAAGTCTGAAGAAGAATGTAACTTTACAAATAATGGAATCGATGAAATAGAATTTTTATTTTCGGCAAATGTTGGAGAACAACAAAAAAGTTTGTCAAAGACTATATCTGGTGGGGAAATGAGTAGATTTATGCTAGCAATAAAAAATGTTTTTGCACAAGAAAATGATGTTTCAATTTTAGTATTTGACGAAATTGATAGTGGGGTAAGTGGAGAGATTGGTTACAAAGTTGGGCAAAAATTGACGATGCTTTCCAAAAAATATCAAATAATTTGCATCACACATCTTGCACAAGTAACTGCACTTGCAGACAGGCATATTTTTATTAGCAAAATTGTTGAAAATAACCAAACAAAAAGTATTGCAAGATATTTTGATGAAAGCCAGTTACTTGAATATTTATCAACATTATTTGGTAGCAAATCAAGCGAAATAGGGCTTATGCACTCAAAAGAACTTTTAAATATGGCAAACGAGTACAAACAATCTTTGAATAAATAACAAAAAAAAATATAAACTACCTTATAGACATATAAGGTGGTTTTTTTATGTTTAAAAAAGTTATATTTAAAATTTTAGGTATAGTGCTTGCATGTTGTTTTGTTATAACATTGCAAAATGTTGATTTTAAAACAATTTACTCGTTAAATGAAAACACTCCAATAACTCTTTCAAATTTGGAGCAATTAAATGAAAACAATTTACTTGGCAATTTTGTTGAAACAAAACTTACAGAAGATATATGGACAACAAGTGGAGTTAAAGAAAAGAAAACTTCTCTTGTTATAAAATTATTCGGTTTTATTCCAATCAAAAAAACAACTGTTGTTGTTTGTGATGATAAATCAGTTTATTTAGGTGGTGTACCACTTGGTTTTAGTGTTACAACAAAAGGAGTAATTGTTGTTGGAACAAACAGCGTGGTTTCAAATTCCAAACAAAAAAATAATACGAAACTAACAAGTGGTGATATTGTTACAAAAATAAATGGTGTTGATATTTTTAATGTTGAAGATATAAAAAAACAATTAAGCCAAAGTAATGGTCAAGATGTAAATGTTACATTTATTAGAGATGATAAAGAACAAAAAACAACACTTACTCCAATTTTAGATTCACAAACAAATGAGTATAAACTTGGTATTTGGATAAGAAATGACGCACAAGGAATAGGAACATTAACTTTTGTGACAGAAGAAAACGAATTTGGTGCATTAGGACACGCAATAACAGATTTTGAAACAGGAGTTGAAATACCAGTAAATGATGGAAACATATATCCTTGTACTATGCTTGGAATAACAAAAGGCACAAAAGGCAAGGCAGGGGAACTAAGATGTTTATTTGTTCAAGGCTCTATGTCAAATGGAGATATAGACAAAAACACAAGTTGTGGAGTTTTTGGAGAAATAACTAATGATGAAAATATTGTTGACAAAAATTTGTCATGTCCAATTGCTTCAAGACTATTAGTTAGAGTAGGTAAAGCAAAGATTATTAGTTCAGTCAGCGGAATAAGGGAAGAATATGATATTGAAATCATAAAAACATATAATCAACATTCATCGTCAGATAAAAGTTTTATTTTTAGGGTAAAAGACAAAAGATTGTTAGAACTAACAGGCGGAATTGTTCAAGGAATGAGTGGTTCACCAATTGTTCAAGACGGAAAACTTATTGGGGCAGTAACTCATGTGTTTTTATATGACCCCACAAAAGGATATGGAGTGTATAGCGATTGGATGTTAAATGAAATTTCTTGACGAATATTTGACTTTTTTGTGAATAACTATATTATATGAAATCAAAAAGAATTGCAAAAAATTTATATTCTTTACGATATACAGGAGCAGAATTTTTTTCACAAAATAAACTTAAAATTATAATATGTTTATTGTTTTGCTTTGTTGGTCTTTTAACAGGTATTTTTACGGCGATTAAATTATATAACTTAGGCGATAGTGACGTTTTTGAAGATTTTAATTTAACATATCAATTAGAAGATTTAGAAAAATTTGCACAAAATTTTTTTGGTAGACTTATTTCTTATGAAATTGTAATGGTTTTATTACTTGTATTTTCGCTTAATCCATTTTTGTATTTGTTTGGTTGGTGTTTGCTAGCATATAGAGCATTTTTAATATCAATAAACTGCATAATGATAATTTTGGTTTTTAGTTTTAATGGTTTAATAAAATCTTTATTGATAATACTCCCTTGTCAACTTTTGATGCTTGCAATTTTATTAGCGTTTTTTGTTTTTATGTGTAGACAAATAAAAATCAATAATTATATTAAATGCAAAAAGTTTTCTAATGTATTGTATCCATTTTTAATTGCAACGCTTGCACTTACAATAGTCAATCTTGTTGAAACATTTTTATTGTTTATTTTTAGAAGTAATATTATATTAGTTATATAAAGTTGACAATGTATAATTTTAAATGTAATTATATAGTAAAGGTGAATTATGACAAAAGCAGATAAAATTGTAAAAATATTGAAAAATAAATATAATATAGAAAATGTTGACTATGCAATAGTTGTGGGCAGTGGACTTATGAGTGCAATACCAAATATGGAAAATGTAACTATTGTTGATTACAAAAATTTAAAAATGCCTTTATCAAAAGTAAAGGGGCATAGTGGAAAATTTATTTTTGGAACAATAAATAATAAAAAAGTTGTATTAGTTTCAAGGCTTCACTTTTATGAAAGTGGAAATATGCAAAATGTTATTTTGCCATTTAAAATATTAAGTTTACTAAAAGCAAAAACAATAATACTTTTAACCTCATGTGGTGGAATAAATAAAACATTTAAAGTTGGCGACATAATGCTAATATGTGACCACATAAATTTTACAGGTCAAAATCCTCTAATTAGTGTTGAACCATTGGAATTTATTTCTATGACAAATGCGTATAATAAAGAACTTTTTGAAAAAATGAAAAAAATTGCCGAGCAAAACGACATAAATATAAGACAAGGAACTCATGCTCAACTTCTTGGACCAAGTTATGAAACTATGGCAGAAGTTGAAATGCTTAGAAATATGGGGGCAGACACAGTTTCAATGAGTACAGTTTTTGATTGTATTATTTCAAACTATTTTAAATTTAATGTTTGTGGAATTGCTAGTGTTGTTAATGTTTTTGATGATAAAAATGATAACTTAAGTCATGATGAAGTTTTGGCTAATGCAAAAAAAGCGTGTGATAAAATTAAAATTATACTTTTAAATTTAATTAAAGAATAAAAATTATAATTTTGAAAAAACTACTTCTATAAAGGAGTGGTTTTTTTATGAAGAAACTTTTTGCAATATTTTGTGTATTATGCTTATTAATAATACCTATATGTAGTGGTACTATGAAAGTGCATGATATTGTTCACGCAGAAAACGATGTTTTACAAATTAATGCAAAAGCATCACTTTTAATGGACTATAACACAAATACAATTATTTATGAAAACAATTCAAAAGCAAGATTGCCCGTTGCAAGTATGGTAAAAATTATGACATTACTTTTAACATATGAAGCAATAGACAATGGGAGTTTAACGCTTGACACAATGATTACAACAACAGAAAATGCTTCAAAAATGGGTGGCTCACAAGTTTTTATTGACCCGTATGTTGAATACAAAACAGAAGATTTAATAAAAAGTGTTGTTATGATGTCGGCAAACGATGCAAGTGTTGCTCTTGCAGAACAAATTTCAGGAAGTGAGAGTGCGTTTGTGCAAAAAATGAACGAAAGGGCAAAAGAACTTAATATGGAAAACACATTGTACGCAAACTGCACAGGACTTCCAGCACCTGAACAATATTCATGTGCAAATGATTGTGCAATACTTTTAAAAGAATTATTAAAGCATGAACATTATCATACACTTAGTTCAATTTGGATGGATAAATTAACACACCCATCAGGTAGAGAAACTGAACTTGTAAATACAAATAAACTTGTTAGATATTACAAAGGTTGTGATAGTGGTAAAACAGGTTCAACATCTGAAGCAGGATATTGTTTAACTGCATCGGCACAAAAAAATGATTTTAGACTTATTGCTGTTGTTGTTGGAGCAAAAACAGGACAAGAAAGATTTAATGGAGTTACAGAACTATTTAACTATGGCTTTGCAAATTACGAAAACAAAAATGTGCTTGATTGCAATGTTCCTGTTTTAGAGAATTATGAGATTTTGCAGTCCAAGTGCAAAACTGCAAATATATATGCAAAAGAAAGTTATTTTGGACTTTGTAAAAAGGGTTCAAATACTGGATATGATATTTCTTATGTAATAAACGAAAAATTAAAAGCACCAATAAATAGTGGAGAAAAGGTTGGAACTTTAACCATTACAAAAGACGGAAATGTTGTGAAAGAAATTGATTTAATTGTAAAAGATAACATTGAAAAAGTGGGATACTTTGATTCAATTAAAATAATTGCAGAAAATTGGTAAATTATAAAAGTAATAAAAGAAAGGGCAACCTTTCTTTTATTATCTCTTGCAAAAATTTGTACTATTATGTATAATACATAGGTATGATTTATGATTTAATAGGGTCTAATTTACCCTTTGTACAAATTTTAGCGTTGATTATTGCTTATGTCCTTGCGCTCATGTTGGCTTTTTGCTCACATGAATTTTCTCATGCATATGTAGCTTACAAAATGGGTGACCCAACAGCCAAAGCACTTGGAAGATTAACTCTTAATCCATTTAAACATATTGACCCTATTGGTTTTTTATGTTTGTTTTTATTTGGTTTTGGTTGGGCAAAACCTGTTGAAATCAATCCACTGCATTTTAAAAATTATAGAAAAGGACTTGTTTTGGTCTCATTAGCAGGTGTTACTGCAAATTTAATTTTGGCTTTTGTTTTTAGTGGTATATACTTTTTTGTTGGTCAATTTCTTTTGGCATCAACAAATTTGTTTTTAATCTTTTTATACTACTTTTTGTTTTATATGATTATTTTAAACTTGTCACTATTTGTGTTTAATCTTCTTCCTATTTTTCCACTTGATGGTTTTAATTTTATAAAAGCAATAACACCGGCAGGCAATGGGTTTGTTACATTTTTGCAAAGATATGGAACAATAATTTTGTTAATATTTTTGATTACTCCAATATTTGATATTGTTTTTTCATATGTAACAAGTGGAGTTATTAGTGGATTCTTTTGGTTTTGGGGGTTGTTTGTATAATGGAAAATATTTTAGAGCAAGATGAAATTAAAGATACAAACATATATAGGGTAAAACTTGAAAATTTTGAAGGTCCACTTGATTTATTATTGCAAATTATTAAAGATAATAAAATGGATATCGAAACGGTTAAACTCGCAGATTTAACTGAGCAATACCTAGAATATATATCAGGTATAGATAAGTTAGACATGGAAAATGCAAGTGAATTTATTGAAATCGCCGCACAACTTATTGAAATAAAATCAAGAACATTACTCCCACCAGATGGCGAAGAAGAACAACAAGATGACGACCCTGAAGTAAATTTGCTTGCAAGATTGAAAGAACTAAAATTATTTAGGGAAGCAAGCGAAAAACTAGCCAATATTGAAGATTTGGACAAGTTGTATAGAAAACCAGATAAGATGGCAAATAGTGTTAAAATTGTTTTAAAAGTTATGGTGCTTGATAGTATGCTTGACGCTTTTGCAATTATGATGGCTACAGCACCAAAAAAAATTATAGAACAAGAACCAAAACAAATTGTAAAAGACCGTTTTACAGTTGCTGAAAAAATTATTTCAATAAAAAACGAAGTTAAAAACAAAAAAATGGTTAAATTTAGTGATTTATTTGAAAATGATTTGACAAAAAGTGAACTAATAAATACATTCTTGGCACTTTTAGAATTGTTAAAAATGCAAATTTTAAAAGCACAACAAAGCGCGATATTTGGCGAAATTGATATATATTCAAACGAAGAGGGAATTGATAAGGAGATAGAAATAAATGAACAACTTGAAGGAGATTATTAAAGCAGTTTTGTTTATTGCAGGTGATGGAGTTGAAGTTGATACAATAATGGAAAAACTTGAAATAGACAAAAAAACATTTAACAAAGCGTTTGATGAATTAAAAAAAGATTTTGATGAAAACAGTGGAATACAAATCATTGAGTATAAAAATAAAATTCAATTATGTTCAAATCCTTTATATGCCGAGCAAATTTCAACTGTTTTAAATCCTATTCGTGAAAAAGCATTAACAAAAGCAGCACTTGAAACTGTTGCTATTATTGCCTATAAGCAACCAATAACAAAACTAGAAATAGAAGAGATAAGAAAAATAAATTCTGCCGATTATGCAATTCAAGTACTTTTGGATAACAAGCTTATTGAAATTGTTGGAAGAAAAGATGCAGTTGGAAAACCTTATCTTTTTGGCACAACTGATGAGTTTTTAAAAAGATTTAATTTAAAGGATATTTCTGAACTTCCTGACTATGAAAGTCTCCTTGAAAGAATTGAAGTTATAAGAAATGAAACTTATGATAATCAACTTTCTAGTGATGGTTTATATAGAGATTTTGAAGTACCACAAGAAGAAGAAATACCAGAATTTTTGAAAAATGAAAAAGACATAAAACAAATTAAAGCCGAAGACCAAGAAATGCTCGACCATATAGATGAAATTTTAAAACAAAACAACATTCAAAAAATGGATTTCAGTCAAAGACAAGATGAAACGGCAAGTTGAAGCGAATTTGCATAAATTTTTAAATTAAACAAACAATAGTGACATGGAAAGTTTATATTTTCTATTGCCACTATTTTTTATTGTTGTAATTATTTTACCATTAAATTTTAGAATTAAATTATGCTTAAATGTTCAAAAAGAAATCATTTATGTTTCAATTTTTTTTTGGAAATTTAAAATAGTACTTTTTAAAATATTTTTCAAAGATAAAAACATAATTATAACAACAAAAAAGAAAAAAAAAGAAATTGAATTTTCCTTATCTGCAAAGCAAATTTATTTTGTTGAACAACTTACAAACAATTTAAAAAGCAAAACTCAAATTAGAAAAATTTGTGTTTATGGCAGAGTTGGTTATTATGATGCCTATAAAACTGCTATGACTTGTGCAACAGTTAACTCGTTTATTGAACTACTGTTTTGCTATCTAAAAAACAAAAAACCAACTTGCTCAATGGAAAACAATATATGTCCATGTTTTAATAAAGAAATTTTGCTTTTTAGTTTATATACAAGTTTAACAATCACGCTTTTCGATTTATTATATAGTGTTGTTATTTCACTATTTAGTTTAAGGAGTAAAAAATATGAAAGAGATGCCAGAAAATCAAAAATATCTTGAAGACCTTGTAAATTCATCAATATCACAAATTAGGCAATTAGCAGAAGCAAATACTATTGTTGGCAATCCAATATTAATTCCAAGTGGAAGTATTATTATTCCAATAAGCAAAGTTTCTGTTGGTTATGTTGTTGGAGCAGGAGAATATAATTCTGTTTCTAAAAAACTACCTTATCCACTTGCAGGTGGAAGTGGTGGTGGAGTTAGTGTAACACCAATAGGTTTTATAGTAGAAACTGAAACCGAAATCAAATTTATTGATGTTGAAAATAAATCGGCTTATCAAACTCTTTTAAATTTGGCGAATACACTAATTTCCAAAATGAATTTAAAAAATAAGGAAGAAAACAATGAAAAAGAATAAATATATTTTTTTGTTATTTGTAACTTTAATGTCTTGTTGCTTAATTTTTAATCCTTCAACAAATAATATTGCAATGGCACAAAATTCTGCTACTTCTATGATTGTAATTGAAGCAAACTCTAACAGAGTACTTATGAGTAGCAACGAAAATGCACCTCGTGCTAATGCTAGTACAACCAAAATCGCAACTTTTTTAACTGTTTTAAAACATTGTAATAATTTTGATGAAGAAGTTAAAGTTGATGACAGAGCCATAGGTATACCAGGAACTTCTATATATCTAAAAAAAGGTGAAATTTTAACAGTTAGAGAATTATTATATGGCATGATGCTTGTTTCAGGAAATGATGCCGCTACTGCACTTGCTTTACATATATCAAATTCAATTAGTGAATTTGCATCACTTATGACACAAGAAGCGTTAAATTGTGGTGCAAAAAATACAACTTTTAAAAATCCACACGGTTTAGATGAAGAAGGTCATAAAACAACTGCATATGATCTTGCTCAAATTACAAGAGAATGTTATAAATATCCAATATTTGAAGAAGTTGTATCAACAAAAAATACCAAAATCCCAGATAGTACAGGTAATGGTTATAGATATTTGCAAAACAAAAACAAATTACTTTGGTCGCTTGAAGGTTGCAATGGTGGTAAAACAGGTTTTACAAATGATGCAGGTAGATGTTTAGTTGCAAGTGCTAAAAGAAATAAAATGCATTTAATAAGTGTGGTTTTAAATTGTGGACCAATGTTTGAAGAAACGGCAATGCACATAGAAGATTGTTTTTCAAAATATCATATGTCAACAATTTTGCCACCATATAATTTTATTAGAACTATTGATATAACTGAAAGTGATACACAAAAAGTTAAAGTTTACACACAAAAAGGATTTATATATCCATTAACAGATGAAGAAGAGACAAGAATAAAAACCGAAATTAGTTTACCATCAAGCATAAAAGCTCCTATCAAAAAAGAGCAAATTGTTGGAGAAGTTAAAATATATCTTGATAAACACTTGCTATTTTGTGAAAAAATCTATACTATGGAAGATGTAAATTCTAATAAGGTTATAGATAATTTCAAAAGGATTATTTCAAAATGGTGAACAAATGAGAATTAATAAATATTTAGCATTATGTGGAGTGGCATCTCGTAGAAAAAGCGAACAGTTTATTGTTGATGGAAAAGTTAAATTAAATGGAAAAATTGTAACAAATCTTTCGACAGATGTTGACATAAAAAAAGATAAAATAGAGTTAGAAGGCAAAGAACTATCTTTGCCTTCTAACTATGTTTATTATAAATTAAATAAACCAAAAGGATACCTTTGTACTGCAAGCGATGACAGGGGAAGAAAGACAATTTTTGACATAGTAAAAAGTGATACAAGATTGTTTTCAATTGGAAGGTTAGATTATGATACTGAAGGTTTACTTTTACTTACAAACGATGGAGATCTTGCTCAAAAAATAAGCCATCCATCACACGAAACTGAAAAAGAGTATATAGTAAAAATAGAAGGAAATATTCTTGAAAGTGAACTTGCAGTTTTAAGAGCAGGAGTTGTAGAAAACGGCATAAAAATGCCAAAAGCAAAAGTTGAACTTCTTGGAATTGTAAATAACAATGCAAAATTAAGTGTAATAATTCATGAAGGACAAAATAGACAAATTAGAAGAATGTTTGAAGCAATAAACAAGCCAATAAAAATGCTTAAAAGAATAAGAATTGGAAACATAAAACTCGGTGGTCTTCAAAGGGGCGAATATAAACCTTTAAATGATTATGAACTTTGTGAACTTTTAAGGTGAGAATAATGGATATAATTGTTATAGGTGGTGGAGCTAGTGGACTTATGAGTGCATATTCATGTGCAAAAAGTGGACACAATGTAACCATATTAGAAAAAAATGAAAAAGTTGGTAAAAAGTTATATATAACAGGAAAAGGAAGATGTAATGTTACAAATTATTGTAACACGCAAGAATTTTTTAATAATGTTGTAACTAATCAAAAATTTTTATATAGTTGTATAAATAATTTTACACCCTATGACACTATAAACTTTTTAGAACAATTTGGCATAAAAACCAAAATTGAAAGAGGAAATAGAGTTTTTCCAGAAAGTGATAAATCAAGTGATATAATAAAAGCATTGCAAAATGCTTGTACAAATAACGGTGTAAAGATTGTTTTAAATCAGAATGTTGTTGATTGTTATAAAAATCAAAACAAATTTTTTGTTATAACAACTGATAAAAAATATTTATGTGATGCTTTAATAATATGCACAGGTGGCAATTCTTACAAATCAACAGGAAGCGATGGTTTTGGATATAAATTAGCAAAAAAATTTGGTCACACAATAGTTGACATAAAACCTGCACTCTGTCCTATAAAGTTAAAAAACAAATGGGTAAAATCTGTAGAAGGATTATCATTAAAAAATGTTAAATTATCTGCTTATAGCAAAAATAAACTAATAAAAGAAGAATTTGGAGAAATGTTATTTACTTCAAATGGAATAAGTGGACCAATTGTGTTAACTATGTCAAGTTACATAAATAAAATCAACGATATTGAATTATATTTGGATTTTAAACCTGCGCTCAATGAAAAAAAACTTGAAAATAGATTGCTTAGAGAATTTGATACAAATAAAAATAGTCAAATAAACACAGTGATGTATAATTTGTTACCAAAAAATTTTCTGGAAATTTTTTTGAATGTTTGTAAAATAGATAAGTTAAAAAAAGTTAATTCAATTACTACTGAAGAAAGAAAAAAAATAATAAGCAATTTAAAAAATTTTAAACTAAATTTTGATAGTCTATACGACATTGATTATGCTATAATTACAAACGGGGGAGTAAATACAAAAGAAATAAATCCAAAATCAATGGAAAGCAAACTTGTTAAAAATCTTTTCTTTGCAGGCGAAATTTTAGATGTAGATGCTTTAACAGGAGGGTTTAACATTCAAATCGCACTCTCAACAGCAAATAGTGTAGGAAAAGGAGTTTTATTATGATTATTGCAATGGATGGTCCAGCAAGTGCAGGTAAAAGTACGCTTGCAGTTATGACTGCAGATGCTTTAAATTTTCATTTTTTAAATACTGGCATGATTTTTAGGGCAATAGCATATTTAATAGACAAAAATAATATTGATATAAAAAACAATGATGCTATTAAAAATATATTAGATACAACAAAAATAGAAATTAAATTTAAAAATAAAAATCAAATCGTTTTTGTTAATAAAGAAGATACAACCAAATATGTATCATTGCCTAAAATTGCAAGTTTGGCATCATTTTATTCTCAAAACCCAATTATTAGAGAAAAAGTAAGTGAGCTTCAACACGAATTTGCAAACAAATTTGATGTTGTAATAGAAGGTCGTGACATTGGAACACAAGTTTTTCCAAATGCTGATTATAAATTTTTTGTAACGGCTAGTATTGAAGAAAGAGCAAAAAGAAGATATCAAACATTAAAGAATAATAATCCAGCATTAAAATTGCAAGATGTAAAAAAACAATTACAAGAGCGTGATTACAACGATATTCATAGAAAAATCAGTCCACTAATTCAAGCAAAAGATGCAATTGTTATTGATACTTCAAATGATACAATAGAACAAAGTTTAAATAAAATTTTAAATTGTATAAAAGTGAGGTAATATGTTTTATTGGTTTATAAAGATAATTGCATATATTCCGTTTTGGATATTGTATCCAGCACGATTAAAAAACAAAAAAAATTTACCAAAGGGTAAATGCGTCATTATTGCAAATCATACAAGCAACATAGATCCTCTTTTACTTGTAAATATGATATGGAGAAAACAATATTGTGTTGCTAAAAAAGAATTGTTTAAAAATAAATTAATTAAAATTTTTTTAAAAGGTATGAATGCAATCCCTATTGATAGACAAAAAGTTGAAATATCAACAGTAAAAAAGTGTTTATCAGTATTAAAAAATAACAAAATTTTAACAATTTTTCCGGAAGGCACAAGAAATAAAACAAAAGAGCCACTGGGTGATATAAAGAGTGGTGCAAGCATTTTTGCAACAAAATCTAATTCACCCATTGTCCCAATTTGGATAAAGAAAAAACCAAGACTATTTTGTTTTAATACCATAACAATAGGTAAACCTTTTTATATAACAAAAGAAGAAAGTGAAAATGGTGATGAAATAATGAAAAATAAACTTTTAGAGTTACGAGCAACCGTTATAAACAAAAAATAACCACAGGTGTGGTTATTTTTATTAGACAAAAATGTTTTAGGTTTGTTATATTATTATTAGATTGATTTGTTAGGAGAAAAAATGGAAGAAGTTAAATTTGATTTAAACTCAATAGACAAGACTTTTGCAAGATACAAAAAAAATGATATATTTGATGGTGTTGTTATATTAAAGCGTGAAGACGGAGTTGTTTTTAATATAGGAGGAAAGTCTGATGCATTTATAAATAAAAACGATTTTGTCGATTATAACCAAGTGAAAATAGGTGACAGGTTTAAAGTTGCAGTTCTTGGCACAAAAACTGAAGATGGAATGATTGAAGTATCAAAAAAAATTGCAGATAACATAATTATTGGCTCAACAACTGCAGAAAAATTGAAAATTGGTTCAGAATTTTCATTTTATGTTACAGGAATAAAAAACAAAGCACTTATTTCAAAGTTAGGAATGTATAATATTGTTGTGCCACACGATGAAATTGATATTAATTTAAAAAATTTAAACTTTTATTTAAACAAACAACAAACAGGTATAGTAACCGAGATAAATAAAGAGCAAAAGCTTATTGTTTGCTCTATTAAATTATTAAAAGAACAAATAAAAGAAAGTCAAGAGAGTTTGTTTTGGAATAGCATTTTTATAAATAAAATTGTAAAAGGTAAAGTTGAAAAAATAATGCCATATGGTGCTTTTATTGATGTTGATGGTGTTTCTTGTTTTATTCATATTTCAGATTTAGCATATGAAAGAGTAAATAATGTTGCAGATTATCTTAAATTAAACGAATCATACAATTTTAGGGTTATTAAAGTAGATAAGCAAAATAAAAAAGTTTCTCTGGGTTTAAAACAACTTGGTGAAAATCCAAAAACGGCAATAATGAAAAAATTGCAAATTGGTGAAAAATATAAAGGAACAGTAATAAAAATATTGGCTTTTGGTGCAATTATTAAACTAGATGGATACAATGTAGATGGTTTGCTTCATGTAAGTGATGCAACCGAACACAACGATAAAAGAATATACGAAATTGTAAAATTGGGGCAAAAAGTAGAAGTTGAAATAAAAAATATAGACACAGAAAAAGATAGAATTAGTTTTAAATTATAAAAAAGAACTTGCATAAGTTCTTTTTTGTTATTCGTCCAATTCTTTTTCAACTCTATTTATTTCATCTTGAATCTTTTTAATTGAAAGTTTTCTATTTAATTCGTCTAATTTCTTTTTTAATAACACTTCATCATCAAAATTTGGAGTGTCAGAAACAGAATCTATTGTAATAGTATTGTTACGGTATAACTTAGAAATTATTAATCCTAGCACAAAATTAACAATTAAAACAATTTGTGTTGCAAATATTAAACCAAGTGGCAAAATGTAAGAGAAATATAATGAAATGTCAATTTGTACTTTGTAGCAATATATGCCTAAAGCAATCAATGAAAGAAAACTTAAAATAAAAAATATGTAATACAACATTGCAATATAATATTTGTTATACAATTTTTTTGTTGCAATAAAATCTGACAAAATAAATATAAGTATTAAACATGATAAAGCAATTAAAGTTGCATCTAACCATAAAACATTATTTGATTTTGTTACTGTTTTATCAACACACAAATACAAAGTACAAATTATAGCAATTACACTAAAAAAAGATATTGTTTTATATACTAATGTTAAAAGTTTTCTCTTTTGACCATTATCCATAAAGACCTCACTTATAGTTTATTATAAATATATATTTAAATTTTGTCAATAAATACATTATTTTGCTTGAAGACTTTGAATCTTTGTATTAGTATAGTCATAGGAGATAAAATGAAAACAGTATTAATAACAGGAGCATCAAAAGGAATAGGACAACAAATTGCAAAACAGTTTGCACAAAAAGGATACAATGTTGCAATAAATTATAATAAATCTGAAAACCAAGCTAAATCTTTATATAACGAAATAACATCTTTAAATACAAATGCAATATTAGTGAAAGCAGATATAAAAAATTTAAATGAAGTACAAAATATGATAAATGAGATAATTTCTTGTTTTGGACATATTGATGTTCTTGTAAATAATGCCGGAATAAGTTATAAAGGTCTTTTTATTGATGAAAACGATAAAATAACAAAAGAAATTATAGACACAAATTTATTAGGTGCTATTTATACATCAAAATATGTTCTACCTTATATGCTCAAAAATGGAACTGGCAAAATTATAAATATATCTTCAATATGGGGAAATGTGGGGGCAAGTTTAGAAAGCACATATTC
Source organism: uncultured Clostridia bacterium (assembly GCA_944384395.1). Lineage (GTDB taxonomy): Bacteria > Bacillota > Clostridia > Christensenellales > UBA1242 > UBA5893. The sequence continues at coordinate 100,893 of CALWTD010000013.1, forward strand.
AGCTTCAAAAGCGGGAATAATTGGATTAACAAAATCACTGGCAAAAGAATATGGTTATAATAATATATGCGTAAATTGTATTTGTCCTGGATTAATTGACACTGATATGAATAAAAACTTGTCAAAAACTGAAATTGAAGAAATTATAAAACAAATACCTGCAAAAAGAATAGGAAAAACAGAAGATATTAGCAATTTAGTTTTATTCCTTGCAGAATGTACAGGAGATTATATAACAGGACAAGTTATAACAGTTGATGGTGGGTTTACTTTATAAAAAAAGAGAGCAAAAAGATGTAACCCGTAGGGGTAAAATTGCTCTCTTTTTTGGAGCTAAGGGCGGGAATCGAACCCGGGACCTATTGATTACGAATCAATTGCTCTACCGACTGAGCCACATTAGCATATTAACAACATATTTTATGTTGTTAGG
>CALWTD010000014.1 GCA_944384395.1 uncultured Clostridia bacterium
GAATATCAAGCATTAGTTGAAGATTGGATAGAATTTTACAATACAAAGAGATTAAAAAATAGGAAGAAATCTAAAATTTCTTCCTAGTGGTTTTTTATTTTGAGTGACCCCTTCGGGGTTCACTTCAGAAATGGTATTTTTTGTTTTTATTATTCTGCTTTTGGTTCTTCATTTAATTGTTTTTCATAAGCAGCAATAACTTGTGCACTTATGCTTTCTCTTGTTTCTGTGTTGATTGGGTGAACTATATCTTTATATTCTCCTTCAGGTGTTTTTCTTGAAGGCATAGAAATAAATAATCCCTCTGTTCCTTGAATAACTTTGATATCATGAATAACAAAGCACTCATCAATTGTGATTGAAGCAACTGCTTTTAGTTTTGAATCTTCTTTTTTCACAAGTCTTACTCTGATTTCTGTAATGTTCATTTTTTATCTCCTTTATATTTGCTAAATTATTTATAGCACATTTTTTTTAGTTTAGCAAACATTTTAGCAAAATATTCAAACAATAAAAAATTAGTTATTAGCACAAATGACTTTGTTTATTATGTAGCACCTAGATATTTTATTTCATATTATAAAAAGTATGAAAAAGTTAAAATACCATTTTATTGGAATATGTGGTGCAAGTATGTCAGCACTTGCAGTATATTTAAAAAATAAGGGAAATTATGTACAAGGTTCAGACTTGTCAAATTATGTTATGAAACAAAAACTAGAAAAAAATGGAATTGTTGTTTTTGATGGACATAACAAAAAGAATGTTGGGAATGTTGATGTTGTTGTTTATAATTTTGCAATTAAATCAAACAATGAAGAACTTATTGAAGCAAAAAAGAAAAAAATAAAAATATTGTCGAGAGCACAATTACTTTCGTTTATTGCAAATGATTTTAAATGTGTTATCAGTGTTGCAGGTTCTCACGGAAAGACAACTACCACAGCGATGTTATTTTCTTGCTTGAATTGTGCAAAAAAGGAACCATCACTACATATTGGTGCACAACTTAAAGACCAAGATTTTGGTTTTGTTTTGCAAAAAAATAAATTTTTTATTACTGAAGCGTGTGAATATAAAGATAGTTTTTTACAGTTAAACTCCAACATTTCTATCATACTTAATATTGAACCTGAACACTTAGATTATTTTAAAACTTATAAAAACGAAGTCAAATCATTTAATGAATTTGCTAAAAATAGCAACAAAGTAATATGTATTAATAACGATATAATAAATAAAAAGGATTATACTTTTGGTGATGAAAATAGTGATATTTACGCAAAAAATATAAAAATAATAAATCATAAATATAATTTTGATTGTTTTTATAAAAATAATTTTTTTATTCATATTGAATTGGGTGCTGTTGGCTTGTATAATGTTACAAATGCTCTTTCGGTTATTATGACTTGTATAATATTAAAGATACCCAAAAAGTATATCGCACAAGGACTAAAAGAGTTTAGGGGGATTAAAAGAAGATTTGAAGTTCTTGGTAATGAAAAAAATTTTGTTGTTCATGATTATGCACATCATCCAACCGAAATAAAAAAAACTATTACTACATTTAAAGAAAATGTAGGCGATAAAAAAATTCTTGTCGTCTTTCAACCTCATACGTTTTCTAGAACCAAAAACTTGTATAATGATTTCCTATCTTGTTTTAATGGTTGTGACAAACTATTATTGGTTAAAACATATCCTGCAAGAGAAAAATATGATAAATACAGTTCGGCATATAGTTTATATAAAAACATAAAAAATATTGATTGCAGTTATTGTGCAAGTTTTTCGGTGGCAATAAAAAAAATAGAAAAATATTTACAAAAAAAATTTGCTGTTCTTATTTTAGGTGCAGGTAACATAGACGAAGTTGCCTATAAATTAAGTGATATTTTACATAAATAAATTGTTGTAAATTATGTTGACAGTAAGGTTATTATATGATACTATATGTAAGCAAAATTTAATTAAAAGGTGAGTGTAAAATGAAAAAAGAAGGACATCCAAATTATCATGAAGTAACAGTGGTTTGTGCTTGTGGAAATACTTTTAAAACAGGCTCTGCTGTTCATGGGGATACAATTAAAGTTGATATTTGCAACAAATGTCATCCTTTCTTCTCTGGCAAACAAAAAATTGTCGATGTTGGAGGAAGAGTTGATAAATTTAAAAAAACACACAACATTTAATATACCCATTTTTATTTAGCAAGTACTTGTACTTGCTTTTTTATTGTGCGTAAAAGTTTTAATTTTTGTAAATATGTTCATACTTTTATTATGGAAAAATTATATGCAACACCATGTTTATATGGCTCGTGTTTTTATTATAAAAAAAATAGTGCGTGTGCCTATGTAAATGAAAGAGGTAAAACAAATTTAATTTCTTGTAAAAATAAAATTAGTATTATTCCAAATAATATAATTTTTTTGCGAGGATTAGAATATTTAATTTTTGGAATTTATTTTTTTATTAAAAATTTAATAAAGTTTCCATTTAAAGAATCTAATAATAGTTTATCAAAAAACATTTCCAAAAGTTTAAATATAAGTTACAAACAAGTTTTTTCTGTAATAATTTGTTTAATTGCTTTTTTTGTTGCTATTTTTATTATTGGTTTTTTACCTGTTAAACTTGCAATATTGATAAGTGATTATAGTTCAAACGTTTTTTTAAATAGATTTCTAGTTGGTATTATTAAAATTGCTCTTTTATACTTGGTGTTGTTGGTGTTAAAATTTTTAACACCTTTTAAGCAATTTTACAGATTTAATGCTTGTACAAATATTTTAACAACAAAAAATGAAAGTATTCACAAACCAACAAATTTGCTTAACTATCTTGTTTTTGCTTTTTCTTTTACATTTTTTGTGTTAGCATTAGTTGGACTTACAAGCAATGAAATTTGGAAGCCATTTGTAAATTTAGTTATAACGCTTTTTTGTTTTAGCGTTTGTTTTGAAATATTATTCTTATTGGAAAATTCAAAAATAAAAAATTTAAATAAATTGTGCATAATTACTTCTTTTTTAGTAACCGAAAAGCCAACAAAAACAGAAATTTATATTTCTCTTTCGGCATATAATGAAGTTGTTTTTATGCAAGACAAAAAAAGGGGAATTGTGAATACAGAAGATTTTAAAAATAACGAATTGTCATTTTCAAGTGTGTACGCAGAATGTAAACAAAAATTAAAAAATGCGCATATTGAAGATGTAAGCGAAGCAGATTGGCTTGTTTGTGAAGTGCTTAATATTTCTCGGGGACAACTTCGTCTTCAAACAAAAGTTACACAAGCACAAAAAAATGCAATCGAAAATGCAACAAACAAAAGAATAAAAGGTGAACCAATCACTAAAATTTTTGGCAAAACAAATTTTTTTGGATACGATTTTAAAGTTACAAAAGATGTTTTATCTCCAAGAATGGAAACAGAAATTTTGGTGGAACAAGTTTTAAAGTATGCAAAGGCAAAAATGAATATATTGGATTTATGTACAGGTAGTGGTGTTATTGCAATAAGCATTGCAAAAAACGTAAATGCTAATATTGTTGCAACTGATATCTCAGACAAGGCGCTGTTAGTTGCACAAGAAAACGCAGAAAGTAATCAAGTTAAAGTTGTTTTTAAAAATTCTAATTTGTTTGAAAACTTGAAAAAAGGAAAAAAGTTTGATATAATTGTTAGCAATCCACCATATATACCAACACAAGACATTGCAAAATTAGATAAAGAAGTTAAAGAATATGACCCAAAACTTGCACTTGATGGTGGTGAAGATGGTCTAGAGTTTTATAGAAAAATAATTAAAGAAAGTGTTAATTATTTAACTTTAAATGGAATGATATTTTTTGAAATTGGTATCAATCAAAAAAAGCATATTGTTGAAATGCTTGAAGAAAATTTTGAAAACATCAAAGTTATAAAAGATTATAACAAAATTGATAGAGTTATTTATGCAAAATTGAAAAATTTAAAGGAAATAAAAAATGTTAGAGCAAACCGAAAAAATAAAAAAAAGATATGATGAGTTAACTGATTTAGTTGTAAAACCTGAAATTATTGCCGATAATAAAAGATGGCAAAAACTTGTTAAAGAGAGAAACAGCATTGAAGAGATTGCCGAATGTCATGATAAACTTTTAAAACTAACAAAAAATCTTGAAGATAGTGAAAAAGTTGTTGCGACAGAAAAAGACCCTGAAATGTTAGCCATTTTTAAGGAAGACATAGAAAATACAAAAGAAGAAATTAAAAATCTTAATGAAAAAATACAAATTCTTCTTTTACCAAAAGATGAAAACGATGACAAAAATGTAATTTTGGAAGTAAGACCGGCAGCAGGTGGCGAAGAAGCATCATTGTTTGCTTCTACACTTATGAATATGTATATAAGATATGCCGAACGCAATCATTGGAAGACCGAAGTGAATGAACTTGAAGAAACCGAACTTGGTGGATTAAAACAATGCAGTATCACAATTAAAGGTACAAATGTTTTTAGTAAATTGAAATATGAAAGTGGTGTACATAGAGTTCAAAGAGTTCCTGAAACTGAATCACAAGGCAGAGTTCATACATCAACAGTTACTGTTGCAGTTCTTCCTGAAATTGAAGAGGTAGATTTTGAAATTTTGGATAAAGATTTAAGAATTGACACTTATAGAAGCAGTGGAGCAGGTGGACAACACATAAACAAAACTGATAGTGCAATAAGAATAACACACCTACCAACAGGCATTGTTGTTGCTTGTCAAGACGAAAGGTCTCAAATAAAAAATAGAGAAAAAGCCATGAATTTGTTAAAAGCAAAATTGTATGATTTTTATAAAACGCAAATTGATTCTCAGTATTCTGCAAATAGAAAAAGTCAAGTTGGAACGGGCGATAGAAGCGAAAGAATAAGGACATATAATTATCCACAAGGTAGAATAACAGACCATAGAATAAACTATTCAGTATTTAACATGGTTTCTTTTCTAGATGGCGATATTGAAGAAGTTGTAGAAGAATTGCAAAAATATGACCAAAAACAAAAATTAGAAAATTTATCATTAAAATAAAAGGATTATATTGTGGAAAATTTAAATAATGAGGTGCAACAGTTAAATATAGAAGGCATATCTTTGATTGGGCAATTTAATAACAAAAATGAGTATATATTGCCATTAAAAATTAAACAGCAGTTTATAAGTGTTCCCAAAATTATTACTCATATTGAAAACAACGTAATTTATTGTTATTTTAAAAGTATTTCATCTACATACAATTTTATTGTTGAAATAGACGACAAAAACAAAGATGATATTGTTTGTGCAAAACTTTTTCTTGTTGAATTTTATAGAAATTTCGACAATGAAAATCGTTCAATAATAAGTTTTTTAACTAAATATACCGGGTATAGTGCAGAAAATTTTGTTGAAAGAGTTAAGGTAGTTTTAAAACTTCATGAAAAAGATGACAGCGATGGTAAAGATTTTAACGAAGAAGTGCTCGCCGATAAATGTAAATTACAAAAGAAAAAAGTATATCACGCATATTTTAACGATATTGCATTAAACAATAAAAGCATGGTTCAAGAAAGCATTAAATTATTAAAGGACTATGGTCCTATAGGAGAAGATATATTACAAAATTTAATTGCAATTTTAAACGACATGAACTTGATAGAAAATTCAGCTGAGTATTGGATTTGTGCAAGAAAAGAGTTGAGAAAGTTATTAAAAAAAAATAAAAACAAATTAGATATAAAAACGTTAAACGAATTGCAATTAGTTTATCAAAACTTTTTATTATTAAACAAAAAAACATTTAAGCAGTTTCAAAGTGCTGAAGAAATTAGGATGAAATCATTTGAAGATTCTTCATTAATGGTTCCACTTGGTAGGAAAGAACCTCAATCAAAGCATAAAGACGATAAAAAAGAAAAAATGCTTTATAGTGATTTGATAGGTAGATTAGACGAAAATCATAACGGACTATTGGATTATAAAGAATATTTACAGGAACCTAATAGTTTAGAAAATGATGATAATTTCATTTTATCGGAATTTTTGGACGGAATTGTAGGTGGTTTTATGCTTATTGAAATTTTACATGAAACTGTTCAAAACATTGTAGACTTTGGTAAAGAATTAATGGATTTACCAAATTAGACTATTGCCAAGAAAGTTTTTATGATATAAAATGTAAATAGGAGAAAATATGACAAAATATTATGATTCTTTTTTAAAAGAATGTGCATTTCAAAAATCTATATTGTTAGGAAATTTTTGTGATGGTAAATATGTTATTTCTCGTGAAGTTATCGATGAACTAATAAAAATTGATAAACTCGTTTTGTCTTATAAAATTGATGGTGTTGAATGTGAAGGGTATGTAAATAATAAAAAACTAAATTTTATAATAAAATTTTATTTAAATGAAATTGAAGGAAGAAAGTTTTCAAGTTTATATCTTTTGGAAGAATATGAATTTTTAGGCAAAAAAGAAAAACTAGAAACTTTTCTTGTTAATTTTAATGATTTTGATGATTCGAATTATCTTGATAAATTAAAAAAAGTATTCAATCTTTACACCAAAGATGAGAGTGAAGGTAAAGATATAAAATATAAGAGTGAAATAATTGAAAAACTGATAAAAGATAAAAGCATATCAATGAAGGCATTAACCGATGTAATCGCCATAGAAAACCGCAATTATGTTTTAGATGTTATAAAAATTTTGCAAAAATCGGGAAATGTTGGAAGAGAAATACAACTTTTATTAAAACAAAGAATGAAAAATATAAATGTTGATAAAAACTCAGTGTTGTATTGGGAAAAACTTAAAGAGATTTTAGATGAATTAGTACTTAGTAAGTATGATAAATATAGTGAAGAGACAAAAAAATGGCTTGAACTTGTAAATCAAAATTATATTTTAATGTATAACAAAAAATTAAAGAATTTAAAAAGCGTAAGCGCAAAAAATTCAAACCAGAAAAAACCAATTATTAAACCCGCAGAAAAAAAAACAAAAAAAGCAACATCCAAAAGTAGTTCATCAAAAAAATCCACAAAAAATAAAAAAACAACTTCAACAAAATCGGATTTAAGTAATTTGTTTAGTAAAGGATTCAATAATTATAAAACTGTCGTTAATGATTACAAATTGCAAAACTTTGATAACAACTCTTACAATAATGAAATAAAAAAATTGTATTCAATGAAAACAAAATTGGGGCCTAATTATTTGTTTGATGCAAATAAAAATGACTTAAATTCTTTGGATGAAAAATTTGATAAATCGACCCCAAAAAATTCCGTAATGCCTAATTTTATTAACAACAATTCTAAAATAAATATTGAGCATGATAATCAACCATCTTTTAATTTGTAAACACAATAAAAAAATTCCACTATTTTATTTGTGGAATTTTTTTATCTTACAGTTTTTAAAAAACAATTTGGTTAGAATTATAGTTCCCTTTTGCATATTCTGCCATTTGTTTATATAGTGCAGAGTTTGCAAAATAAAATCCTTCTTCCATAAAATTATCTAATAACAATGGATAATTCATTATTTTAAAACGACTATATAATTTTTCGTACAATTTTTTACCATTTTTAGAATTTACATAAAAGGCACAAAAGTCATTGAGATTTGTTCTAAATTTTCCACCTTTTGATGCGTAATATCTTTCAGCCATATCAAAAATTCTTGTGCAATATTTTTTTAAATATTGATTTTCGATATCATCAAGAGCAGACCTTCTAAGTGCACTAATTTTACCAATTGTTGTTAAGTCATAAAAACCATTAAATATTAACGAATTTATTATGTCATATCTATCTTTTTGTTGTTGTGCCGTAACCATAGAACTATCCATCATTGGAAAATCAACAAAATAACCTTCTAATTCTCTTTCTTTGCTTGTTGCGTCCATAATATACTTCCTTTTTTTAAATTCAATTTAGTGTATCATAATTATTTGGTTTTGTAAATAGCAAATTTTATGTTTTTTGCATAAACATATCAAAAATCACTAAAACTATATGTAATGAAAAATGTTTATGTCAAAAATACTATAATTCTTAGTTTATTTTTATTGGTGTCTAAATTTATAGGGGCTTTATATAAAATACCTCTTTCAAATATATTAGGAACAGAAGGTATAGGATTGTATCAAATGGTATTTCCAGTATATTCTTTGTTCTTGGTTTTTATAACAGGTGGTATGCCAGTTTTTGTTGCACAAAAAATTTCTAGTTATAGAGCAAAAAACGACTTGTTGCATATAAATAAGATTATAAAAAGTTCGTTAATTATTTCTCTTTTTTTTGCAAGTGTTTTTTGTGCTATTTTGTTTATTTTTTCAGTTCCTATTGCAAGACTACAGGGCAATCAAAGTGCCTATCTTGGTTATATAACAGTTGCAATAAGTATCTTGTTTTCTAGTATAACTTGTGTTTACAGGGGATATTTTCAAGGACTTGAAAATATGATGCCAACTGCAATAAGTGGTTTGATTGAACAACTGGTAAAATTATGTATAGGTTTATCGTTTTCATACTTTTTGTTGCAATTTGGTTTAATCTATGCAGTTAGTGGTGCTTTTTTAGGCGTGCTTGTAAGCGAAATTGCTTCTTTTATTTATGTTGCTTTTGTTTATCAAATCAAAAAATTAAAGGTCAATAACAAAATTTATATTAAGTTTGATGACCTAAAAAATTTATTTAAGGAATTTTTACCTATAACATTAAATAATTTAATTTTGCCACTTTCTTCATGTTTGGATACTTTTATTGTTGTCAATTTGTTATCATATTCGGGCATTGATATAAAAACTGCAACATCACTTTTTGGAATCGCAACAGGAATGATTAGTCCACTTGTAAACTTTCCAATTCTTTTGTGTGGTACTTTAAGTGTTGCTGTTTTACCAACACTAACTTATAAAATTGCAAAAAATGATGATATTAAAGAAATGGTTAATGGTACATACTTTTTTATTTGGCTTTTGTGTTTACCATGTGTGTTTGGTGTGGTGGGTGTTGCACGAAACATTATAACAATTTTTTTCCCTGCAATAGAAATTCAATTTATAAATGTATCAGTATTTTATTTATGCATTTTAAGTTTTAATATTATTTGGCTTTCTTTTATTCAAATATCTTCGAGTATTTTAAATAGTTTTGGACAATTTAAATTGCCACTATTCAGTCAAATAATTGGGGTTATAGTAAAATTTGTTTTACTTGTGTTTTTAATTTTGTTTACAAAACTAAACATTTTAGCTTTAGGTATTGCAATAAATTTTAGCGAAGCAATTATATGTCTAATTGATTTATATTTTGTTAGAAAATTAACGCCATTAAAATTAAAATTTAATACTCTTATTGTACCTATTTTTAGTTGTTTAATTATGTTTATTGGAGTTTTTTTAATAAATAAATATCTTATTTTAAACGCATACTTAAAAATTGTTATAATTCTTTTGTTTGCAGTGTTTGTGTACTTTTTAATTTGTTTTGTTTTTAAAATAATTTCAATAAAACAAATAAAAAATTTGTTTAATAATAATAAAAATGTTAATAAAAAAATAAATGAATAAAAAAGAATTTATAAATTATTTAAATATGAAATTAAATATTTCTAAAAATAAATTAGAAATTATTTTAAATGGCGCACAAGATTTATTATTGGATATGATTTTAAAAGGACAAAAAGTGCACATAAAAGATTTTGGCACATTTTTCATTAAAGAAAAATGCGAACGAAAATATTATGATATTAGATTAAATAGAATTTGTATTGTTCCACCTAAAAAGGTTATTGTTTTTAAGTGTAACAAAAAGTTGATTTGAAAGATTAAAAGATGTAAACTATTTATATGAAAATAGGAAATATAGAAGTTGGTAATTTATTTTTGGCACCTATGGCAGGTGTTGGTGATATCGGTTTTAGAAAAGTTTGTAGATTGTGTGGTGCCGACCTTACTTATGTTGAAATGATAAATTGTAAAGCCATAAGATTTTTTAATGAGCACACCAAAAAGCTTTTAGAAACAGAAGATGATGAATTAGTAAAGGTTGTTCAAATATTTGGACATGATGCAGATGAAATGGCAAAGGCGTGTCAAAGTGAACAACTAAAAAAATTTGACATTATTGATATAAACTTTGGTTGTCCGGCACCCAAAATTGTTAAAAATGGCGATGGAAGTGCACTTTTAAAAGATTTAAACAAAATTGAAGAAATTGTCACCAAGTGCGTTAATGCAACAACAAAGCCCATAACTGTAAAAATAAGAAAAGGATTTTATAACAGCGACAATGTTGCTGTTAAAGTTGCAAAACTTTGTGAAAAATGTGGTGCAAAAGCAATAACTGTTCATGGTAGAACACGAGAACAAATGTATAGTGGCGAAGTTGATTATGAAACAATAAAAAAAGTTAAACAAAGTGTAAATATTCCAGTTATTGGCAATGGAGATGTTATTGATGAACAAAGTTATAAAAAAATGTTAGAAACAGGTGTCGATGGTGTAATGGTTGCTAGAGGCGCACTTGGCAGACCATGGATATTTGCCGAGTTAAAAAATATAGAGCACAAAGATAAGTTTTCATTAATTGCAACTCATGTAAAAACATTGCAAAAATATTATAGTGACGAAGTTTTGTGCATAACACTTAGAAAACATTTTTTATGGTATGTAAGAGATGTTAAAGATGCAGGGAAATATAGATTAAAACTTGCTTTAACAAATAATCTTGATGAGAGCTTGAATATCTTAAAAAATGTTTTATCGTAAAAACATTTGTTGTTTTGTCTAAATATATATTACAATGTATCTAGGGGAAATTTATGAAAAGAACAATTGAAGATTTAGATGTAAAAGGTAAAAGAGTTTTTTTGAGAGTAGATTTTAATGTTCCACTTGACGAAAGTGGCAATATTTTAGACGCTAGTCGTATAATTGCCGAACTTCCAACAATTAAATACTTATTAAAAAAAGGAGCAAAAGTTATTATTTGCTCGCACCTTGGACGACCAAAGGGTGAACCTAATCCAAAACTAAGTATGGTGTCGGTTGCAAAATATTTGGTGCAACATCTTCATTGCAAAGTTAGATTTTCATCAAGTGCAATAGGCAAAGAAGCAAAAGAAAAAGTTAATGAACTTTCTGACGGCGAAGTGCTGGTGCTAGAAAATATAAGATTTTACAAAGAAGAGGAAGAAAACTCTCCTGTGTTTTCTGCAAAACTTGCAGAACTTGCAGATATATATGTCAACGACGCTTTTGGTACTGCACACAGAAAACACGCTTCAACATATGGAGTCGCAAAATTATTGCCTAATGCAGTTGGGTTCTTGATGGGAAAAGAAATAAACACAATAGCATCAGTTCTTGAAAATCCGCAAAGACCTTTTATTGCAATTTTGGGTGGTGCAAAGGTTAGTGATAAACTTAAAGTTGTTCACAACCTAATTCAAAAATGTGACACTGTTTTAATTGGTGGTGGTATGGCATACACATTTTTAAAGGCAAAAGGTTTAGATATTGGCAAATCTTTATATGAAGAAGAATGCATAGAAGACGCAAAAAATATTTTGCAAGAAGCCGAAAATTTAAACACAAGAATATTGTTGCCAAAAGACCATGTTTGTTCAACAATTTTTAGTCCAAATGCGATTGCATTTAATGTTAAAACTCCATACATTCCAAATGGTATGATTGGACTTGATATTGGTCCAAAAACAATAAAAGAGTATGTATCAGTGATAAAAGAAGCACATACAATAATTTGGAACGGTCCTATGGGCGTTTTTGAATTTGTGAATTTTAGAAATGGTACCAAAAAAATTGCCAAGGCAGTAGCAAAAAACAAAGGTAAAACCATTGTTGGTGGTGGAGACAGTTTGTCGGCTATCAACTCTTTAAGACTATCAGATAAAATCTATCACATTTCCACCGGTGGTGGAGCAAGTTTAAAACTTATCAGTGGAGAAACTCTTCCGGGGGTTGAAGTTATATCAGATAAATAAGGAGTTTTATGAAAAAGTTTATTGTTGGAAATTTTAAAATGAACACAACACTTCATGAATTTGCAAAATATTTAGATGAATTTTTACCACTTATTAAAGATTGTAAAAATGTTGTGGCATTAAGTATCCCTTACACTCATTTGATGCTTGCAAGTCAAAAATTGGTTGCAACAAATGTTGTGTATGGTTCACAAAACATTTCAACAGAAGAAAAAGGTGCCTATACGGGTGAAATATCAAATTTAATGGTTAAAGATTTGGGCGCATATTTTACACTTGTGGGACATAGCGAGATTAGAAAAAAGTTTCGTGAAACAAATGAGCAAATAAACCAAAAAATAATAAGAGCACTTTCAGTTAATTTAAAATGTATTTTGTGCATTGGTGAAACAAGAACAGAACGAAATTCAAATAAAACAAAAATGGTGTTAAAAAAGCAACTTGAAGTAGCACTTAAAGGTCTTTATGAAAATGAACTTAAAAATATTATTATCGCATATGAACCTGTTTGGGCGATTGGAACAGGAAAAATGCCAACAGTTAAGGAAATTGAAAAAACTGTTGAAGATATAAGACAAATAATAATGGATATGTTTTCACAAAATTCTGCCGAAAAAATTTGCGTTATTTATGGTGGAAGTGTAAATCAAAACAATTGTACTAACTTGTTGAAAATAAAAAATATAAATGGACTTTTGGTTGGTGGTGCGTGTTTAGATGCCAAAGAATTTTCAAATATTGTGAAATAAAAACCTTTTCACTTGAAAAGATTTTTATTTTTTTATATTGATATAACTTTTTTTTAGTGTATAATATGACCTATGGATTATCAGGTTACAAAAAATAAAATTATTGTTACAAACACAAAAGATTTTAATATTGAACACATACTAGAATGTGGTCAAGTTTTTACATATTTAAAAAATAATCAAAACGATTATAATGTTTATTCAAAAGACCAGTTTGCGCATATCTTTTTTAAAGATAATTGCTATGTTATTGAAACAAAAAATCCAAATTATTTTGTAAACTATTTTGATTTAAACACAAATTATTCTCAAATAAAAAATAAATTAAATAATAATAAAAATATGGTTGATGCAATTAAATATGGTTATGGAATAAGAATTTTAAAACAAGATTTAATTGAAGTTATAATCGGCTTTATTATTTCTGCAAATAATCATATTGACCGAATAAAAAAAACAATGCAAAGAATAAGAGAATATGGCAAAAATTTTGGTGATTATTACGCTTTTCCAACACTTGACGAACTTAATAAAATAACAGAGCAACAGTTTAGAGATATGGGCGCAGGGTATAGAGCAAAATATTTGGTTAAAGTTTGTAATCAGTTAAAAGGTGTAAACTTTGACGAAACATTTTCTTTTGACAATCAAAAATTAAAAAATTGGCTCTTATCTCTTTGTGGCGTGGGTCCAAAAGTTGCCGATTGCATTCTTTTGTTTGGTTATCATAGATGTGCATCTTTTCCTGTTGACACTTGGATTGAAAAAGTTTATTTGGATATATTTAAACAAAAAAAATCTCGAATAAAAATGTCGCAAGACTTAATAAACTATTTTGGTAAACTTTCGGGCTATGCTCAGCAATATTTGTTTTTTTATAAAAGAAGTCAAAAATAACAACAAAAATTATAATTGTGTCTGCATTTTGTAGATACATTTTTTTTGTTATCCACAACAAAGTATAAATATAATAAAATTTTTTTAAAAACTATGCAAAAACATTTGACAAGGACGGGGGGGGGGGTATCCTATTATTAGTTATACAAATATGTCAAAAATGTTAAAGTTGTCCACAAATTAGTGCTAAAAATTTTTGCTACTCACTTTGAGTGCAGTGTTAATATTTATAAAATAAATGTGGTACAATAACAAAAAGCAGGATAAAGGGGAAGAAATGAAAAGGAAAAGTAAACTCTTTTTAAGTTTAGCAAGTATGATGTTTGCAGTTGCACTACTATGCTTTGGAGTGTACGCAGCACTTAGTGTAACATATACAATTAGTGGTAGTGTTGTATATGAAGTTAAAGATGTTTTTGTAAACATACAAACATCGGTGTATGTGTCAACACTTGGCACTTTAAC
>CALWTD010000015.1 GCA_944384395.1 uncultured Clostridia bacterium
TGCACTACCGACTGTGCTACATTAGCATATTCAGTTTTTGAGTTAAATTTTGTTGTTTTTTGAGGTGCAAATTTTGGCTATTTTAAAATTACCAAGGCGGTGCACTACCGACTGTGCTACATTAGCACGAACCAAATGTTCGACTATTATTAAGGATATTCAGTTGTATTAAAGCGTCTTTTTTTATCTTACCAAGGAAGTGCTCTACCGATTGAGCTACATCAGCATATTCAATTTTTTAGGTTAATTTTTATGGTAAAACCGTATCTTACCAAGCGCGTGCGCTACCTACTGCGCCACGTTAGCATGTGTAATTTTGTTGAAATTGAATAAATTCGTTTGTTTATGCTTTGCGCTTTTATATGTATATCAAATTGTAAAAACTTTGTCAATTATTAGTTACACATAATTGCTTTTTATGTTTAATTGTTTTTGCAAATTTTTTTTAATGTGGTAACATATATATGTGAATCTAGTTGAATATTTTATTAAATTATCTTTTATACAAAAAATTTTGCAAGACAAAAATAATGGAAAAATGTCTAATGGTTATTTATTTTATAGTTTAGACAGTCAAACCAATAAAATTGCTATTGACTCGCTTGCAATGGGTTTATTATGCAAAAATAATGGCTGTTTTTTTTGTGAAGATTGTGTAAAGGTAAAAAACAATTCACACCCTGATGTCTCATATTATCCAAAGGATAAAAGTTTTAGTGTTGCTGATGCAAAAGATATTATTGAACAAGCATACAAAAAACCAATGATTAGTAATATTAAAATTATTATGATAAATGACATAGATAATTCAAGCATTGAAGCTCAAAACAAACTATTGAAAATTATTGAAGAGCCACCACAAAATGTTATTTTTTTACTTTCATCAGCCAATATGGATAAAGTTTTACCAACAATAAAGTCAAGGGTTATAAAAATTGAAATAAGTCCTTTTACTGAAAAACAAATAAAAACCATATTTGAAGATTATAAAAACAAAAATAATTTTGATTTAGCAGTTTTAAAAGGTGATGGGTACATTGGCAAAACACTTAGTATTTTAAATAATGACAATTATATAAATTTATATAATTTTTGCAAAAATGTTGTTTGTAATTTAAAAAAAAGCAGTGATGTTATAAACTTTTTGTCTTTTAAATTAGATAAAGAAAATTTTTTAGATATATTAAAAACCTTATCATCTATGTATAGAGATTTGTTGATTTATTGTTCTAATAACACTAATCTTATTAGTGATGTTAGTTTAATAGACAATTTTGAACAAATCAAAAACGAATTTTCTCAAAATTCTATAATTGCAATATTAGGTTTAATTGATGAAGCAAATCAAAGACAAAATTCAAATGTTTCAATAAATTTATTATTTGAAAGGCTTTTAGTAAATATTTTGGAGGTTAAATACACATGCAAATAGCAAAAGTTGACATAAGTTATACAGAAGGTGGAAAGGCATATTCTTTTTCGCCAAACAATTTAGATTTAAAAGTTGGAGATGTTGTTGTAGTAGATACAGTTAGAGGCAATGAACTAGGTTATGTTTGTTCTCCAATTCAAATTATAGAAGACTATGAATATGCAGAGCAACTTAAAAATGTTTTAAGATTTGCAACAAAAAAAGACATACAAACAAAAAAAGAAAACATAGAAAAAGAGAAACAAATAAAAGAAAAAACTGAAGAAATAGCAACAAAATTAAATCTGGACATGAAGATTACAAATGCAGAACTAAATTTGGAAAGAACAAAAGTTGTTATTAATTTTACTTCTGATAATAGAGTAGATTTTAGAGAACTTGTTAAAGAACTTGCCAATACTTTTAAAATTAGAATAGAATTAAAACAAATTGGCTCTCGTGTTGAAACACAACTTTTGGGTGGTCTTGGTCCTTGTGGGCGTCCTGTTTGTTGCAATTTGTTTTTAAAAGATTTTGAACATTCCACAATAAAAATGGCAAAAAATCAGGGGCTTAGTTTAAATCCAACAAAAATAAGTGGACTTTGTGGCAGACTTATGTGTTGCTTAGCATATGAAAATAATCACTATGCCGAAACATTAAACCAAATGCCAAAAGTTGGAAGTGTTGTTGAAACAAAAAGAGGCAAGGGTCAAGTTGTTTATAACAATTTGTTAAAAAAATTAGTGCAAGTTAAATTTACTTTAAATGAAGACAATTTTGAGATTGAAGAGTTTGAACTTTGTGAAGTAAAATTTGATAAAGATAATAAGGATAACAATGCTAAATAATAAAGATGTTAGATTAGATGATTTAAATTTAAACAACTTAAAAATATTTCAATATACAAATGGCTATGCCTTTACAAGTGATAGTGTACTTATTGCCAATTTTGTTAAAACAAAAAAAAGTGATGTGTGCGTTGAAATTGGTACGGGTAGTGGGATTATATCAATACTTGTAAATTATAAAACAAATCCTAAAAAGATTTATGCGTTTGAAATGC
Source organism: uncultured Clostridia bacterium (assembly GCA_944384395.1). GTDB lineage: Bacteria > Bacillota > Clostridia > Christensenellales > UBA1242 > UBA5893. The sequence continues at coordinate 2,478 of CALWTD010000015.1, forward strand.
AACATGATTATGTTTTGCTTGCAAAGAAAAATGTTGAATATAATAAAATGGATAATATTGAAATTGTTGAAAGCCAAATTCAAAATTATAAAGAATTTTTAAATTTTAATGTTGATGTAATTTTTTGTAATCCACCATATTATAAAAACGAAACTTGCAAGAAAAGTGAAGATGATAGCATTGCAATGTGCAAGCATGAAAGTTATTTACCACTTGATGAATTAGTTGATTGTGTAAGTAAGTTGTTAAAATTTAAAGGCAAATTTTATATTGTATATCCTGCAAGTAGAGTATGTGAACTAATTTATAAACTTAAACAATATAAATTAGAACCAAAGAAAATATTTTTTGTACAACCAACAATAGAAAAAGAAGCAAACACTGTTTATATTGAATGTATTAAAGGTGGAAAAGAAGGGGTAAAAATTTTGCCAACGATTATTACGAACACTCTCGACGGCGATTATGTGCAAACAATACAAAAATTATATAGGGATAGAGGTTAAAATGGTCTATTTTGTTGCTACGCCAATAGGTAATTTAAAAGATATAACATATAGGGCGATTGAAGTTTTAAATAGTGTTGATGTGATTGCTTGTGAAGATACAAGAAATTCACTAAAATTATTAAACTTTTATAATATTTCAAAAAAACTTATAAGTTATCATAAATTTAATGAAAAAAATAGTGCAGATGGCATTGTTAAACTTGCCAAAGAAAATAAAAATATCGCAGTAATAAGCGATGCTGGTATGCCACTTATTTCTGACCCGGGAAATATACTTGTAAACAAACTAATTGATAATGATGTTGAATTTACAATCATTCCGGGAGCATCTGCTTGTTTGTCGGCATTGGTGCTTAGTGGTTTTGATAGTTCTAGTTTTACTTTTATTGGTTTTTTAGACGAACAAAACAAGATTAAAAAAATTCAAATTGAAAATGTAAAGAATGTAAAAAGTACTTTGATATTTTATGTTTCGCCTTATAATCTTAGTAAAGATGTGCAATTTTTATACGAAAATTTGGGCAATAGAGAAGCCTGTTTTGTTAATGAAATAACAAAAATTCATGAAAAAACAATTCATTTTAATTTAGGCGAGTTACCACAATTTGAAATTAAAGGCGAGTATGTTCTTGTTGTTGAAGGTTGTAAAGAAAACAAACAAAAGATTTTTGAAACAACACCCAAAGAGCAACTTGAAGAACTTATAAAAAGTGGAATAGATAAAAATGAAGCAATAAAAATTGTTGCCAAATCTAGAAATGTTCCCAAAAACGAAATTTATAAACTTACAATAAAAAAATGAGAAATAACTTTTGTTATTTCTTTTTTATGAGTTTTCTAATATTTTTATAATTGCCTGTTTTATTTCAGGCTTTGATTTTTTTAATAATTGAATAATATATTTATCGTTTTGATATTGGTCTATATCATAATAAAAAAACTCTTCCAACGAAGAATCGCAAACCTGCGTAATATCATTTATAACTGATATTGATGGTTCAAAATTCTTTCTGTATTCCAAACGATTTATATATGCTTCGTTTTTGCCTATTCTTAAACTTAGTTCTCTTGCAGAAAGTTTTTCTCGGGTTCTAAGTTGACTTATTCTTTTTATTATCTCGTTTAGTTCCATTTTAATCTCCCTATAAAATTGTACCTTATTTTTAAAAATTTATAATAGGACGAGATATCTCAATATGTACAAAAAAGTTTATAAACTATGAACAAATAAGTACATATTAGTTGATTTTTATTTTTTTATATGTTATTATATGTCAAACAATTGATAATATGTGCATTTTTAGATGAGTTTATTAACAATTAATTTTTATCAATTTGTTTAACATTTATTGATCTATTTTTGTTTTATAATTTTTTCTATAAAAATTAATCTAATGAAAAATATTTTGCAATAAAAAAGATAGCAGTTTGGAGAAAACAAGTGTGTGAAAAAGGGTTTTGACATATTTGACCTTTTTGTTTTCTCCAAACTGCTATCTTACATTTATTTTATACTAATTTAAAAAATTTATCAAAGTATTTACATAATTTTACACAACAGGCATGAAAATATTGCACCAACAATATTGCCTATTAGTGCTATTGTTATTGCAGGGGCAATATTTTTTACTTTTGTGTCGGCAAAATAAACTGCACTAACATAAAACACAGTTTCACTGCTTGAAAGAATGCAACAAGCACATCTTGAAATATAACTATCTGCACCATATTGCGATATTATACTTTCTAAAACACTTAGGCTTCCACTGCCTGTAAAAGGACGAAGAAGCACTAGTTCACAAACTTCTTGGGGTATTCCTAAAACATTAAATAGTGGGGATAAGATGTTTACAAGTAGGTCAGATAATCCACTCACTCTAAAAAGCGAAACACACAACATTATTGCACATATATAAGGAAAAATATTATATACAAGTTTTACAGAATTTTTTGCACCATAGCAAAAACTTTGGTACACATTTACTTTTTTTATGCTACCATAAATAATTAACAAAATTAACAAAATGGGAATTATGTAACTACTCATTTTTACTCTTTTTAAACCTGTTGTAAATTATTAAAAGCACAACGCTAACAACCGTTGAAATAATTGTTGCAATAAGTGTTGGCAAGATTATACTAGATGAGTTTGTTGAACCTGCGTTTGCGAGTAATCCTATTGCAGTTGTTGGTAAAAGTTGTATACTTGTTGAATTGACAACCAAAAGCATAAGCATCGCAAATTTTGTTTGTTTTAAATTTGACTGCATACTTTTTACTGCTTTAATTCCACTTGGAGTTGCTGCATTGCCAAGTCCCAAAAAATTTGCAGATAGATTTAAAGCGATATATTTTATTTGTTCTTTATCTTCTATTTTAAAAAGTTTTTTAATTGGTTTGTATAGTATTTTTGCAAGTTTTTCACTTAGTCCTGTTTTTTCAACGATTTCAAGTATGCCCATCCAAACAGCATAAATTGCAATTAAATTTATGCAAAGCGAAACAACATTTTTAGATTCTGTAATCATTGTATTTATAATAAGGTCAGGAGCACAAAAAATAAGAGTTATTAAACTTAAAATCATTAAGATTGTCCAAACAATATTCATGTTAAATTATATGCTTGTACATTTTATTTCTTTACATTATTTTTTTTATAGGTATAATAGTCGTAGGAGAAAATAATGTATATAGACACTCATGCACATCTTCAAGATGAAATTTTAAAAAATAGAATAGATAGTGTGCTTAATAATGCAAAAGAACATAACGTAAAAAAAATTGTTTGTGCAAGTTATGATTTAAAATCGAGTTATCAGGCAATAGACATTTCTAAAAACCATGAAAACATTTATGCAGTTATTGGTGTGCATCCTGAAAATTGCGAAGAATATAGCGATAAAGTTGAAGAAGAATTGACAAGGTTGTGTAAGGATAAAAAAGTTGTCGCAATTGGAGAAATCGGCCTTGACTATCATTACACAAAAGAAAACAAACAAAAACAAAAAGAAGTTTTTATAAAACAAATTTTGTTAGCAAACAAACTTAAATTGCCAGTAGTTATTCACACACGAGATGCAATTGGCGATACAATGGAAATTATACGAAAATATGAAAAATATTTAAAAAACGGAGTTGTTTTTCATTGTTTTAATGCAAGTGAAGAAATTTTAAACGAAATAGTTGGTAAAGGTTTTTATGTTTCTTATGGTGGAGTTATCACATTTAACAATGCTAGAAATTTAATTGAAATTGTTAAAAAAACACCACTTGACAAAATACTTACAGAAACAGATTGTCCGTATCTTGCACCTGTTCCATTTAGAGGACAAACAAACGAGCCAAAAAACATTGATTTAATTATTAAAAAAATAAGTGAAATTAAAAATATTGAATTAAATAATCTTGAAAAAATAATTGAAAATAATACAAAAAAAATATTAAAAATATAACGGAGAATTATGGAAATAAATAATATAAAATTTAATAAAAAATACGGTCAAAATTTTATTTTTGACACTAATTTATTAAACGCAATAATTAGTGATGCAAATTTAAAAAAAGATGATGAAGTGCTTGAAATTGGTACGGGTGCAGGCACGCTTACAAAAATTATTGCCAATAATTGTAAAAAAGTTGTGAGTTATGAAATTGACGAAAATTTAAAAGAAATAATTTTTGAAAATTTAAAAGAAATAAATAATGCAAAAATAATATTTAAAGATGCTTTAAAAGAAGATATAAAAAATATAGAGAATAATTTTGAAAATAATTATTCCATAATTGCCAATTTGCCATATTATATAACAACGCCACTAATATTAAAATTTATTCAAGAAACAGAAAGAGTAAATACAATTACAATAATGATACAAAAAGAAGTAGCAGAGCGTTTAGTTGCTTCATGCAATTCAAAAGATTATTCAAGTATAACTGTTCTTTTAAATTTTTATGGCGATGTAAAAATATTAAGAAATGTAAACAGAAAAATGTTTATTCCAATGCCAAGTGTTGATTCTGCAATAGTTCAAATTGAGTTAAAGAAAAAGTATGAATGCGATGAAAAAATGTTTTCAAATATAGTAAGGGCAAGTTTTGCAATGCGAAGAAAAACAATTTATAACAATCTTTTAAAATTCCTAAATTTATCAAAGGAAAAAATTTTAAAAATGCTTGAAACTTGCAAAATACAACCACAACAAAGGGCAGAAAGTTTAACAATTCAAAATTATGTAGACTTAACAAAATCATATTTCGACATAATAAGTCACAAATCTAAATTTTAAGTTTAACAAATGTGATAAGAGTTGCACTATAATATATAGTGTAATTTTTTATAGGAGAAACATTATGTTATTTAAAAAGACTTTGGTGCTTTCAGACCTTAATGGTGGCAATCAAAAAGCAGTAGTTAGTTTTGAAAAAGAAAACGGAGATATTGTTGGACAGGTAAAATTATACAATTTTCACGATGAACCAAATGGTATATTATCACTTGGGTTAAAGGAAGGAGATAGAGTTGTTAAAGCAGGTATGACAAAAATTGCCAATATGAAATATTCTTTTAGCTTTAATACTCCATTAAATTTAGATGAATTTTCGTGTGCAATTATCAATATTTTCCGTGGCGAAGTGAAACCAATTTTGCATGGTTCAACACAAAACACAAAAGTAACCGAGCAATTTTTAGCACAAGCCGTTATGGAAATGGAAGATGCAAAAAGTATGGAAGATTGTAAACAAGTATTAGACAATAACAACATACAACTTTTTGACCAAGAAGAAATTGATAAAGAAATAGATGAAAGTATGTGCAAAAGCGATTGCAAAGAAAAATGTTCGTCATGCAAATATAGATATGCATTTTTCTCAGGCGAAGAAGAAAATAAAGAAAACGAAACATTTTATGATGGAATTAGTGAAGATATAAATAAACTGTTTGAATCTCACGAGGAAGAAGAATTTTTATCACAAATAATTCCATACTCAAAATGGGTAAAAATTGAAAACGAAGATAGTGACGATTATTATGTTTTAGGTTTAATTTATGAAAACGATGAAGTAAAATACATATGCTATGGAGTTCCGGGGATTTATAGCGAAAATCCACCAAAAGAACTTAAAGGTTATGCAGAGTGGTTACCACTTGATAGCACAAAGGAAAAAGAATACGGATATTGGCTAACTTATCAAGATGCAACATCTGGCGAAAATGTTAAAGCAAGTTTTACTGTTGTGTAAATATACTTTTACAAATTGACAAGAAGTAGTGGACAAGATATAATTGTTGTGTGTATAATAAATGTCAAATGTGTTTTAATTTATGTTTAGTAAAACACAGTTTATGAACAATCTAAATTTGCACAAAACAGACTTTAATAGAAAAGGGGTTAGTATGCTAATAATTATATCTGGTTCGGCAGGTGTTGGTAAAAACACAATAATAACAGAAATATTAAACAAAAATTCAAATATAAAACTTATGCAAACCTGCACAACAAGACAACCAAGACACACTGATGGAGACATGCACAACCCTTATATTTATGTAACAAGAGAAGAGTTTGAAAATAAAATCAAAAATGGCGAATTGTTTGAACACGAAGAAATACATCAAAATTTTTATGGCATGTTAAAATCGTCTGTTGACGAAATTAAAAAAAGAGAAAATCACTTTATTAAAGATATAGGCGTTTTAGGACAAATCAATTTAAAACGAGCATTAAAAAATAAAGTTGAAGTTTTGTCAATATTTTTGACAGCACCAAAAGAAGAACTTATAAAAAGACTTAAAGCAAGAGGCGATCATGATATAGATTTAAGAATTTCCAGAATGGAATTCGAACTTAGTTATGCAAAAAATTATGATTATGTTATAGAAAATATTAACAAAGAAAAAACTTTAAAGAAAATTGAAGCGTTAATAAAAAAACACGAAAAAATTGAACAAAAAAAGTTTAATAAAAAAGTATGATAAATATCATACCTTTTTTATTTACAAAATTCATAAAGTGCAATAGAAACAGAAATTGGCAAATTTAATGAATCAATATTTTTTGAATGTTCTATTATTATACTTTTACCAATATTTAAAAAATTTTTATCAAGTCCGCTTCCTTCATTGCCAAAAATAAGAGAAAAAGGTGTTTTTTTATCTTCTTTTTTTAAACTTTGCAAAGTTTTTGTTGCTTGAAGCATAAAAGGATAATAATTGTTATTTGGGATTTCGTTTGTATATTCTGAAAAACTGTTAAATAATTTTATATTTACACTAAAAATTGCGCCCATTGATGCACGAATTGTTTTGGGATTAAAAATGTCGGCACAAGGAGTAATGATAGCAATATTTTTTATATTAAAACCTAAACAAGTCCTAATTATTGTTCCTAAATTTCCCATATCACTTGGATTAACCAAAACAACATTGTTAGAATTTTTTTGCAAATTAGATGTGTATTTTTTAAAAACTCCAACAATCATTGTGTTTTCTTTGTCAACAATTTTCTCAATTTGTTTTGTGCAATATTCAATTTCAATATTTTTTAATTTGCAAAGAGTAACCAACTTTGTTGTGTCTTTTGTTATCTTTAGTTTTTCGTGTATCAATATTTTTATCACACTATCTGGCTTATTGTTTATTAATTCAAATGTTGGGAAAATGCCAAAAGTGTATGAGTATTCAAGTTCTTTTTTATATTTGTCCATAATTTTTGTCCTTTTTTTAATAAACTAAAAAAACAAAGGTGCAATTTTTCACCTTTGTATTCATATTAGTCTGCTTTAGTATTGTTGTTTTGTTCACTGTTTTGTTCTTCTTGTTCTTGTTTTTTCTTTTGTTCGCGCAGTCGTCTTTTTTCTTCTCTTTCTTTTCTTTCTATAATAGATTCTCTTTCATTTTTCATTTGTTTAGCAAAAGATAAACCAAAGAAAATATCTCCGATTAGTGCAAATGCAATAATTTTTTTTGCTTCTTTGTTTCCTTTATTAAAAATATCTTCATCATTTAAGTTTGCTTGCTTTTCCATTTCAAATACTGCTAGCAAACAAAATATGGTCATTATTAGTGGAATTAAACAAAGTATGCCCCAAATTGAACCAAATGGATTTCTTACTATTGCTGATAAAATAATTAAAACTAAAAATCCTTGCATACAGCATATTGATTTTGTTGCAAATGCATACAAATCAAAAAACTCATTTCGTTTTGGTGTTTGTTCAAGTTTTTTTTCTTTTTCATTTTTTACATCATTATCTTTTTCTATAATTTTCTTATAAACAAATGTAATTGCATAAAACAATATAAAAGATATAATTAAAAAGCAAGGTATTATAATTAAAAGATGCCAAGGGAATGAAATTTGTATTCCTATTTTTCTTAGTATTTTTGAATAAGTTATTTCTGATAAATTACCTTCTCTTATTATAAGTGATAAGGTCATACAAATTGATGTTAAACAAATATATCCAGATATGGCATACCAAAATTTATCCAAACTTGGTTTTAGTTCTTTTATTTTAATTAAGTATAAAGGAATAAAAATAAGCAACAAATTGAATAGCATTGCAATTATATTTAATACATGATAGTAACTGTCATAAATATCAATTATATCTATTGTAAAGAGCGATATAATTGCACTAGGAAGTCCTACACCCAACAAAGTGAATTTTAAAAATTCCATAAATTTGCTTGGTTTTTTTGAAAAAGCACTAATAAATAATACAACACTTGATAAAATGACCAAAAATGATGGAATATCTAGTCCAAATGCTTTTGTGATATATTGAGCAGAAAATGTATTATTTTCACTTATGGTGATTATTCTTACAATCCAAAAAACTGCTTTAAACAAATACAAAAACAAAAGAAAAGATGCAAGTATAATTTTTGTAATTTTTATACTTTTTTGAGATTTTGTTCTAAAAGCAAAAAATAATCCGGCAACAAGTAATATTGTTACAAGCGGAAATAAAATTCTAAATAATGTTGTTATGACAATCATATTGCCATTGTAACTAAGTGGATATAAATCAAACATAAAAAATCTTCCTTTTGTTTTTTTTCAAATTAGTATATCAAATTATAACAAGATTTAGCAATTTTTTATTAGTTATTTTTTTATTTATTTTTGTTCTATCATGCTAAAATTTTCATGGCTCAATTTGGCATAGTATAAATTGTTTCTAGATAAATCAAGTGTGCCTTTATAAAAAAACTTCGCTGATTGTTTACCTTTATCGTTTTCTAGGTTTATAAATTCAATGTCATAAAAATTGTATCCTAAAATATTTAAAAAGGGATTGATGTAAAATAAATCATTTTTTATATAAACTATCCCAATTAAAATAATAACAATAGTGAAAACTATAAACATACTTACTCTTTCTAATTCAAAGCTCAATGCAAATAATACAAAAAGCGAAAAATAACCCAAAAAATATTGTTCAGTTATGCAATTTTTTGTAATTATTTTAATTTTTGTTGATTTTGTGTCGTCATGCTTAATAGATTTTAATGCACCTACAACTCCCAAAACAATTAAAATGGATAAAAGAAATATTGTAAACGAATTTAAAACGTTGAAAGATAAATTGTTGTTAATAATATCAATTATGATTTTTATCATAACTAAAAAATATAAAGGGACAAACGCGCTTAAATATAATAATATTTTTTTTATTGACATATTAGTATGTTGTGTAAGATAAAAAAAAATATTAAAACATAATGAAAGTTCTAAAAACTGATTGCATTGACTAAAATAATTTAAAATGTTATAATACTATATATAGTGAGGTTTTTTATGAAAGATATAAAAAATGAAAACACCTTATCTGATTCTAAAAAAGAAATATATGAATTTGTTAAAAAATCTTGGGAATTAGAAGGATATAATTTTACAAAAGAAGATGAAAACACTTTAATCAATTTATTAAAAAATAAAACAACTGCTGATGAAGAAGTTGATAAAATACTAAAAAAACACAAAAGAGGAAGTGATAATAATGCTTAAATATGATAGAACGCCTGATAAAAAGAAATCACAGGTTCCCTATTTAGATAACAAATTAGGAATAACTAATATTGAAGAAATGCTTAAAGTTGATTATCAAATTTCTTTTTTAAGAGCAACTGAACTTTTAAACAACAATGAATTAGAAAATAAACCATTAAATATAGATACATTATGTTTTATACATAAAAAACTTTTTGATGACCTTTATCCTTGGGCTGGACAAATTAGAGATGTGAATTTATCAAAAGGTTATAGTACATATTACTATGTAGAAAATTTGCAAAGTGGAATAAAAGAAGTATTTAAAAATTTCCAAAAGGATTGCAAAATTAAAGATTTAACACTTAATGAATTTATTGAATTATTTTGTTATTATGATACAGAACTATATATAATACACCCATTTAGAGAAGGTAACAGTAGAACTAGAAGAATTTTTATGCAAGAGTTTGCAAAGAGGGCAGGATATTTGGTTGATTATAGCAAAATTGACCAAAAAGAGTTAAGAAAGGCGGAAGATGAAGCATATGGATATTCCTCAATACTTGGTGGACCTAATATGCTAAATTTAAAAATAATGTTTTCAAAGATAATAACACCAGTTAAAAATCAAGAAAAGGAAATACTAAAAAATAATACAGTTGAACAGATTATCAACCGTTATTTATGGATATATGACAGAGAAGGTTATGATAAATGGATGAATAATAAAACATTTTTGCAAGGTGAAGATGAAATAAAAGAATTATTAAAAAGCAAAAGTGGGGTCGAAAAAATTTGTAAATTGCTTGAAAGAACAAAACAAGGAGTAAAAACATTAAATGTTAGAAACAAAGCAGATAAATTTATAATAGCACTGAAAAAAAATTATATAAAAAATTATGATGAACAAAATTGCAAGCAATAAAAATAAAAAAAACAATAAAAAAACAAGGAAAAACCTTGTTTTTTTATTAAAATTTGTTAAATTTATGCTCTAAAACTTAAAATTCCACCAGAATATATGATTGAAAATAAAAGCCAAAGCATTGACAAAAATACAAGAATGTAAACAATAGAACTCCATATATTTGGTTCTTCACCAAAGATTGCTGAAACTAAGTTGTAATTAAAGATTCCAATAAGTCCCCAGTTTAGTCCACCTATTGCTAGAAGTATAAATGCTATATAATTGACAACAACCATTTTACTTTCTCCTTTTTTATGATTTTAAATCAAAGATATTATGTTGATAAAAAAAATATTTATTCATTTTTTGTTTTTTTTGTTGACAACTTTTTAATAAGGGTATACTATATCTATATACGATTGAATGTATATTCAACTTTTATAAAGGGGTGTTTATGGGTAAAAGTATAGTTAAATGTGATTGCAATGTTTTGCATGAAGATGTTGTAAAAATTTACAAAAAAGGATTTTCGCAAAATAAACTGTTGATTGATTTAAGCAAATTTTTTCATTTACTTAGTGACAATACTAGAATTGGTATTTTAAGTATTTTAGACGGCAATGAAGTTTGTGTAAGCGATATTGCCTCAATACTTGATATGACCAAAAGTGCAATTTCTCATCAACTAAAAATATTAAGAGATGCACATTTTATTTCTTGTCAAAAAAAAGGCAAAGAAATTTTTTATACTTTTTCAAATGAATATGTTAAAGAAATTTTTGAACTTGCCGTAGAAAATTTAAAAATTTACCAAATGTAAAAGCGGGTTTAATTATGATTTTTAAATATAAGCAAAGGACTTGTTTTGGTGCAAAAATGTCGCTTATATTTTTTTTTATTATATTTATAATAATATTGTAAAATTCAAGTGTTTTATGCTTGACATTGTCGAAATGAATTTTCTATAATTACTCTGTAAGATTTATGCACAGTTTCACACACTGTGCAATCACACAAACATCTTGCAAATTTATGAGGTAAAAAAATATGTCAAATATGTCAAAAAAATTACAAACAATTTTAATGTTGTTTATTTTTGGAATAACAGTGGCACTTGCAACCGTAACAGGTGTTTATGCTTTGTCATCAATAAACTTTGGTACAAGTGGAGGTATTCAATTTGGACAAGATACATACCCACTTGTTTTGGAACTTAATGGCGGACAAGTTAAAGGTCAAACTTTAACAAGTTATACATATTCAGACACTGTCGCATTTAGTTTGCCAGATGGAAATGCATATGCATCTAAAACTGGTTATACATTTGACTCTTGGTGCAGTGATGAAGCACTCACTACAAAGGTTACTTCTATTCCTGCAAAAACAAGAGGAACTAAAACATATTATGCTAAGTGGAATGCAAATGAGTATACTTTGACATTTGACGCAAATGGTGGAAGTGTTTCACCAACCTCAAAACAAGTAACGTACGATCAAGCAGTTGGAACTTTGCCAACACCAACAAGGGGTGGATATACATTTGATGCTTGGTACAATAGTGCTACTGGTGGAACAAAATACACAAGTTCAACAATCTATAAAGTTGCAGACGATTTGACATTACACGCAAGATGGAACTCAATTACTTATAACATAACAATAGAACCTAATGGTGGAACAATTGGTTCACATGATACTACATATAAAACAGGTACATCTCAAACAAAAACCATTCCAAACCCAACAAGAAATGGTTATACATTCACGGGCTGGACTGTAAGTTGGACTGATAGTTCAAATCACGCAAGTGATTCGCTTAAACCAACAATTAGTGGCACTTCAACATCACTTTCAATTCCAACAGATTGCTATGGTAACATAACACTTACAGCAAATTGGAAAGTTGTTGAATACACAATAACATATCATCTTAATAGTGGAAGTTGGAAATCTGGCTTTAAACCAACAACAAAATACACAATTGAAAGTTCAACAATTACACTTCCAACGGCAAGTAATATAGAAAAAGTTGGATATACATTTGCTGGTTGGTATGAAGATCCATCATTTAGTGGATCTGCTATAAAAAATATTTTGGCTGGTTCAACTGGCAATAAAACATACTATGCAAGATGGACAGCAAATAGCGGTACTGCATATACAGTAAATCACTATCAAGAAAAAATTGGTATAGCTTCGCCTAGTGAAGCAAAACCAACGGATTGGACATTAGCTGATACTGACAATTTAACAGGAACAACAGGAGCAAGTGTAACACCAAGTGTAAAGAGTTACACAGGGTTTACAGCGCCAAGCACAAGAACAGTAACAATAGCAGCAGATGGTTCAACAGTAGTAAATTATTACTATACAAGAAATAGTTATAAATTAACATTAAGTGAAGGCACCGGAATAGCAAGTGTGTCAGGAGCAGGCACATATGATTATGAGGAAGATGTTTTAGCATCAGCAACAGCAAGCACAGGATATACATTTAGTGGTTGGACATCAAATAATACAGGATTGTTACCAAATAGTAATAATGCAAGTTACACATTCAATATGCCAGCAGGGGCAGTTACACTTACAGCAAATGCAACTGCAAATAAAATAACAGTAACATTTGACTATCAAAATGCAACAGGTGGCAACACAACATCAACAATGCAAGTTACATTCAATAGTACATATGGAACATTGCCATCACCAACAAAAACAGGATATACATTTGCAGGTTGGTTTACTTCAACAAGCTGGACAACACAAGTAACAAATTCAACCAAAGTAACCAATGCATCAAATCACACATTGTATGCAAGATGGACAGCGAATACCAACACAGCATACAAAGTAAATCACTATCAAGAAATAATTGGTATAGATTCACCAAGTGAGAGCACATCATCACACTGGACATTAAAAGAGACACAAAATTTAACAGGAACAACAGGAGCAAGTGTAACACCAAGTGTAAAGAGTTACACAGGCTTTACAGCACCAAGTACAAAAACAGTAACAATTAATGCAGATGGTTCAACAGTAGTAAATTACTACTATACAAGAAATAGTTATACATTAACATTAAACAAAGGCACAGGCATATCAACAGTATCAGGTGCAGGCACATATGATTATGAGGAAGAAGTAACGGCAACAGCAACAGCAAGCACAGGATATACATTCAGTAATTGGACATCAAATAATACAGGATTGTTACCAAATAGTAATAATGTAAGTTACACATTCAATATGCCAGCAGGGGCAGTTACACTTACAGCAAACGCAACTGCAAATAAAATTACAGTAACATTTGACTATCAAGGTGCAACAGGTGGAAATACAGAAAAAAGTAGACAAGTTACATTCAATAGCACATATGGAACATTGCCAAATCCAACAAAAACAGGATATACATTTGCAGGTTGGTATACTTCAACAAGTTGGACAACAAAAGTAACAAATTCAACCAAAGTAACCAATGCATCAAATCATACATTGTATGCAAGATGGACAGCAAACACAAACACAGCATACAAAGTAAATCATTATCAAGAGAATATAGATGTAGCAACACCAAGTGAGAGCACATCATCACACTGGACATTAAAAGAGACACAAAATTTAACAGGCACAACAGCATCAAGTGTAACACCAAGTGTAAAGAGTTACACAGGGTTTACATCGCCAAGTACAAAAACAGTAACAATAGCAGCAAACGGTTCAACAGTAGTAAACTATTATTATACAAGAAATACTTATAAATTAACATTAAGTGAAGGCACCGGAATAGCAAGTGTGTTAGGTGCAGGAACATATGATTATGGTAAGAGCATAACAGCTTCAGCAACGGTAAGCACAGGATATACATTTAGTGGTTGGACATCAAGTAGCATAACATTATTGCCAAATAGTAGTAAGGTAAGTTACACATTCAATATGCCAGCAGGGGCAGTTAAACTTACAGCAAATGCAACTGCAAACGGATATGTTGTAACATATAATGCAACAGAAAATGGTGGTACATTTACAAGTGGAGGAACGGGTTATACTTCAACTGCTAGTGTAAAATATGGCGCGGCAGTAGACTTAAGCACAACCAATAGAAAAGGAACAAAAGATGGTTGGACATTTGTAGGTTGGAATACAAGTTCAACAGCAACAAGTGCACTAACTTCATACACAATGCCAGCAAAAAATGTTACATTGTATGCAATATATAGTAAGACAATAACAGCAAGTTTCTATCAACTCAATTCAACCAATGCAGAGACAAAGAGTACAACAATATATAATAAAGCAACAACTGGTTCATTAACAGCACCAGCACTTTCAACACAAAGTGGCTTAACAATAGTAGGTTGGGGAACTGCAACAAATTCAACAACCAGCAGTGTGGGTAGTGGTGCAAGTGTTTCATTAAGTAACAGCACAACATACTATGCAGTATATAAATATACAATATCAGTATCATATAATGGTAACAGAAATACAAGTGGTTCAACATCAGGTACATCAGGTACAGCATATAAAACAGCAAACAAAACAGCAAGTCCAACAGTTAAAGGTATAACAATATCACTTGCAACAAATGGTTTTAGCAGAACAGGTTATAAATTTAGCAAATGGGCAGAAGGCAGTACAAGTGGAGAACAATATACTGCAGGCACAGAAAGAACACTCACAGCAAGCACAACATATTATGCAATTTGGACACCTATTAATGTAACTATCTCAGCATCAAAAACATCAGAAACATTGACGTATGGTTATTCAACAACAAACATAGCCACAATAACTGCAAGTGGTGGTGGTGGAAGGTGGACATACTCTCTTGTTGAATCAACAAGTAGTTATTTTGCCCTTTCAACCACAAGCGCAACAACATCGTCCGTAACATTAAAATTTAATGCAGGAGCAAAAGCAGGAACTTACACTGTTAAAGTAAAAGCAACAAGCACATATAATTCACAATCTGCAACAACAGAAGAAATAACTGTAACTGTAAACAAAAGGGCTTTAACAATTACAGCAGACAGTGCAAGTAAAGTTTATGATGGAACTCCATTAACAAAGAACACATTCACATCATCAGGACTATTGTCAGGTCATACTATATCATCGTGCACAGTAACTGGAACAATTACAAATGTTGGAACAGTAAACAATGTTCCAAGCAATGCCACAGTTATGAGTGGTTCAACTAATGTAACATCTAACTATCAAATATCATACAAAAATGGAACATTAACGGTAACAAAAGCAAATGGTTATATAACAATAAATCCAACATCATCTACAATTACATATGGAACATCAAGCAAGACATTTACAGTAACATCAAATCATGGTGGAACATTGACTGTATCTGATAACAACGCAACTGCACAAGCGTCAATAAGTGGAACAACGGTAACAGTGTCAAATTTAGGCTCAATTAGTGCAGGAACAACAATAAAAATCACTGTAACATGTAGTGCAACACAAAACTATAATAGTGCAAGTGCTGTGCATACCTTAACAATTGAAAAAGCCAATATAAGTCCAACTGTATCAATGAATGATTATGAATATGGTGGAACAAAATCTAACCCAAGCATAACAGTAAATCCAGGAGATGGCAGTGTAACATATTACTATAACACCACAAATTCAAATTCAGGTGGGAAACCATGGACGAATGTTACAAGCAGTAAATATTTAGATGTGGGAACATACTATATGTATGCAGTTGTTGCAGCAACAACAAACTATAATGGCGCAACAACACCAGCAGTAAGTTTTACAATTAGCAAAGGTACAGTTACTGCACCAACAACATTAAGTGTAAACAAAGATGGTATAGTAACATGGGATAATGTTGCAAATGCAACGGGATATCAAATTAGTATAAACGGTTCAACATGGACTAGTGCATCAAGTGGTGTCAATTATTTGAGCACAATAATAGCAACAACAGGCACAAGAACAATTTATGTAAGAGCAATAAACAGCGATTCAACAAACTATGCAACACCAAGTTCAAACAAATCAACTAGTGTTGTAGTGTATACATTAACTATAAATAGTAATAACACTTCTTATGGAACAGTATCATCATCAAGCATAAAAGTTATTAGTGGTTCAACTTATACAACAAGTAGTAATGTGTTAACTGTAACACGCCAATCAAAAACAGAAAAAGTAACTGCAACACCAACAACAAGCACTTCACAATATACATATTCGTTTAGTTCTTGGAGTTCAACAAGTGGCACAATTTCTGCCAACACAACAGTAACTGCAAACTTCACAAGAACGGGTGTTGCTTACACAATTACTTATAATGCAAATGGTGGAACAGGAGCAAATCAAACAGAAAATGTTCCATATCAAACCACATTTACAACAAAACCAAGCGACACATTTACAAGAAGTGGTTATACATTTGTTGGTTGGAGTACAAGCACATCTGCTTGGGAAGGTAATTATAAATACGCAAATACTTCGTATACATACACAAACACAACAAATATAACTTTATATGCAATTTGGAGACAAAACGTAAGTTACTTAAACAAAAATTGGAAAAGACTTATAAATGATGTTAAAGGCACTAGTTTTACTAGTACAATAACACAAATTAATTATACAAACTCAACAAGTGGATTGAGTGGAACACAAATTCAAGTTGGCACAACAAGTGTTACAAGTACAACTGTTTGGTCACAATCAAACACTTCATGCTACGGATTGACGGCATATATAAATCAAACTGTTGTAACATTTTACGCACCTTATAAAATTTATGCACCACAAGATTCTTCATCATTATTTGCTTTATTAAATAATGTTTATTCATTAGGTACGCTTATATCAAACCTAGATACAAGTTATGTTACAGATATGACTTTTATGTTTTATGGAAATTATAAACTAGAAACTATAAATTTTGATTTAAATTTTGATACAAGCAAAGTTAAGAATATGTATGGAATGTTTGAACGTAGTGCTTTTTCAGAATTAGATTTGTCAAGTTTTTCAACTGATAATGTTGAAAATATGACAAGAATGTTTAGTGATGACACTGAACTTAAAAATATAACATTTGGTTCAAACTTTAAGACCAATAATGTAAAGAGAATGGATGAAATGTTCAACAATTGCCGTTCACTTTTATCAATTGATTTGTCTAGTTTTGATACAAGTAAGGTTACAAACATGGCAGGAGTATTTTATGGTTGTAGGCAAATAACTAGTTTAAATCTTGCAAATTTTGATACAAGTAATGTTAAAGTAATGAATTCAATGTTTGATGGTTGCACATCACTTCAAAATTTAGCATTATTTACTTCATCTACAAGTAATGTAACAAATATGAATATGTTATTTAGAAATTGTGAAAACCTTACAACATTAGATTTATCTAATTTTAACACTTCTATTGTAACAGGTATGTCAGGAATGTTTATGGGGTGTACTAGTTTGAGATCTATTACATTTGGTTCATCTTTTGTAACAGACAATGTAACAAATATGTCTGCTATGTTTAGCAGCTGCAGGGCTCTTACAAATATTGATTTAACCGACTTTAATACGTCAAAAGTAAGAAATATGTCGGGTATGTTTAATGAATGTATGAATTTAACAACATTAAATTTAACTAATTTTAATACTACAAAAGTAACAGATATGTCTGGTATGTTTAGTGGTTGTAGCAAATTAACATCTATTAGATTTGGGGCAAATTTCTTGACTACAAATGTAAGGGATATGACTAAAATGTTTGCGTTGTGTAGAAAACTCAGTGCGTTAGATATTAGATTTTTCACTATCCAAACAAACACAACAGTTAGTTCTATGCTTTCTGATTGTGATTCTCTAATAGAAATAAAAACTCCTTATACTATTGCAAGTGGTGTAACAATTGCATTGCCATCAGGATCATTCTATGATTTAACTAATAACTTAGGTCCTTACACAACAATTACTAATACAAATGATGGTGGAGTAACTTTGACTAAAATCAATGGTGAAGCACGAATCGGCACGACATATTATTCAACTCTTGAAAGTGCAGTAAGTGCTGCATTAAGTGGACAAACCGTTGAAATTATAGCTCAAAATATTGAAGTTACTTCAACAATGGATATTGCAAAAGATTTGACTATTGTGGCTCAAAATGCTTCAACAATAACAAGAAGTGCTGGAAGTTTTGCAATTTTCAATATAACATCTGGTGATGTAAAAATTGGAACTAGTGGTAAAATGATTATTTTTGATGGTAGTAATACTATGCATGGAACTAAATTAACAAAAACAGCAATCAATATTACAAGAACAACTTCTAAAATTTCGAATTTGACACTTGGTTCATATGTAACATTCCAAAATTTTTATCTACAAACTTCAAATGGTGCTGTTATAAATTCAACAGGCTATACAACAGGCGCAAGAAATTACAAAGTTTCTATAACCATATCAGGTGCACAATTTTTAAGCAACAGAGCATCAAATCAAGGTGCACAAGGTGCAGTTATTTATCCAGCATACACAGACATTACAATTTCAAGTGGAACATTTAATGGTAATTACACAACAGCAACAAGTAATTCTTATGCTTATGGTGGTGTTGTATATCTTCCTAGTAACACATCTCTTACTGTGGAAGGTGGAACATTTACAAATAATTATGCTGATAAAGGAGGTGTATTTTATGTGGCTGGCGGTACATTGTCGATAAGTAATGGTTCATTTAGTGGAAATGGAAAGAAACCAGATCAACCATATAGCACTACTTACGGTGATATAATATACTTATCAAGTGGTACGGCAACAATTAGTGGGGGGACATTAAATACTCCAGGAAATGCTATATATGTTGCAGGCACAGCTGCTTCTATGTTGAAAATATCAGGTGGAACAATTCAAACACAAACAGATAATGACTATGCAATAAATCTTAATTATGGTAGAAACTTACAAATATCAGGAAGTCCTACTATAGTTGGTAAAGGATCAGATGGAGCTGGAAACTATTTTGTTGGGATTTTTGTAAGAAATAATATGGGTTCTAAGGCATATGCTATTGTATTGGGTGATGATTATGATCCAACTGAACTTGTCAGAATAACTTTTAACGACAATTTGACAAATGATACAGATTATATATTTAGTGGAACACATACATTAAAAAGTTCTAATATATATGTTGGAGGTTATGGCTATAATATGAATGATTATCTATCTAAAAAAACTGATGGTTATGTATTTAGTTCTTGTTTTACAACCGATACATATATAATAATTTGGGATGATAAAAAGAAGAAACTAAGAAGAAAGAAAGCAAAGAAACTCACTTACAAAGATAAACTTCTTGTTTGGAATTTTGACAAAGGTTGTTTTGATTTTGCAAATCCTCTTTGGATTCAAAAAGAAGAAGTTGCAGACAAATACACTTTAATAACATTTAGTGATGGTTCAAAACTTAAAGTTGTTGGAGACCACGCGGTATTTAATTATGACAAGCAATTCTTCTGCCCAATTTGTTCAAATGAATCATGGGGCTGTCCAATTGGAACAAGAGTTGTAAAATACGATGGTAGTATTGTAACTATTGTTTCTAAAAAAGTTATAAACAAGAAAGTTGAATACACAAACATCTTAACAAAATATCACATGAATGTTTATGCAAGTGGAATACTAACATCAACACCATTTAACAACATGTATAAAGTTGAAAACATGAAATATGTTAAAGATGAAGTTAAAGAATGCAAGAATTTAACACTCTTAGAGGGTATAAGTCAAGAATGGATAGAAGGAATGAGATTAAAAGAATATCCAGACCACATCTTAATTGCTGGTATTAAGCACTTTGCAAATTGCAAAACATTTAAAGATTATATTGATATGAAAATTAAAGAACAAAAATTCGACTAACAACATAAAAAATTTAATACATAATCAATATAAAACATAAAAAGGCGAGTTTATCTCGCCTTTTTATGTTTGACATATTTATAACTTTGTAATATACTCACTATGAGAATAGAAATATTCGGAACAAATTTGATTTTTATCAAATTTACAACAATAATATCTTGTTTTAAAGATTTAATCTAATGAGGTATTAAAAAAACGGAACTTTGGTGTTCCGTTTTTTTAATAGTTTATTTTTGTTTTTTGTGTTAAATTTATTGCAAGTTCGTTATAAGACAAATTGTTTAAATCTTTTGCAAGTTTAAAAGGTTTAAGCATTTTTATTAGTTTTGATTTATCTATTCCTTTATGTTTATCAAAAAATAAAAAGTTTCCTTTTATAAGGTTGTTGTATAGGTTGTATTTACAATTTATGTTTTTATCTTTTAAAAAATATGGCAAATTTAAATTTAATTCTTTATATGTATCAAAAATAACATTTTTTAAAAAATATACCGTTTTTTCGTTCAATTTATTTGGTTTAAACTTTAAACATTTTATTTGTTCATTAAATCTAGGAGATATATTTTTATCATCATTAAAAAGCGAAGGATTTGGATATGAAATTTTATGTGTTTGCATAATTACAATAATTCTTTGTGCTTCTACATTGTTTTTGTATTCACTTAAAACATTTTTTAAATTTTGTTTATATTTATTTATTGTGTAGTCAACCGTTCCATAAGTGAAGTCAATTTTATCGTCTTTTTTAAAAATTAGGTATTCATAACCTAAAAAATTAAATGTAATTGGTAAATCATCATTGGTTAATAGTGTAAATTTATCACCACTAGTATGTATTTTTTCTTTATTAAATACATTTGAAGCAATGTTTTTGTCATGAAATATATCATGTAATTTAAATTGAATTAAGTTTAAAGAAAAATCTTTATTTAATTTTTTATCTATGAATATGTTGAAATCATCCCCATAATGAAAACATACTGCATTCCCAATTTTATTAAATGCAATTTCAAGTTGCTCTTCTATGTAACTATCCATAATTTCAGCAAAATAATTACTTGTGCCAAGACCTGCAAAACAATAAGGAACTTGTTTAACATATTCTTCAAGGAAATATCGTTCTTCACTTGTAAGTTTAAAATGTTTTATAAATTTTTCGTAGATATATTCGCTAGAAAGATTATTGTAATAATTTTTAAAATCAAATCTTATTATTGTAAAGTTATCGTTCTTTATTGATTTGTCTAAATAATTTAAAATTTTTTGTGTAGGAACTTTCATATTAGCTAAGCCTTTATTTTGCATATCTTTTATATCGTGCACAAAATATTTAATTAAATAATATTCCAAACAAAATTTATCTACAAAATACGCAACACTTCTTTTTTTACCAAGAGATATTATTCTTTTGAATTTTATTTTTGATTTAAAATCTATATCTTTATTGATGTATTGTTTTTTTATTCTATCCAAAATTTTGGTTTGTGTTTGTGTGTCTGTTACATTAGATATTTTAAATTGTTTTTTTATATAGTTTTCTATTACATCAATTATTTCATTCATAAAAATATTATAATACAAAATAATTTTTTTAAAAAATGATTTGACTTATTTTTAGAAGATTATTACAATGTTTTAGTATCAACATGTGCCTTGACTTTTACAATTTTTAATGTTATCATGAGTTGTATATATAAGGAGGGTAATGTGGAAGAATTTATAAACAATATTATTACTTTTGTTTCACAACTAGACCCCATTTTAAAAATTGCTCTAATTGGATTATTTACAATTTTAGATATTCTAATTATTATAAATTTTGTAAAAAAGTTAGGCAAAGGTGATAAACTTAAATTAAATATTGTAAATATTTTGTTATTTATTATTTGTTCAGGTATTTTAATATTTTTAAGTATTTATAGTTTTTAAGGAGTTAAAATGAAAAATATATTATCACAAGTTTTAGCACTCGCACCAGATTGGGTTGCTGCATCATTTCCAATAATAAGAATTGTTCTTGTTTGCATAATGGCACTTTGTGCAATTTGTATGACAGTTGCAATTTTGATGCAATCTAATTCAAATGACGATGCAACAAGTGCATTAACTGGTCATGTACAAGAAAGTTATTATGCACAAAACAAAGGCGAATCAAAAAATGTTAGACTTTCTCGTGCAACATTGACACTTATTTGTATTATTGCTGTTTGCATAGTTTTGTATTTTGTTAGTCTTATTATTTACCAAGGCTAAAAATAACAAAAAAAGAGCTCACAATAACTGCGTTTACTGTGTGGCTTGCTCACAAAGTCATGTAGGAGACTACACTCCTTCGTGAGCAAACCACCCGAGCCTTGTTCTTGTGGCTCTTTTTTTGTTATTTGGCTCCACTGAATAAATATAACAAAATTTAAAAACACACAATACTGCGTTTACTGTGTGGCTTGCTCACAAAGTCATGTAGGTAACTACACTCCTTCGTGAGCAAACCACACGAGCCTTGCTTAATGGCTCTTTTTTTGTTATTTCAATTTATCAATAATTTAAAAAAAATATAATCTATTTTTAAAGTAAATAACTACACTCCTGCGAGTGTCCATTGTGCGAGCCTCGCTATAATGGTTTTTTTTGTTATTTGACTACGCTTAATATATATTAAATTTTTTAAAATTTCACAATTTCTTTGTTTCTGGCAACTTTGCCAATTAGTTTGCGAAAGCAAACTCCTGCGAGTGGAGGGGGGACCCCAAAAAGTATTAGCGAAAACTTTTTGGGGAGAGGAAAAACGGAGCGTAAAACAAAAAATTTGCGAAAGCAAATTGAAGATAAAAGCGACAGTTTTGACGACTTCGCCGAGCCTCAAACTTGTGGCTCTTTTTTGTTATTTGACTTCACCTAATAAGCATTAAATTTTTAAATATTGCACAATATTTTTTTAGATGACATTGGCGATGTTGTAAAACAATTATTTGTAAGAGTTGTTTATAATGTTGATTTTGTTGCCTAATTTTTTAATATAAAAACACGATAATATCGTGTTTTTTGTGCCACAAATTTGTTTAGTTGAATAATATAATAAATATGAACTACATTGATAATAATTTTTATAGTCTTATTAATGAATTTAGACAAAAAGATATAACATTTTTATACGATAATATGGTTAAAAAGTTTTTGGCTTTACCTATTGTTACTCAGAAATCTTTTGAAGATTTTTTAAATAAATTTGGGTATTGGGGAAGAATAGATATAAAAAATGGTGTATTTGATATATACCTAGATAAAGCAAAGGTTTTTAAAAATAATTGTGAAGATTTTGTTTGGTTGTATGAAAATCTTGCAGATTATAAATCAAAATTTATTTTATATTCAATTTTAAATAATTATTACAATTTTGATTTTTATAATTTAGGAAAAGTTACAAATGATATTTTTAAGCATTATTTTGATTTAGATATTTTAAAACTACAACAAAATGAAGTTTTTGTTGATGTTGGAGCATATGTTGGAGATACAACATTAGATTTTATAAATTCATACAGAAAAGATTGTTATAAAAAAATTTATTGTTATGAAATTACAGAAAAATCATTGTTTTTAGCAAGAAAAAATTTAGAAAAATTTAACAACATTATTTTTAAAAATTATGCAGTTAGTGATGTTAATGGCACTATTTTTTTAAACGAAAACGATTATTCAAGTTCAGCCAATCAAGTTTCAGATAGTGGAAACATTGAAGTTAAATGCGTAAGTTTAGATAATGATATTAAAGAAAAGATAACAACAATAAAAATGGACATAGAAGGTGGCGAAAAAAAAGCGCTTAAAGGTTGCAAAAATCATATAACAAACGAAACACCTAATCTTTTAATTTCAATTTATCATAATAATAGTGACTTGATTGAAATTCCCAAGATAATTTCAGGTTATAACAAAAATTATAAATTTTATTTGCGTTATTACGGTGGCCCGTTGTATGCAACTGAAATAGTTTTAATTTGTATTGCTAAGTAAAATCTTGAAAAGATTTTTTTAATGTGATATTATGGAGCAAAGGATGAAATTTTTATGAAAGATTTACATATTCATACAAAATATTCTGATGGCGAATATGATGAAAACGAGATTTTAGATAAAATTTTACAAAAAGGAATTACTGAGTTTGCCATATGTGACCATGATACCATTGAAGGCAGTAAAAAAGTTTTTGACATTGTGACAAAAAATAAATTAAATATTATTTTTCATAGTGGTGTAGAATTGTCATGCAGAGTAAAAGAGTTGTTTAATGGAATAAATGTGCATTTACTTGTAAGAGATTTTGATTTTGACGATAAAGATATATTAAAAATAGTAAAAAAAATATCTTCACTTCGATTAAAAAAAATAAATTTAATGGTACAGTTAATTAAAAAAAGTTATAATATTGATATAAACAAGCAAAAAATTTCATATTTATTAAAAACAACAAACTCTGTCGGTAAACCTCATTTGTATAAATTATTATGTGAATATGGCAACTATGATAGAGAAGAATATTATAAAAAAATGAGAGATTTAAAAAGTGAAAATTTAAAATTAGATGCTGTCAAAGTTTTAAATCTTTTAAAAAATAAAAATTGTATAGTTACATTGGCACATCCAAGAGAGATAATGGAAGAATATAATTTAAATTATGACGACATTGAAAAACTTGTGAAATTTTTAAAAAATCATGGATTAAAAGGATTAGAAACTCAACATACAAGCAATATTAATGATGATTTAACTATTTTTTTTTTTTTTTTAAAAAAATATAATCTGATGGAATCTTGTGGAAGTGATTATCATGGCCCCAATGTTAAGCCTGATGTTGAACTAGGAAAATTTGAAAAATTAAAAAGATAGTTTTTTATAATGTTTGACAATTTGTGTTTTTACCTTTTTGTATTTTATATTTTAAAAATTGTATTTGTTTTGTTTGATGTTTATGTTTGTAAAAGAATCAATTTATATTTTAGCAAATAATGTAAATTGGTTTTTTTTTGTTTTAAATGGTATTTAATTAATAGTTTATTGTGATACTTTAAAATAATTTTTATATGCTGTTATTTTAAAACATTTTTAATTTTTTTTTGGTTGACTTGCTCTAATTATAATGATATGCTTTTTAAGTAAAATATTATTGGAGAAAAAAGTAATGGGTTTTTTAAATGGACTATTAAGAGGTTTGGGCTTTGAAGGCGAAAAAAAAGAAAAACCACAAAAACAAAAGGAAGAAAAATTGAGTTCGGCATATCAAAATGCTGGACTTGAAGTTGATTTAAGCACAATAAAATCAGAGCCTAAAATTTTTACGCCTATTAATCAACAAGATGTTCAAAACTTAGTTGATATATTAAAAACTGGTGAAGCGATTACAATAGATTTAAAAAATTTTAGTGATAATGAATATATAAGAGCACTAGATTTTTTATCAGGGGCAATTTATGTACTTGATGGTAAAATAAAAAAAATAGCCGAAAAAACATTTTTCTTTTGTCCAAATTTAAAATAAATGATATATTAAAATATATGAAATTTTTAGAAAGACCAAAAGTTTATAAATACAGATATGGTTTAGTTGCGACTTGTGTTGCGCTTATTGTTTTGTTTTGGGACCAAATTTTAAAAGTTATAACTGACGGCTTTGATATTACAATTATTGAAGGTTTTTTTTGGTTTTCATCAACACATAACACAGGTGCTGCTTATGGTATTTTTTCAGGGCAAACTGTAATGCTTATTGTGGTATCATGCGTTATGATTTTAGTTTTGCTTGTATACAATTTTTTTAAAGCAAAAAAAACAATTTTATATAGTGTTTCGTTTGGCTTAATTTTGGGTGGAGCAATAGGCAATTTAATTGATAGAATTTTTTTAGGATATGTTAGAGATTTCATAAAATTCAGTTTTTTTAGTTTCAATTTTAACATAGCTGATGCATGCTTAACTGTTGGAGTAATTTTATTTATTGTATATTTAATATTTTTTGATGACCTTTTTAAATCTAAAAAAAACAAAAGGTGAGTAAATGGAAAATAAGCATATAAAAGTTGACTTAAAAAATATTGGACAAAGATTAGATGTTTTTTTGTCCACTTTTTTTAGTGATTTTACGCGCTCTCACATTAAAAATATGATAGAAAACGGCAATGTTTTGGTAAATGATAAAAAGGTTAAAAGTGGAACTAAATTAAAACTTGATGACGACATTTGTATTTTAGATTACGAAGTAAAAACGCTAGATGTAAAACCGGAAAATATAGACATAGATATTGTTTATGAAGATGACGATTTAGCTGTTATCAACAAACCACAAGGGCTTGTTGTTCATCCCGCAAACGGTAACGAAAATGGAACGCTTGTTAATGCTCTTTTGTTTCATTTAAAAAATTTAAGTGGAATAAACGGAGTCATTAGACCGGGCATTGTTCATAGACTTGATAAAAATACATCAGGACTTTTAATTGTTGCCAAAAACGACAAAGCTCATGTTAGTTTGGCAAAACAAATAGAAACAAAATCTTGTCATAGACACTATATTGCACTTTGCAACGGCAATTTTAAAGATGATGAAGGAGAGATTGTTACCAACATAGCAAGAAGCAAAAAAGACAGAAAACAAATGGCTGTTTGTGGTGAAAATGAAGGGAAAAGAGCAATAACAAATTATAAAGTATTAAAAAGATACGGCGATTATACATTTGTTGAGTTTGTTTTACAAACGGGAAGGACTCATCAAATAAGGGTACATGCAAAATATATTGGACATAGCATTGTTGGTGATGATGTTTATGGAAATAAATGTAAATTTAAATTAAACGGACAACTACTTCACGCATATAAAATAGAGTTTACGCAACCAACAACTAATGAAAGATTATCCTTTACTTGTCCACTTCCAGATTATTTTCAAAAAGTTTTAAATAAACTTGATAATTAAAAAAATAGTTGCAAATATGTTATTTATGCAATATAATATATGAGTTAAAAGGAGAAAGAGATGAAGCGTTTTATGAACATGCTTGCATTCATTGGTTTGTGCCTTGTTGCATTTGCATTATTACTTTCAAAAATTTTAGGATTATTTAATGTAAATCCATCAGCAGTTTCAGCAATTCAAATGGTTGGTGAATGTATTGCATACATAGTTACATTGGTATATGCATTTTATTATATCAAAAATAAGAGAAATGTATGGTGGTGGGTTGCTTATTGCGTATCTGCTGTTGTAGTTGTTCTTTTAGTTATTTTAAGGTAATTATAATAAAAGCAATATTAAACCATTAAAACATCGCAAAGCGGTGTTTTTTTATTTAGTGGTAAACATAAATAACATGGTGCTTTTATTATATAAAAACTAACAAAGTTAGACATTTATAAAGCGTTTTTAAATTTTGTAAAGTGTTATATTATTAAAGGTGCATTTAATACTTTTTAAATTTTGCTAATATATTACATTTAGTAATTTAAAAATTGTTTGATATTTTTTTTAAATATGCTATAATCAGTTGTTTTTTAAAAAGGAGAAATTTAATAAATGTACACAGCAAAAAAATTAGATAAAAACAAATACCAAATCACAATAAGTGCTTCAAAGGAAGAATGGGAGAGTTATGTAAACCATGCTTATGAAGAAAACAAGAACAAATTTAATATTGAAGGATTTAGAAAAGGCAAAGCACCAAGAGCAATAATTGAAAAAAATTACGGTTCAACAGTTTTTTATGATGACGCAATTGACCATTTGTTTTCACATGAATATTCAAATGCACTTATGAATGAAAAA
This sequence comes from uncultured Clostridia bacterium, assembly GCA_944384395.1. Taxonomy (GTDB): domain Bacteria; phylum Bacillota; class Clostridia; order Christensenellales; family UBA1242; genus UBA5893. The sequence continues at coordinate 30,624 of CALWTD010000015.1, forward strand.
GATATCGAACCAATTGACAATCCAGAAATAAGAATAGACAAATTTGATGACAACGGAATTGTTATCATAGCAGAAGTACAGTGTATGCCAGATGTTAAACTTGGTGCATATAAAGGTTTAACAATAAACAAGGCAAAAGGCGAAGTTACAGACGAACAAGTTGAAAAAGAACTAAATCAAGCAAGAGAACGTCAAGCAAGGTATGTTGAAGTAGAACGCCAGGCAAAAGACGGCGACTATGCTGTTATAGATTTTGTTGGCTATGTAAACGGAAAAGAATTTGAAGGCGGAAAGGCAGAAAACTATCGTTTAAAACTTGGTTCAAAAACATTTATTGAAGGCTTTGAAGACCAAGTTATTGGAATGAAAAAAGGCGAAACAAAAGATGTTAATGTAAAATTCCCTGATGAATATTTTAGTGATGAACTAAAAGGCAAAGATGCAACATTTAAAGTTACATTAAACAAAGTTGAAGAAAAACAACTTCCAGAACTTGACGATGAATTTGCATCAAATGTGTCAGAATTTGAAACACTTGAAGACTATAAAAAAGACATAAGAAAACATCTTCAAGAAAATCTAGAAGCAAGACTTAAAAGAGAAGATGACAACAATATTATAGAAACAATTGTAAAATCAAGCGAAGTTGAAATCCCACAAGTTTTGGTAGAAAAACAACTAGACATGTTTGTTGACGATTTTAAAATGAGACTTAGTTATCAAGGATATAAACTTGAAGATTACTTAAAACAAGTTAATATGACAATACAGCAACTAAGAGATGAAAGAAGAGAACAAGCAAAAGAAGTTGTAAAAACAAGACTTGTTTTGGAAGCGATAGTTAAACAAGAAAAACTAGAAGTAACAGAAGAAGAACTTGATGCAAAACTTAAAGAAACAGCCGATAAATATAACAAGAGTTTAGAAGATTATAAAAAGAGTTTGGGAGATAGAAATATAGCCTACTATCAAAATGACATTCTTATGAATAAACTTCTAACACTACTCACAGAAAATAACACATTAGCATAATTTTATTTTAAAAAGGAGATACTTTATATGCTTATACCAATGGTTGTAGACCAAACGAGCAAAGGAGAAAGGTCATACGATATATATTCAAGACTTCTTGAAGACAGAATTGTGTTTATATCAGGAGAAATAACTGACGATGTTGCAAACAGTGTCGTTGCGCAATTAATCTATCTTGAAGGCAAAAATCCTGATAAAGATATAGCAGTTTATATAAATAGTCCGGGTGGTTCTGTTACTGCTGGAATGGCAATTTATGACACAATGAACTATATTAAGTGTGATGTTAGCACAATTTGCGTTGGACTTGCTGCTTCTATGGGTGCATTCTTGCTTGCAAGTGGAACAAAAGGCAAAAGGTTTGCACTTCCAAATAGCGAGATTATGATTCATCAACCACTTGGTGGAGCACAAGGTCAAGCTAGCGATATTCAAATCAGAGCAAAACAAATTTTAAAAATAAAGCAAAAAATGAACAAAATTTTAAGTGAAAAAACGGGTCAACCACTTGAAAAAATAGAACAAGACACAGATAGAGATTACTATATGGAAGCAAGTGAAGCACAAGAATATGGAATTGTAGATAAAATTTTTGTGAAAAGAAACGACTAATAAGGAGAGATTATGAAAGATAACGAAGAAATGGTATGTTCTTTTTGTGGGAAATCACAACGAGTTGCAAAAAAACTTATTGCAAATCCAACAGGTGATTGTTACATTTGCGATGAATGTGTTGAAATTTGCAAAGACATCATTAAAGAGACTTCAATAATTAGTGCAGATGAACATATTGACCTTCCAACTCCACAACAAATAAAAGAACAACTTGACGAATATATTGTTGGGCAAGATGAAGCAAAAAAAGTTTTGTCTGTTGCTGTTTATAATCACTACAAAAGAATTAACTACAACACCGAAGAAAAAGCAAAGTCAAAAGATACCAATTTTATTGAACTTGATAAATCTAATATTTTAATGGTTGGTCCAACGGGTTGTGGAAAAACGCTTCTTGCAAAAACACTCGCAAAAATATTAAAAGTTCCTTTTGCAACAGCAGATGCAACAACTCTAACACAAGCAGGATATGTTGGTGAAGATGTTGAAAATATTTTGTTAAAACTAATTCAAAATGCCGATTATGATATAAAAAAGGCAGAAAGAGGCATTATTTATGTTGATGAAATAGATAAAATTGCAAAAAAAGGCGAAAATGTTTCAATAACTCGTGATGTTTCTGGCGAAGGTGTACAACAAGCACTTCTAAAAATTTTAGAAAGCACAATCGCATCAGTTCCACCACAAGGTGGCAGAAAACATCCACAACAAGAAAATTTGCAAATAGACACAACAAACATTTTGTTTATTTGTGGTGGTGCATTTGTTGGACTTGATAAAGTTGTTGAAAGCAGAGTAAATCAAACATCACTTGGTTTTAATGCAAAAGTAGAAAAATTTGATGGCAATGCAACAAAACTAATAAAACAACTTCAACCACATGACTTAATTAAATATGGTTTAATTCCAGAATTTGTTGGAAGACTACCTGTTGTTGTTGGGTTAAATGACTTAAACGAAAAAGCACTTGTTGAAATAATGACAAAGCCAAAAAATGCAATAATAAAACAATACGAAAAATTGTTTGATATAGAAAACATTAAACTTGAAATAAAACCAGAAGCAATAAGAGCCGTTGCAAAAAAAGCAATGGAATTAAAAACAGGTGCAAGGGGACTTAGAACAATTATGGAAGAGCATATGCTAGACCTTATGTACAGTGCTCCTAATGACCCTAAAATAACAAAAATTATAGTTGGTGAAGATGTCATTACAGAAAATGCAAAACCAATAATAATAAGAGATGAAGAAAATAAACAACAAAATGAAAATAAAAAAGTTGTAAATGAATAACAAAAAATCTTGCTAAAAGGCAAGATTTTTTTATTTTTTAAAATATGTTGCACAAAGAGGCATATTTTTTATGCAGTTTATTGTTATTCCATTTGCTTCGCAAGTTTGCTCACTTTTAAACAAACAATCAGCCTGGCAATGAATACAACCTTTTTTTGATTCACGGTGTGCGTGATATTTTGGTGGATTTTCTCCAAATATGTGTCGTGATGTATCGGGTATATTTTTAAGATTATCGTTTTTTTGATAGTATGTGCAATTTATTTTATCACCAATTAAAATTTGTTTTGATGTGCACGAAAATCCTTTGTTATAAACACAACTTCGCTCTCTACAAATTATGTCCATTGAGTTCTCCTTTTTTCTTTTTTTGTTATTATTATTGACTAATGTGTTATATTTAAACTAAAATGGGTGTGAGAAGCAAAATTTGTATATCAAATTTTTAATTGCAAAGCAATTTGTTTGCGAGCAAACGCTTCTCACACCATACACAAAATTGTGTTATAAGGAGTAATAATGAAAGTAATTTTATTAAAAGATGTAAAAAATATTGGAAAAAAAGGCGATGTAAAAGACGTTGCTGATGGTTATGGTAAAAACTATCTAATTAAAAATGGTTTTGCAGTTATTGCCAACAATTCTAATATGAATGACAATATAAACAAAAAAGTTGCTCAAAACTATCATAAAGAACAAGAATATTTAAGAGCACAAGAAAAAGCAAAACAAATAGAAGGCAAAGAAATTATTGTAAAAATTAAGTGTGGCGAAAATGGAAAAATCTTTGGTGCAGTAACATCAAAAGAAATAGCAGAAGGTTTTAAGGCAATCAATTTAGAAGTTGACAAAAGAAAAATAGAACTAAAAGAACCAATAAAATTTGCAGGCAACTATAATTTAAGAGTAAAATTATATGAGGGTGTGTATGCAAAATTTACAGTTAAGGTCGTTGCACAGTAATGAGAGTTTGTAATCTATCTTCTGGAAGCGACGGAAACCTTACATATTTAGAAACAGACAACACAAAAATTTTAGTGGATATTGGCTTGTCGTGTGCAGAAACATGCAAAAGACTTCAACTTTTAAATGTACAGCCACAAGAAATTGATGCAATTTTAATCACTCATGAGCATAGCGACCATATAAAAGGACTAGATGTTTTTGCATCAAAGTATAAAACAAAAGTATATGTTCATGAAAAAGGTATGGGCGCTGTGTATGCAAAAATGAAAAAACTTCCAGCAATGCAAATGTATGCCTTTGGCGATTTTGCTTTTAATATTAAAGATTTAGTTATAGACAATGTAACACTTCCACATGACTCTGTTCATTGCACGGGTTTTATTTTTTCGTGTGGGCAAAAAAAAATTAGTATTATAACAGATTTGGGACATACTACAAATGTAATCTTAAATAAAATAAGTGGCAGTTCGCTAGTTTATTTAGAATCAAATCACGATGAACAGATGTTAAAAAATAATCCAAATTATTCAGCATCATTAAAGACGCGAATACTTGGAAAAAATGGGCACTTGTCAAATATCGCTTGTGCTCAAGCAGCGGAATACCTTGCAAAAACAGGAACAAAACAAATTATGCTTTCACACTTATCAAGGCACAATAATACCGAAAGTCTTGCATATAACACGGTTTGTAGTTATCTTAAAACAAAGGGAATAATAGAAGGCGAAAATATAAAAATTTCTGTTGCCAGCATCTATCCGAGTGCAATTTTTAAATTAAACTAAACAACTGCAAAGGAGAATTATGAAAAAAGCAGTTGTTTTTTTATTTGTTTTAGTTACATTGTTTTGTTGTGGTTGCAATTTAATTAATAATACCGACACATATTTTGCAGAAAATATAGACATGACGCCAAGGCAAATTGCTCTTAGTAGCGAAATGGATACAGTTAGTGTTGTTGAGCAGGTTAAAAGTGCAGTTGTTGGAATACAATCAAATATAACAGGTGGTTATGCAATAGGCAGTGGTGTCGCAATTGCAGATAATGGATATATACTAACAAATCAACACGTTATAGATGGAGCAAAAAGTGTTATCGTATATTTTGCAAATCAAACAAAATCATCAGCACAAATAATATGGCAAGATAGTTCGCAAGATCTTGCAGTGATAAAATCAGAAACTGCACTTCCATATCTTGTTTGCAGTGAAGAAAAAGTGAAGGTTGGGCAAGATGTTTTGGCAATAGGAACACCACTCACATTAGATTTTAAACACACCGTAACAAAGGGCATAATTTCGGCACTAAATAGAACATTGCAAGTAGAAAATGAAAACGGCACAATTTCGTATATGCAAAATTTAATCCAACACGATGCAAGTATAAATCCGGGCAATAGTGGTGGACCGATAATAAACTTAAAAGGCGAAGTCGTTGGAATAAACACATTAAAGGCAAGCGAAGCAGAAGGAATAGGGTTTGCAATTCCTATAAGTGTTGGCAAGACTGCAATAGAAAAACTTTCTGTAAGTAATAATTGGAAACCTTCTTATATGGGAATATTTGCACTTGACAACGAAGTTGCAAAGTTTAAAGGAGAAAAGGTTAGCACAAACCAAGGTGTGTTTGTTGCAAGTGTTGACGAAGAATCCCTTTGCAAAGATTGTTTTATTAAGGGAGATATTATTCTTGAAATAAACGGCGAAAAAATAAATTCTGTTTTGGATTTAAGACTGGCACTCTATAAATATAAAAATGGGGATAGTGTAATAGTTAAAGTTTTAAGAAATGATGAAATAATTGAAACAAGATGTAATATGTCGCAAAGATAAAAGTATAAGTAAATAAAATCGCAATACTGCGATTTTATTTTTAAATAGTTGTTATTTTCAATTTTATATGTATAATATAAGTCATGGACAAAAGAATAAAATACAATAAATACGATTCAGGTATTTGCTTTTTGGGAGCAATAGTCGCTCCATCACTTGTGAGCATAGTATATATGTTACTTGCAACAGTAATCGCAACAATTTGTGGTGCAAATTTAAATAATTTGTCAAATAATACAGTGTTTTTATATTTTTCACTTTTTATTTCTCCAATTGCTTTTAGTAGTTTGTTTTTTATATACAACAAAAAGGCAAAAATAAATTGGGTAAAATCATTAAATATAAAAAGTAAAGTCAGTTTTTTAAACATTGTTTTATGTGTTTTTTTGGCGTTTATTTGTACATTTGGTTTTACAAATGTTGTAAATTTGTTTGATGCAATACTAAGCGAACTTGGGTTTAAAATACAAAGTGATTTACCAATTACAATAGATAACTTTGGAGTGTGTTTGGCAATGCTTTTTGCAATGGCAGTTTTGCCTGCGATTTTTGAAGAATTGTTGTTTAGGGGAGTTATATTTAATGGCTTAAAAGACTATAACAAATGGTGGGCAATTTTTGGCAGTGCAATTTTGTTTTCACTTATGCACTTAAATGTTGAACAAACAATATATCCGTTTATAGTTGGAACAATTCTTGCGTTTGTTATGCTTAAAACAAACAATATAATTTATCCAATGATAATTCATTTTTTAAACAATGCAATAGTTATTGTTGTAACATATATATCAACAGTAAAAAATATACAACAAGCAAGTTTTGTTTTGTCATATAAATCGGCAATTTTTGCAATTGTTTATTGTATAACAGCCATACTTTTAATTGCAGTTATTATAAAATTATTAATGAAAAAACAAAAAAAAGTTTCATATTTTCAAACAAAAAGTGATAATATAATAGAAGATTTACCAAAATCTAACACAAATGTATATGTAAAACACAATACATTTTTATGGGCAGGTGTGTTTGTTGCAATTTTTATTTGGCTTATAGATTTAATTTCGGGATTTAGTGCATAGAATAGATAAAGGGAAGTTATGTTTAAGAAAAGAAGTGAAATTTTTGATAGTAATTTTGTGTATTTTTTAATACTTAGTTTTTTTATTGTTATAAGAATAATATCAGCAACTTTTTCGCTTAGTAGTGTTGTTGGATATGTTCTTAATTTTGTTATACAAGTTGGACTAATGCTTTGTTTGTCGCTGTTTTTGTTCTCTTTTTTAAGAAAACAAAAATTAAAACAAACATTAAACATGTATGGTTTTCATAAAATCAATTTTAAGGCAATTTTGCTTTCTATTTTGATTGGAGTTTTAGTTTATTTTGCAACAATTTTTGTCGCAACATTTTTTTCTGCTATTTTAAAACTTTTGGGGTATGAAAAAGTATCAAGTTCTGTTATGCAATCATATCCAGTATGGCTTTTAATTTTGGAACTTTTATTTACGGCAGTTCTTCCGGGAATTTGTGAAGAAGTTGCAAACAGAGGAATGATTCTTAATAGTTACAAAAAAATGGGTGCAAAAAAGGCAATTCTTTTAAGTGGACTTTTGTTTGGACTTATGCACCTTAACATTGACCAATTCTTTTATGCAACAATAATAGGCTTTTTCTTTGGCTTTGTTGCACTCTTAACTGATAGTATTTACCCAACAATGATTATGCACTTTACAAATAATGCAGTAAGTACATTAATGGGATTTTCAATATTTAATGGTTTGCCAATAGGAACAGCAATAAATAACTTTTTAAACTCTCTTGCAACTGGAAATGCTTTTGTTTCTATTCTTTTAATTTTTGCATTAATTATGACAATAATCTTTTTGCTTATATTTTTAACACTTCAACTGTTTAAACAAACAAGAGTGGAAAAACTAACAAAACTTGCAAATGAAATGATGAAAACCGAACTTAGAAAAGAAATTATGGGAGATTTGGTTGAAGAAGAAAACAATCAAAACGACAATGTTGAATTTACTCAGCACACATTAGGGTCTAAAAAGATTTTTAATGTAAATTTTAAAAATCTATCGCTTTTAGGTGGCTCACGATATAAGCCAACATTTAAAGATAATATATTTTTGTATATCAATTTGTTTATGAGCATTGTTATAACAATATTTACATTTATTTGGGGAATTTTATAATGTATAAAGTAAACTTATATTGTGTTGGAAATTTAAAAGATAAAGAATATTTGTCGATGTGCGAAGAATATCAAAAAAGAATTTCACGATTTGCAAACATAAACATAATAGAAATAAAAGAAAAAAATGAATTAAATAATATAAATTTAATAATAGAAAGCGAAACAAAAGAAATTCTAAATAAAATAAATGCATCAAGTGTTGTTTTGTTTGATGTTAAAGGTGAAAGTCTTTCAAGTGAAAAATTTGCCGAGTTTATTGAAAAATATTTTCAAACAAACAGCGAACTAAATTTAGTTATTGGTGGCAGTTATGGGGTGTCAGATTTTTTAAAACAAAATGCAAGCAAAAAAATAAGTTTAAGTGCAATGACATTTCCACACAGACTTTTTAGAGTTATGGCATTAGAACAAATATATAGGGCTTTTACAATTTTAAATAATGTGTCATATCATAAATAAATTTAAAATAGTCAAGGTAAAATTTGACTATTTTTTTGTTTTATATTAGCATAGTGTTATGGAAAATGAATTTATGAATTTAGCACTAGAAATGGCAAAAAAAGCATATAAAAAAGACGAAGTTCCAATTGGTGCAGTAATAATAAAAAATAATAAGGTTATTGCAAAAGGTTATAACAAACGAGAAAAAACTCAAAATGCAATACTGCATGCAGAAGTTGACGCAATAATAAAGGCGTGCAAAAAACTTAAATCATGGCGACTTGATGATTGCGAAATGTATGTAACCTTAAAGCCATGTCCAATGTGTGCTGGGGCAATTGTAAATGCAAGAATAAAAACTGTTTATTATGGAGCAACGGATACTAATGACGATGAAAAATTATTTGAAAAAATAATGGAAAATAATTTAAAATTAAATCATAAAACAAATTATTTTTATTTAGAAAATAATGAGTGTAAAAATATTTTAAAAACTTTTTTTAAAAACAAAAGAAAAAGATAAAATTATAATATTTTTTTTATTTTTTTTAATATATTTTAAATTTATTTTTATTTAATTAAATATTTTTTCATATGTTGTTTTAAAATATATTTAGTAAAACAATAAAAACTGTTGTAAAAATTTGTAGAATAAGATATACTAAAAATATGGTAAAGAAAGTAAAAAGAAAAACAACGTTTTTTAGAGTTTTGGAACTTATTGTAAACATAATTGTTTACCCTGTTATTATAATTTCTTTTGTGTCGAGTTTTTTTATGCTTGTGGCAAGAAGCAACAACTTGGTATCTCCAATTTTTGGACATACTTTTGTTAGAGTTTTGTCTGATAGTATGAGTGTGTATTGTCCAGAGGTGGGCAGAAGATTTGTTAAAGGTGATATTGCTATTGTTGATACAAATAATTCAACATATCAAGTTGGAGATGTTATTGCTTTTTATTATCACCATGATCCTGAAGATAACAATCAACTTTTTGATTTAACCCAAGTTGAAACAAAACAAGTTGAAAAACTAGACGAATATGGTAATGTTGTAAAAGATGAAAATGACGAAGTAGTTTATGTTGAAAATAATTATTATCCCGTAAAAGACGAAAATAATGAAGTTATTTTTAATACAGAATTATATAACTCTATAAAAAACGCAAAAGTTGGCGAAAAATTCTATTATGAAGATTTTAAAGAATATTACACAAAAACAGAACCATCTGAAAATCGTAATACTTTGGAAGAGGTTATAAAGGCAAATACTTCGGTGTATTTTCACCAAATTGTTCAAATCAAAATTGACGCCTCTGGCACAATATTTTATATAACAAAAGGCACATATAATGCTGCATCTGATAGTTATGCAATAAGAGAAGATTATGTTGTTGGAAAATATGCCAACACTCCTGCATGGTTTGCATCATTAATAAGTTTCTGTTCTTCAACAGAAGGTATGCTTCTTTTAGTTGTTTTACCAATTTCAATAATAGTGCTAGTTGAATTATTATCGGTTATTGAGCAAATTAATAATTTGCTTTTAGAAAAGAAAGTAATAAATCGAGAAATTCCTTTTGACACAAAAGAATGTGAAAAAGCAAATATTGGCCTTGAAATGCGGGAAACTGATAAAATTTATTTATATGATGTATTGCCTAACGAATTTAAAATGGACGCTTATGAATTTTTGTGGGGGTGCTTAGAACCAAGTCAAAACAAAAAACAACAAAAGATATATGCCACAAGTAGGCTTGCTATAAGTGTTTATGATGAAAATAATGTAACACCATATTACACTACATGGTCAGACTTTTTTAAATCAAAGCATATGAAAAAACTTGTTGCACAGGCTCAAATAAAAGCTGAAAATGATAGATATGCTGATGTTTTAAATAAAGAATATCAAAATTATCGTGAAGGAGAAAATCCAAACGAATTTGAAGATACAGATGAAATACTCAAAAAAGATAAATTGTTGAAAGAAGAGGATAAATTTGCAATAGATAAAAATATTTATGACACAAAATATGGCGAGCAGTTGAAAAAATCTATAGACGATAAATTTGAAGAAATAAGTGAAAAAGAGAGCAATAAACAATCAATTTCAAAATCTAAAAAACCACCTAAAAAACCATTGCAAAGTGAAGTTGATACAAAAAATAAACAATCAAAAGTTAAAAGTGATATAAAAACTGAAACTAAAAAACTACCTCCAAAAAAATTGCTTTCAAATAAAGAAAAAACCACAAAAAAACAAATACCCAAAAAAGTTCCACTAAAAAAATAAAGCCGTCGGCTTTATTTTTTTTATTTTTAAATTGTCTTTGTATGGTGTTTTGTTAATAATATGCTATTTAGATAATTGTTTTTTAAAAAATGTTTGCAAGATTTTTTTTGTCTGTGATACACTAACAATATGACTACTAAAAAACCAAAAAATACTGCATATACTTTGCTTGGTAAAATAGGAGATATTTTGCTTTTTCCTATTGTTATTGTTGCGCTTTGTGTAAGTTTGCTTATTATGTTTCAGGCTAAATCAGATACCATTCCTTCGGTTTTTGGTATTTCAATAGTTAGAATATTGTCAGGCAGTATGGTGAAAAGTGGATTTAATATCGGCGATAATGTAATTATAAAAAAAACAGACACAAACACACTTTGGAAAGACGACATTATAGCTTTTTTTCAAAAAGAAGACCCTGCTGATGCAGGACGAATTTTGACTAAGTTAGATAATATTGATGATGAACCTAATATAACAAAACCTATTCCAGAAAACAGGTTGACACTTGATGACTTGCAGGGTACCGGTATGAGAGTTGTTTTTCACGAAATAATAAATGTTTATTATGATGAAACAGGAACAAGATTTTTTGAAACAAAAGGTTCGTCAAATGATAGCGCAGACAGTGTAAAAGTACGGGCAGATTTTGTGATTGGTAAATATGTTGAAACTCCACAATGGTTTAGGGGTGCAGTAAAATGGCTTGCAAGTCCTGTGGGAATGGTTGTTTGTGTTTGTATACCACTTGGAATACTAGTTATATTTCAATCTCTTGCACTAATTGAACAAATAAATTTTATGTATGTTGAAAAAAAACTTATGAAAGGAGAAATGCATTGGCAAGATAAAGAAGCAAAAAGACTTATTCAAACAGGTGATATGGAAGAAGTTTGCAAAATTATATATTTTAGCAAGGTTGACGAAGATGAAAGAGAAGAACTTGCCGAAAACTTGTGGGTGTTTAAAAACAGATTAAATAAAAAACAAAAAAAGCAAAAACAAAATGTTGAAGACAGTATAGAAATTTTAGAAGATAAAGGTAAAAAAGATTATCTTTTATTTTGGAAAAACCATTTAAAATGGAAATGGGATATAAAACATATTGATGAAGAATTAACTTATGTGTTATACAACGAAAAAGTTAAGGTGGAATAATTAAAAATATTAAAGTCGTGATAGCAAATTGTTATTGCGATTTTTTCTATAATTTATAATATTTTATGACACTTATATATTAATCTACACAATATATGCCACAGATTACTTGCACAAATATATGTATTTTGTATAATTTGGAAAAATTTTTAAAATTTTTTTTAAATTTATTTGACCAAAGTTTTTATTATATATATAATAACATCGAAACGTAGTTAAGTTCACAAACAAAAGCAAATTTTGTTTTGGTGTGATAAAATGCCGTTTTTCACACATAATAAAATTGCCTAGTGTATTTAACTAGTTTTATAGAATTAAACATGATATAACACTTGTAAGGTGCCGTTCTTACATAAAATGTGTTTATAATGTTTAATACAAAAAATAAAAAAGGGAGATTTAAAATGAAAAGAAAAATAAAAGTTTTTTCAGCAATTGCATCACTTTGCTTAGCAGTTGCACTCATGGCTTTTGGTGTATATGCAGCAACACAAGTTACATATACATTAAGCGGTTCTGTTACATACACAACAAACGATGTTCTTGTTGATATTTCAGGAAAAGTTGAGAAAGCACAATCAACAAAATATGGCTTTGCAGCAAACGGAGATGCTGACAATGAGAATAATACTAGTTATGGTGAGATTACTGCTTGGGACAATGTAAAAGCATTAACAGGATATAAATCATATGATCCTGATACTATGTTACCAAATGTATCTGGAGAGACTGATCCTCAAACTGAATCTGTTGAAGTAAAACTTGGTGAATCTTCAGCTTGGAAAATAACTGTAACTGTTACAAATCAAGCAACATCAAATGCTGTAAAAGTTGTTTTGGAAGATACATCTAATGACGAAAACTTCCACGTAATCATTAAAGAAGGTACTACACTAACAACAGGAGCAACAAAAGGTGCAGCAGTAACATTTACAATATATATTCTTCTTGATGACCCTACTAAAAGTATAAGTGCTGGTACATATTCATTTAAGTTCACTTGTACACGTGCTGCTTAATAAATAGGAGGGCAAAATGAAAAAGAAAATTAAATTGTTTGTAACAATTGCTTCATTTTGCTTGGCAGTTTCGATGCTTGCTTTTGGTGTTTATGCTGCAACAAACGTAACATATACAATCAGTGGTTCGGTATCTTATACTGTAAACGATGTTTTAGTTAGCGTTAGTACACAGTTATATTCACTAAAAACAAACACAAAATATACGGCAAGTACAGTTGCATCAGCAGGGGATGCCGCATGGCAAGCTTCTGGTGCACCAAAAACTTGGGCTTCTTATGATAATAACACAAAAGTGTTTAATAGTAGTTCAGGTTCAGCAGCAATGGGAACATTGAATTTTAGCACATCATATGCATATAAAATTGTTGTAACAATTTCTACACTTAACACAAGTGGAACGGTTTCGGCAACAGTTGGAAATGTGACAACACCAACAAATGCTTATATTGTTAAAGCAAATGGTGGTACTGTTACAACTTCAAAACCATTAACATTGGTGTATTATATCGGGCTTGATGATGCTACATCACCAGCAAGTGGAACGTTTAGTTTACCTGTAACAATTGCTTTTGCTGCTTAGTAAACAAGCAAAATAGCTATTATAATAGCAAAAAACATTTATAAAATTTTATAAACGGCAAAATAAGAGTGAGATTAGTGTCTCACTCTTTTTTTTGCCATAAACAAAAAATAGGTGAGTGAGATTAGTGTCTCACTCTTTTTTTGCCATAAACAAAAAATATTGTAGTGAGATTAGAATTAAAATAACAAATAAAATTTAATTTATTGGAGCAAAAAATATATATAAAAATTTTTAAAAATAATTAAAAAGGTGTTGACAAGGGTATATGTAATGTTATACAATACCATGTAATGTGGCAAAGTACGGGTTGACGCATGAAGTTACCTGTTTCCTAGCAAGCGGAAAAGGATAATTTATGCCGACAAGTTCTGCTTTAAGCGGAGCGACCAACAAACGCCTTTTTATTTTGAAACCACATACAAACACACGGAATAGTGTTGAAAACAAATATAAAGGTTTACATTTATGTAATTTGTTGGCTAGCACAAAACAACAGGAGGTAAAAAATGGCAACACAAAAACTTAGAATCAAACTTAAATCTTACGACCATACACTTCTTGACCAAGCATGTATAAGAATAATCAATACAGCAAACAAGAGTGGTGCCAAAGTGGTAGGACCAGTTCCACTTCCAACAGACAGGGAAGTTATAACAGTTATTCGTTCACCACACAAACATAAAGACAGTCGTGAACAATTTGAATCTAGAACACACAAAAGAATGATAGATGTGTATCCAACTTCACCAAAGCAAACTGATGCATTTATGAAATTAGATTTGCCAGCTGGTGTTGATATTAAAATCGAACTATAAGGAAGGAGAAGAAAATGAATAAAGCAATTATAGGCAAAAAACTCGGAATGACACAAATCTTCACACCTGATGGTTTGGTTGTTCCAGTTACAGTAGTAGAAGCTGGTCCTTGCAAAGTTGTTCAAGTTAAAACACAAGGCAAGGAAGGTTATAACAGCGTTGTTGTTGCTTTTGATGAAACAAAAGAATCAAGAGTAAACAAAGCACAAATGGGAACATTTAAAAAAGCAAATGTTCCTGCACACAGAATTTTAAGAGAATTAAAACTCGACAATTCACAAAACTATGAAATCGGAACATCAATCCTTTGCGATATATTCAATGAAAAAGACAAAGTTGATGTAACCGGTTTAACAAGAGGTCGTGGTTTTACAGGTGTTATTCAAAGATGGAATCAAAATCGTTTAAAAATGACACACGGAACAGGACCTGTTCACAGAGAAGTAGGTTCAATGGGTGGAAACAGTTCTCCATCAAGAGTATTTAAAAACAAACACCTTGCAGGACACTACGGACACGAGAGAGTAACAATTCAAAATTTGGAAATTGTTAAGGTCGATTCTGCTCGTAACATACTACTTATTAAAGGTTGCATACCTGGACCAAGAGGAACAGTTGTAACAGTTAGTGAAGCAGTTAAAGGAGTCAACTAATGAAAGCAAAAGTTTTTAATATGCAAAATAGTGAAGTTGGTTCAATAACACTTAAAGATTCAGTTTTTGGTGTTGAATATAACGAACCTTTAATTCATGAAGCTGTTGTTGCTTACAATGCAAATAATCGTCAAGGAACAAAATCAGCACTCACACGAAGCGAAGTTAGAGGACATGCTAAAAAACCTTGGAAACAAAAACATACAGGACACGCAAGACAAGGTTCAACAAAAGGTCCACAATTTGTTGGTGGTGGTGTAGTATTTGCTCCAAAGCCAAGAGATTTTTCTAAAAAACTTAACAAAGTTGCAAGAAGATTTGCTCTACTTAGCGCAATATCTCAAAAACTTGCACAAAAAGAACTTGTTATATTAGACGAATTTAAACTTGAAAATGCAAAAACAAAAGAAGTTAAAGCATTTTTAGACGCATTTGGTTTTAAGGCAAGCACACTTATTGTTTTAGACGATAAAAACGAAAGTGCATTAAAAGCTACAAACAATATGCAAAAAACAAGTGTAACAACATCAGATTTACTTAACGTTTATGATGTAGTTGCAAACAAGCAAGTTGTTCTCACAAAGTCAGCTGTTAAAAAATTAGAGGAGGCTTATGCAGAATAATGAAAGCGCAAGATATTATAATTAGACCTGTCCTAACAGAAAAAGCTTATGCAGGAATTGCAAACAAAGTTTACACATTTAAAGTAAATAATAGTGCAAACAAAGTGCAAATCAAAAAAGCAGTTGAAGAACTTTTCAATGTTAAAGTTGAAAAAGTAAACACAGTAAGCGTTAAGGGCAAAGAAAAATCAAGAAATTTAAAAGAAGGAAGAACTGTTGGTAAATCAAGTGATTACACAAAAGCAATAGTAACACTTACAAAAGATAGTAAACCAATTGCATTCTTTGAAAGTTTATCATAAAAGGAGAATAATTAGTTATGGCTATAAAAACAAGTAATCCTACATCTGCTGGTCGTAGATTTTATACAAAAGCAACATTTGAAGAAGTAACTAAAAAAACTCCTGAAAAAAGTTTGCTAGTAACAAAAAAGAAAACAGCAGGCAGAAATGTTAGTGGAAAAATCACTGTTCGTCATATCGGCGGTGGAAACAGACAAAAATACAGAATAATAGATTTCAAAAGAAATAAAGATGGAATTCCAGCAAAAGTTGTTGGAATTGAATATGACCCAAATCGTAGCGCATACATCGCATTAGTATGTTATGCAGACGGTGAAAAGAGATACATCTTGGCTCCACTTGGATTAAGTGTCGGCGACACAATAGAAAGTGGTAAAGATGCAGAAATAAAAGTCGGAAATGCTCTTCCACTTGAAAATATTCCAGTTGGTTCAGTTATTCACAATGTTGAATTAGTGGCAGGAAAAGGTGGACAACTTGGAAGAAGTGCTGGTGTTGAGATGCGCCTTATGGCAAAAGAAGGAAAATATTCAACACTTCCTATGCCAAGTAGAGAAATGATAAAAGTGCTGTTAACTTGCAAAGCAAC
>CALWTD010000016.1 GCA_944384395.1 uncultured Clostridia bacterium
GTGAGTAAGAATTAAATTTTTGTCCTTTACTAGCCATAAAAATACCTCCTATGATAATTGTATCATAGGAGGCACTTTTATTAAAGTGGTTTTTATTTTTGCGGAGCAAAAATTGGGTTCACTTCATTCATTATGGTATTTTTTTTATGTTGATTTATAATAAAAAGTACAAAAAAAAGATAATGTTCAACATTATCTTTTTTGTTTTTTAAAATATTATATTTGATTATTACAAAACATCGTTTGCATTTTTAACAACATACGTTAGTGTTGGATATGCGCCTTCACCATTGTCATTATCAAATGTCCATAAATTTTGGTCAAAGCCTGCATCTTTTTTAAATGGAGAATAATCATCTTTAAGACCCCTTGCTTGTTCATCTGAACAATTTATCCAACCTGTTTTTATTGCTCCAAAGAAAGAAGCTTGAACGTATGCATCACCATAGTTAACAATTATGCAATTTTTGAATTCACCTGTTGGTTCCCATCTATCAAACCATTGACCAACTTGCTCAATTGTTGCTCTAAATTCTGCTTCTGTTTCTGCGTATTTTGTTCCATTACCTGCAAAAGTTGCACTGCTAAAACAGTGTTCAACCAAACCACCTACTGGCAATTGTGAAACAACTCCACTAACTTTCGAATCGTCTGTAATTCCTGTTAAAGAACCAAGAACATAACTATTTGTAAGTGTTTTGGCGTTTACACCAACAAGACCTGCAACTTTAATACCTTTTGCATCACCCTTAAAATAGCATTGGTCAATTATACCATTATTAGTTTGAGCAACACCACCAACGTTATATGCTTGTAATGTTTGACTTGCAAAGTAACTTTGTTTTACATATGAAGTTGCATCTAAGAGTGCAACAACACCCCCAACATAAGTAGATTTATTTGTATAAGGAAGAGATATTAAACCTTCACTAAAACATCTAACAATTTGTGTTGAAGCTTTTGCATCTCCAACAACACCACCAGCATTAACAATACCATTTATTTGATTAATTACAAATGAACAATCATAGTTATAACAGTCTGTTAATTTACCACTGGTGCTTATTGCTGAAATTCCACCATAATTTATAAATGCATTATCTATGGAATCTGTTTCTACACTGACATTGTACATAGAAATTGTTGAATTTGAAATTGTTCCCATATTTAGTGCAGTAAGTCCACCAATGTTAACACTTAATGAATTTACTTTTATAGTATTAGCATTTAACACACTTTCGTTAACACTAACATTTACAATCTTTCCTCTATTCTCTCCACAAACAACGGCAACTTTTTTTGCTAAATTTCCAACTTCAAAATTTGCATTGTTTACTTTGCAATCTTGAAGTGTTGCGTTGTCTAATAATGTATCACAAACAACGGCAACTGTATTTGTGTTTGAATTTATTACAACATCTTCAAAAACTAAACCTTGCATAATGGTGTTTACACCAGAAATATGACCAAAGAATGATGAATTGTTGTTAGACAATTTAAAGTTTTTAATTGTTAAAGTTGCGTTTTTACAAATAAGAGATGCTTTAACAGGATTGTACATATTTGGCGCTATTGTTTGCCATTCTATTCCACCCAAATCCCAAACCAAATCTGTTGTTATTTCATATACAACATCGTTTGAAGGGTTGTTTCTTATTCCGTCTATAACAGTTTCAAGGTCTGCAATACTTGTAATTTCAGCACCAGGTATATATTCATTTAATGTTTGAGAAACTGCATATCCAAATCCAATTTCTGCAGGACTTACATTTTCTTCAATAGTCCAAACATTTTCAAAATCCCAACCCACGTATGTTTCTTGTTTGTTTAATTCTTCGCGAGTTTTATATTTAACAGTTGTAACATCAACTGTTGTACTACTTTCACCAACTGGTTTATAATTTTGAGACATATTATAATATATTGATTTTAACACATTTTTATATGAAGTTCCTGTGTCTTCATTTATACCAACAACTGCACCAACTTTTGCAATTTGTTTGTCAAATGTAACTTTGTTTACAATAGCATAAGAATTTTTAACTACTGAAAACATATAGTCAGTTGTATCTTTTGCATTTTTAAGAACTCCAACTATTGAACCAAAAGATAAACTATTTAACTGTTCTTGATATGAATTTACTACCGCTTTTGAGTTGTAAACAACACCACCTTCAAGTTTTCCAACAAGCCCACCAAAATTACCATTTGTTTTTGCATCAACAGTTGCTTTACACATATCAATATATCCAAATGAAACAAAGTTGTTTTCCTTAGAAGTATTTAAAGTATAACCAGCAATTCCACCATTATTAGAATTCTCTTTCAAATTTTCTAATTTTAAATTTGAAATATTACATAATCTAATAATACCTTGATTTAATCCAACAACTGCTCCAGCATTATCAAAAGTTCCAACAATTTTTGCATCTACTAAATTTAAGTTTTCAATAATAGCAGAAGAACTTGTTGCACCAAACAAACCAGCATCTTGTGCGCTTAATACAGTTAAATTGCTTATAGTTTTATAATTTCCATCAAAAGTTCCAGAAAATGGTTCTGCTTGTGTGCCTATTGGAGTAAACCCATCACTAAATGATTTTAAATCAATGTTATTTGTCAACATATAAGAACTACTTAATGTCCAAGTTTCTGTTTTGCCTACTTTGTTAAGTTCTAAATCGGTTTGTACATAATAAGGATACAATAAAGTTCCATCTCCAACATAAACATCAAATCTAAATGGACCAAATTCTTCATTGCTTGGAGTTACAACAACTTGTGCAACACCACCCTTTAGACCAACCAATTTTTTAGTTTCAATATCAAAACTTACAACATCAGTGTTAGAAATGCTTACATTTTCATAAACATTTGTTGATTTATATGGTTTTGTCCAAGTGATAGGCAAATCAATAGTTTCATCTTTGTTTAAATAAATTGATTCTCCTTCTGCAAGAGTCATATAAATGTTTTCGTTGTTTTTCAAAAAATAATATGTTGTGTATCCAATAAACAACATGGTCACCAAAACAACAGTATACATTAAAAATTTTTTCATAATATACTCCTAATATCGTAACAATTATACGATAGTTTTTTTATTGTGTCAATACGCAATTTATTGTTTACATTATAATTTAAAATATAGCATGCTATAAAATTGAAATATGTGCCACATATGTAAAATATTGTCATTTTTTCTAATTTTTTAAACATATCAAAATTTTAAAAAATTTTAATTGATATTTTTTAAAATATAATCTACAATAATATAAAAAATGAAAAAGTTTCAAATTATACTAATTTTAATAATAATGTCATGCTCAATATTTTTGGGAGCGTGTGATTTTTTTACCACTTCAACGCCTCTCACTATAACCGGATATGTGTATTGTGATTCAGAGCCTTTAAAAGATGTAACAATAAAATCAACAACGCAAAATTTTTGCACCACAAATGAAAACGGTTATTTTTCTTTTGAAATAAATAAAAAAGAAATAAAGATTTATGCTGAAAAATCTGGTTATATATTTGACCAAAAATCAATAACAGTAAACGAGATTAACAATGATATAATTTTTACTGCACAACCTGTTGAAGAATTAAACGGAGTTCTAAGTTTAGCAAAAATCAACATTACTCCATCTAGTATTGTTTCAGTATCGGATAAT
>CALWTD010000017.1 GCA_944384395.1 uncultured Clostridia bacterium
TGCATTGTAACTTGACCATCGCCACAAACAACAGTTTTACCATTTCTTTTAACGGCACATATTGTTGTGCCTCTAAATAAGTTCTCCATTTAATTTCTCCTTAAATAATTCTATTTGTTTTGTTGAACAATCTAGCATATATTGTTTTTTTGCTTGTTTATCATTAAAACTTTTATCACAACTAATAATACCATAATTTGCATTCATTGGTTGAAAATTATTTTCATCTGCGTTTACTATGTAATTTATTATTGCACCAAGGCAAGTATTACTTGGAAGTGCCAATAATTTTTTATCATATATATATAGTAGCATATTTATTCCACAAAACAAACCACTTGCAATACTTTCTACATATCCTTCAACGCCTGAAATTTGTCCAGCCACAAAAACATTTGGATATTTTTTTAATTGTGAATAATTGTTTAAACATTTTGGAGCATTTATATAGCTGTTTCTATGCATAGTTCCGTATCTTAAAAACTCAGCATTTTTTAGTGCAGGAATCATTGAAAACACTCTTTTTTGTTCTTTAAAAAGTAAATTTGTTTGAAAGCCAACCATATTGACCGAACTTCCATCTTGATTTTCTTTTCTCAATTGAACAATGGCATATGGTTTTTCTGTTTCAACATGCTTACTAAGTCCCACAGGTTTCATTGGACCATATCTTAAAGACTTATCGCCCCTTTTGGCTAAAACTTCTATTGGCATACACCCTTCAAACACTTTAAATTTTTCAAATTTATGAAGTTCAACACATTTTGCGTTTACAAGTTCGTTTACAAAATTTGTGTATTCTTCTTTATTGAGCCAGCAGTTTAGATAATCACTGCCACCTTTATCATACCTATTTGCCCAAAAAGCCCGACTCATATCAATGCTATCAGTGCTAATAATAGGAGCAATAGCATCGTAAAAATAACAATTATCATCGCCGATTTTATCCATTATATCTTTAAAAAATTCATCGTCGCACAATGGACCTGTTGCAATAATTGTTGGCTTTGTCCAATCTATTTTTGTCACAACTTCATCAATTACTTTTATATTTTTATGATTTTTTATTATATTTGTTACAAGTGTAGAAAATTTTTCTCTATCAACAGACAATGCCGTTCCTGATTCTACCTTGCATTTTTTTGCACAATCTAGCAAAAAACAATTTAGTTTTTCTAGTTCTAATTTAAGCATACCACTTGCTGAAAGTGGTTCTGTGCTTTTTAAGCTGTTACTGCATACAAGTTCTGCAAACAAATTTGTGCTTTGTGCAGGAGTTTTTTTTATGTTTTTCATCTCATAAAGGTTTACTTTTATGTTATGACTCGCCAAAAAATAGGCTGATTCACAACCTGCAAGCCCTGCGCCTATTATATTGACTTCTTTATTCTTTAACATATTTACAACTACTATTTGAGCAAATTATCTTTTTGCCTTTTTTAACAAGATATGCTCCACACTCTGGGCATTTTTCTCCTGTTGGAATGTCCCAACTCATAAATTTGCAATCTGGATAACCACTGCATGAATAAAATATTTTACCTTTTTTGCTTTTCTTTTGCAAAACTTCTTTTCCACATTCTGGGCATATTCCCTTTGGTGCAGTTGGTTCGTTGTATGGCATTATATTTTTGCAATTAGGAAAGTTTGAACAACCCAAAAATTTACCATACTTTCCTTCTCTTATCACCATTTTGTGCCCACATTTATCGCACAATATGTCAGTTTCTATTGGTTCTGGTTTTGGAGAAACATATGCCTTAAAATTTGCATTTACTAACAAATCTTTAAAACTTTTCCAAAAATCATCTATAACTTTTTGCCACTCTAAATTATTTTCTGCTATTTCATCAAGTTTTGTTTCCATATATGCGGTAAAAGTAACATTTATCATTTTGTTAAAATAGTTTTCCAAAAATCCTGTAACGGATCTTCCTAGTTCAGTTGGTTTAATATATTTTCCATCTTTTTCTGTGTATTGTCTTGATGCAAGCACTGTTACGGTTGGAGCATATGTTGCTGGCCTTCCAATACCTTTTTCTTCCATTGCTTTAACAAGTGTTGCTTCTGTGTATCTCGAAGGTGGTTTTGTGAATTTTTGCTCTGGTTTAATTTCCACCAAATTTAACACTTCACCTTCTTCTAGAGAAGGAAGTTTTGTATTTTCTTCTTTTTCATCTTTTTCAACACTTTCAACAACTTTATATGCACCTGTCCAACCAGCAAATGTAAGTGTTTTTCCAACAGACTTAAAAGTACATTCATTTGCTTTTATTTGAGCAGTAACATTATCATATTCGGCTTCTGCCATTTGACAAGCAACAAACCTTTCATAAATAAGTTTATATAATTTATAAGCATCACTAGGTGCTATATCTTTTATGCTTTCAGGCGTTCTAGCAAGCGAAATTGGTCTAATTGCCTCATGCGCATCTTGTGCATTTTCTTTTACATGAAAAACATTTGGTTGTTTTGGCAAATATTTTTCACCATATTTGGTTAAAATATGTTCTCTTGCCATTTTTACTGCATCATCGCTAATTCTAACACTGTCGGTTCTAATATATGTAATAAAAGCAATTTTTCCTTCGTTTGGAAGTTCAATTCCTTCATATAGTTGTTGAGCAGCTTGTGTTGTACGTTTTAAGCTCATGTTCAGTTTATTTAGTGCATCTTGTTGCATTGTACTCGTTGTAAATGGTGCTGGTGCTTTTGATTTTGTTTTTGTTTTTTTAAGCGAACTTACTATATATGAAGCTATTTTTAAATTTTCTAAAACAGAGTCAACTTCTTCTTTTTTTGTAAGTTTAACTTTTTTATTTTTATATTCTACAAGTGCTGACTTAAATGTTAAACTTTGGTTATTCTTTTTTAATAGAACATTTACATTCCAATATTCTTCTGGAACAAATTTTTCTATTTCTTTTTCACGGTCAACAACAAGTCTAAGAGCAACGGATTGAACTCTTCCTGCACTTAGTCTTGGTCTAATTTTTTTGCACAATATTGGAGAAAGTTTATAACCCATAATTCTATCTAGTATTCTTCTGGCTTGTTGGGCATCTACTAAATTTAAGTCTATTGGTCTAGGCGACAAAAGTGCTTTTTCTACGGCACTTTTACTAATTTCGTTAAAAACAATTCTACACTTAGAAGATGGATCAATTCCAAGACAATATGCAAGATGCCAAGCAATTGCTTCTCCTTCTCTATCGGGGTCGGTTGCAAGCAAAACTTGGTCTGCTTTTTTTGCTTTTTCTTTTATGTCTTCAATAACACTTTTTTTGTCTGGTAATATTTCGTATTTTGGCTCAAAATTTTTTGTTAAGTCAACACCAAAAGTTTTTTGTGGCAAATCTCTAACATGACCCTTTGATGACATAACTAAATAATCTTTACCTAGATATTTTTGTATTGTTTCTCTTTTTCCTGGAGATTCAATAACTATAAGTTTCATTTATCCTCCTAAACCGAATAATAATTCCCCGGCAATTTTTTAATTATTCCACGAATTTGCATCGTTGTCAAACAAGTATTTAAACTTTGAACAGAAAGATTTGTATAAATTTGTAACTCATCAAAATTTTTTTCGCCTGATTGAAGATAGTTGTATATTATTTGTTCGTCAAAATTTAACTGCATTTTTTGCTGTTTTTTTTCAACTTTATATATTCCATAATTATTTAAAATGTCTTCAACGCAAGTTACACATTGAGCATGACCATGCTTTATTATATTATTAGTTCCTTCGCTATTTAAACTCGTTATATTTCCCGGAACACTAAAAACATCTAAGCCAAGTTCAAGTGCATAATCTTTTGTGTAAAGAGAACCACTTTTCTTTGCTGCTTCTGTTATCAACACCCCAATACTTAATGCCGCAATTATTCTATTTCTTGCAGGAAAAGAATATGACCTCGCTGTGTATGTAGGATAATATTCTGTTAATAAAAGACCTTTTTGTGCAATCTCTTTTGACAAATTATAATTTATTGCAGGATACATTTTTTCAAGTCCATTGCCCAAAACAGCAATAGTTTTGCCGTTTGTTTTAAGTGCTGTTTCGTGAGCTATTTTGTCAACACCTGTTGAAAGTCCACTTATTATTGTAAGCCCTGCATCACTTAAACCTTTTGCAAATTTGTAAGTTATATCCTTTCCATAAAAGCTTGGATTTCTTGTTCCAACAATTGCAATTCCTTTTGTATTTGCAAGCGATAAATCGCCTTTATAATATAAAATAAGTGGTGGTTGTTGCAAATTTAATAGAGACTGTGGATAATCTTCACTTTGAATTGTTACATAATGAGCATTGTTATTAACTAAATATTTTTCAAAAGTATCAAATGAAAATTTTTCATATCTTGTTTTATATTTTTGAAAATTTGTACCAAATTCTTTTAATAAAAATTCATCATTATTTAAAAAATCATCAAAAAACTCACCTGCTCTTTCATAGTGTGATATAATATCACTCATTTTTTTATATGAAAGTTCAAGTGCCGACAAAAATATATATGTTTTGTCATCTAAACTAATCATTATACCCAATATTTCCTATCTAGCGAACGATATTGTATTGCTTCTGCAATATGTTTTGGCAATATGTTTTGTTCGCCATCTAAATCTGCAATTGTTCGTGCAACTTTTAAAATTCTATCGTGTGCCCTTGCACTTAAATTTAAGTTATCAAATGCAAGTTCCATAATTTTTTTACATTCATCATTAAGAGAACAATATTTCTTTGTTTGAACAACATTCATTTTTGCATTTGAATAAATTTTTGAACCTTTAAACCTTTCAAGTTGAATGTTTCTCGCTTTATTTACTCTTTCTTTTATGTCTTGTGAACTTTCACAAGTTTCGTTTGAGTTTAAATCATCATATGTAACATTGTCAACTTCAACGTGTAAGTCTATTCTGTCCATAATTGGACCACTTAATTTTGATAAATATTTATGTATTTGTGCAGGTGTACATCTACATTCGTTCTTCTTTGAACCATAATTTCCACAAGGACAAGGATTCATGCTTGCAATTAAAACAAAACTTGACGGATATGTTACGGTTTGATTTGCTCTTGCAACAGTTATTTGTCCATCTTCAAGTGGTTGACGCAGAGTTTCGATAAAATGTCTAGAATATTCTGGCATTTCATCTAAAAACAATACACCATTATGTGCCAAGCTTATCTCACCTGGTTTTGAGTTTGTTCCACCACCAACCAAACTAACAGTACTTGCCGTGTGATGTGGAGTTCTAAAAGGTCTGGAAAGTATTATTCCATCTTTTAAATCTAATTCACCTGCAACGCTATGAATTTTTGTAACTTCTAAGGCTTCATTAAATGTCATATCAGGAAGAATTGTTGGAAAACATTTTGCAAGCATTGTTTTTCCACTTCCTGGTGGTCCTATCATTAAAACATTATGTCCACCGGCAGCAGCAATTTCGAGAGCTCTTTTTGCACTTTGTTGACCTTTAACATTTTTCATGTCAACACCTTTTTTTGTGTTTTCACTTTTTAATTTTTCAAAATTTGATGGTTCAACAAGTTTAAGTTTTACATTATCATCTTTATAACTTTCAACAACCTGTTTTAAACTTTCTGCTGTAAAAACTGTTATTCCAGAGATAAAACTCGCTTCAAAATAATTTTCTTGTGGAATAATAAACTTAGTAAACCCCTGTTCTTTTGCAGAAATTAAAATTGGCAACACACCATTAACCTTTTTTATATCGCCATTTAAAGATAGTTCGCCTAAAAAAATTGTATCATCTATTTTTTTATAATCAATTTGATTTGTGGCAAAAAGTATTGCAATTGCAATACCAAGGTCATAAAAAGGTCCTTCCTTTTTTCTGTCGGCTGGTGCAAGGTTGCAAGTAATGTTAGTCATAGGATATTCTAAGCCCGAATTTTTTATGGCAGATTTTACTCTTTCTTTTGCTTCTTTAATTGCAGTATCTCCAAGACCAACAATATCAAATTTAGGAAGTCCACTTGATATATCAACTTCAATCGTAACAGTATAACCTTCTATACCATTTAGTCCATAACTCAAAACTTTTGATAGCATATTTTATCCTTTTAAAAAAGAGTATAACATTATTGTCATTTTACACAAAATAAAAAAACACGATTTTTTAATCGTGTTTAATTACAACTTAATTAATTATTGTCTGCAGATTTGATTTTTGATGCTTTACCTGTTAAATCTCTAACATAATACAATTTTGCTCTTCTTGGAGCGCCTTTTCTTACAACATCAACATGATCTACAAGTGGTGAATGTAATGGGAATGTTCTTTCTACTCCAACACCATAAGAAATTCTTCTTACAGTAAATGTTTCTCTTACACTACCATTTTTCCTTGCAATTACAACACCTTCAAATGCTTGTAATCTTTCTTTGTCACCTTCTTTAATTTTTACCCATACTTTTACAGTATCGCCAACATTAAATTTTGGTGCATCATCTTTTAAGTTTTCTTTTTCGATAATGTCTATAATATTCATCCGACTTTTCCTCCTATTATATTCCCAAGTGTTCTTGTTTTACATAAAAATAACAGCGGACCACCCGAAGTCTAAAAAACTATAACATATATAAATTATTTTTTCAAGCAAAAAGTTTAAATTTTTAAAAACCTTTTACTAAATAAACGCATTTTCAATATGGTTAATTTGTCCATCTAAAATTTCTATAACATCAAACCTACAATTTTTATTAAATGCACTATTTTTTTGTAAATAATATGACGCTACAAGTTTTATTTTATTTTGTTTGTAAACTGTTACCATTTCTCTTGGAAGTCCATATTTTTTTGAAGATTTTGACTTTACTTCAACAAATACAATAACATCATTTTTTGTTGCAATTATGTCTATTTCTCCAAGTTTACAACTAAAATTTGTATCTATAATCTTGTATTTATTCTTTTTTAAATATTGTTGTGCAACTACTTCACCAGCATTACCTAATATTTTTGTATTCATATTTTATCCTATAAAATGTTTTATAAAAGTATCTCTATGTATTTCACATTTACCATATTTTTTTAAATTTTCAATATGTTCTTTTGTTCCATATCCCTTATGTTTTTTAAAATTGTAAACTGGATATTTTTCATCAAATCTTTGCATTAGTCTATCACGATACACCTTTGCTAAAATAGATGCGCAAGCAATTAAATAACTTTTTGCATCGCCTTTTATAATTGGCAAGTATTTACATTTTACATCAAGTCCATTTACGGCATCAACAAGTAGCATATCTATATTTATATCCATTGTATTTACACAATTTGACATTCCAAGTTTTGTTGCGTTTAAAATGTTTATTTTATCAATTGTTTTATTGTCAACTTCAACAATTTTATAACAAATGGCAGTACTGATTATTTTATCATATAATTCATCTCTTTTTTTTGCACTTAATTTTTTACTATCGTTTACACCATCTATAATTTTATTATCTTCAAGTGGCATAACAACACAAGCACAAACAACAGGACCAGCAAGTGGCCCACGACCTGCTTCGTCCATGCCTGCTAAAATTTTATAGCCTTCACTTAAATATTTTTCTTCATACTTAAACATTTCTACACATCCAATGTAATTTTCCCTAGTTTTCCTTTTCTAAAATCGTCAACAATGCTAAAACAAGTTCTATCATAGTCAATTTCATTGCCTTTTAACAAATAATGCTTTTTATTTGCTATTTGTTCAATAATTTCTATATCACTTGATGAGTCGTCATCTATATCATACTTGTTTTTTAATGCTTGTTTATAATTTAATTTTAAAAATTTTACTAAATATAATGCTAGTTCGTTGGTGTCAACAACTTCATTTTTAATGCTTCCAATAATTGCCAAGTTGTGTGCGACAGTTTGATTTTCAAGATTTGGCCAAAGCGTTCCCGGAGTGTCTAAAACTTCAAAGCCGTTTTTAAGAAGTACCCATTGTTTACCCCTTGTAACTCCCGCCTTATCTCCTGTTATTGCTTTCTTTTGCCCACATAAATTATTGATAAGTGTACTTTTACCAGAATTAGGAACGCCTACAACCATTGCCCGCAAGTTTATTTTTATTCCTTTTGTTTTATATTTTTCAATTTTATCTTTGCAAAGTGTTTTCATAATTGGTTCAATTTGTTTATTTGCTCCACTAAGAGTGCTATTTAAAACAATACAAAAAGAATTTTGTTTTGAATTTAACAATTTTTTGTATTTTTCTGTTTTTTCATCATCTGCTAAATCTGATTTATTCAAAACATATAAAACAGGTTTATTAACGCTTAAAGCATCAAATTTTGGATTTAGACATGAAAAAGGTGCTCTACTATCTAGAACATAAATAAGCATATCAACTTTTTTCATTTCATCAGTCATTTGATTTAGTGCTTTTGCCATATGACCGGGAAACCAATTTATTTTATTGTTTTCACTCATAATTATCTCTTTTATTTTAATAAGTCAGGTCTATTATTTTTTGTTATTATTTTTGATTGTTCCTCTCGCCATAACTCTATATTTTTATGGTGTCCACTAAGTAAAACATCTGGAACTTTTTTGCCTTCAAAAATTTCAGGGCGAGTGTATTGTGGATACTCTAAAAGTCCATTTGAAAAACTTTCTTCATTAAGTGAATCACTATTTATAACACCCTCTATATTTCTAACAATGCTGTCTATCATAACCATTGCCGGAAGTTCGCCACCTGTTAGAACATAATCTCCAATTGATATTTCTTCTGCGCCTAAAATTTCAAGAGCTCTTTCATCAACACCTTCATAATGCCCACACAAAATTATTAAATGCTCTTCTTTGGAAAATTGTTTTGCTAAATTTTGATTAAAAACTTTACCTCTTGGACTTGTAAAAATTACTTTTGAATTTGGTGTTTTAACACTTTTGTATGCATCAACAATAGGCTGTACCATCATAACCATTCCAGCACCACCACCATATGGATAATCATCACACTTTTTGTGAATGTCTTTTGAAAAATCTCTTATATTAGTAACATTTATTTCAAATAATTTATTTTCTTGTGCTCTTTTTAATATGCTATAATTTAAACTATCAAACATTT
Organism: uncultured Clostridia bacterium; assembly: GCA_944384395.1. Lineage (GTDB taxonomy): Bacteria > Bacillota > Clostridia > Christensenellales > UBA1242 > UBA5893. The sequence continues at coordinate 9,101 of CALWTD010000017.1, forward strand.
CTGGAAACAAAGTTAATATATCTATTCGCATATTTTTACCTCGTTATATCTTTGTTTATCAACAATTAAATAATCATTTTCAACCGAAACAACAACAGATGTTAAAAATGGAATTTTATATTCCCTTTTATCTTCTTCTAGAATTGTTATAACATCAGCAGCGCCATAACTTTCAATATCAACTACTGTTCCTATATAATTATTAGATTTATCAACAACTTCTATGCCAATCAAATTTTCTGTGTAATAAGTATTTTCGTTTAAAATTATATCTTCTTCGTTAACGTACAAACTTTTATTACGATATAATTCAGCCTTTGTTCTATCAGATAATCCTTGCAAAGTTAAATAAATAAAACCCTGACGAAGAGACATATGTTTTATTTTTGTTGGCTCACTACTATTATCAATGTAAACTTCTTTTATGTTTTTATAAATATCAAGATTACTGTCTGCTGGATATACTTTTAATTCGCCTTTAACACCCTGTGGCTTAACTACTTTACCTATTAAAATTTTCATAATCTCTCCATACAAAAAACAGGCAAAAGTATGCCTATTATTTGTTTATTTTAACATTGTATCTTATTTTTTCTTTACTAGACACTGATTTTACAATTGCCCTTATACTTTGAGCAATTCTTCCGTTTTTGCCGATTACTTTGCCAATATCTTCTTCAGCAACGTTTACAATTATATTTATTTCACTGCCCTCTCTTTGCGTGGTTATTTTTACGGCTTCTTGGTTGTCTACTAAACTTTTTACAATGTATTCAACTAACTCTTCCATAACCCTCCTTATAGTGCTTTAAAATTACTTTCTTTCTATTGCACCACTTTTTATTAACAATTCTTTTGCAGTTTCTGTTGGTTGAGCACCGTTTTTTATCCATTCTACTGCTTTGTCATTGTTAATTTTGATTTCAGCAGGATTAGTTAAAGGATTGTATGTTCCTAAAATTTCAACAAATTTACCATCTCTTGGTGATCTTGAATCTGCAACCACAACTCTATAAAATGGTGATTTTTTGTCTCCTAATCTTGTTAATCTAATTTTTAATGCCATTTTTACCTTCTCCTTTTTTTGTAATTATATATTATTTTTACTAATATATCAAATTAAAATAATCGTCCAAAACCTCTTTTGTTTTTCATTTGTTTCATCATTTCTTTGGACTGTTCAAATTGCCTTATTAGCATGTTGACATCTTGAATCGTTGTTCCACTGCCTTGTGCAATTCTCTTTCGTTGGCTAGACTTAATTAAGTCTGGATTTAATCGTTCTTTTTTTGTCATACTTTGAATGATTGCTCTGTTTTTAACAAGTGCTTTTTCATCAATTTTTGCACCACCTAACTTTCCACTAAGTCCGGGTATCATTGCAATCAAATCATTTATGTTGCCCATCTTGCTTAGTTTTTCTAATTGCGACAAATAATCTTCAAATGTGAATGAGTTTTCTCTAAAACTTTTTTCAAGTTTTTTCATTTCTTCTTCACTTACTTGTTCTTGTGCTTTTTCTATTAAACTTAAAACATCACCCATTCCAAGTATTCTTGAAGCTATTCTATCAGCATAAAATGGTTCTATATCTCCAATTTTTTCGCCTACACCACAAAACTTTATTGGTTTGTTTGTTATTGCTTTAATTGATAGTGCTGCACCACCACGAGTATCACCATCTAACTTTGTTAAAATTACACCCGTAATGTCTAAGTCGTTGTTAAAACTTTCGGCAACCGTTACTGCATCTTGACCAGTCATTGAGTCGACAGTAAGCAAAATTTCTGTTGGAGAAACTTCTTTTTTTATTTCTTTCAACTCGTTCATAAGTTCTTCATTTATATGAAGTCGTCCAGCAGTATCAATAATTACTGTATCGTATCCTTGTTTTAATGCAAGTTTAACGGCTTCTTTTGCAGTTTTAACAGGATTTTGTGTTCCTTTTTCAAAAACATCAACTTTTGCCTGACTTCCAACAACTTTTAACTGATTTATTGCTGCCGGTCTATAAATATCACAAGCAACTAAAAGTGGTCTTTTGCCAGATTTTTTTAAATATGCACCAAGTTTTGCACACATAGTTGTTTTTCCAGCACCTTGAAGCCCACACATCATTATTATTGTTGGTGGCATGGAAGCAACCATCAATTTTTGGTTTGGACTACTCATCAAATTTGTAAGTTCTTCATTTACAATTTTAATAACTTGCTGACCAGGAGTTAAACTTTTTAAAACTGTATCGCCAACTGCTTTTTCAGACACTTTTTTAATAAAGTCTTTAACAACAAGATAATTTACATCAGCTTCTAAAAGCGCAAGTTTAACTTCTCTCATTGCTTCTTTTATTTCTAGTTCAGTAAGTTTTCCTCTTTTTGTAAGTTTAGAAAATATGTGAGACATCTTTTCTGTTAAACTTCCAAATAATGCCATTATAAGTCCTCCAAAATTTTTGTAATTTCACTTTTAAAATCTATTGAATTTGAATTTAACAAATTTTTAAGTTTTGTTTTTATTTTATATAGTTTTAATTTACTTTCATAATCAAAAAGTTTTTGCTTAGCTTTTTTTAATGCATCCAAAATCGCAACTCTTGAAACATTTTCATTTTCTGCAATTTCAGAAAGTGACATATCATTATTGATATAGTTGTTTAGCACTTGTTTTTGTTTGTTTGAAAGCAGTTCACCATATAAATCTAATAGTTCACTTAATTTTATTGTTTCTTCAACACTCATATGCACCTGTTAAGTAAAATTACTTTACACTAAAATATAACATATAAAACTTTATTTGACAAGTGTTTTTAATAAAATTTAAGGCAAAAGTTTTAATATTATTTGATTTGTAACACCAAACTTATCTTCACAAATTTTAATGTGATTATCTTTTAGAAATATAAATTTGTTTTTAACCAAAAAATCAATTTCTTCTTTTTTCTCTTTAACTATGTCATAGCCTAAATTTTTTAATTGTTTTACATCAACTCCATAAACTGTTCTAAGTTCAAGCATTATCATTTCTTCAATTTGCTGTGTTTTTGAAGGTTTTTCTTTTTTATATTCAAGTTTGTTATTTAAATATTCTTGCATAATACTCGTATTAGAATATCTTGAACCATCAATAAACGAATGTGCACTAAGTCCAAACCCATAATATTCTTTTAATTGCCAATAACCAATGTTGTGTTTACATTCAAAGTTGTCTTTTGCAAAATTGGAAATTTCATATCTACAATAAGTATGCATTTTTAAATACTTAAAGATTTTGTTGTAATATTCAACAGATTTATCTTCGTTTACTACCTTAATTTTTTTATTTTCAATTAAATCTGTTAATTTTGTTCCTTTTTCGTTTATCAACATATAACAAGAAATGTGTGGAATTTTTAATTTAATTAAATTTTTTATTGTATTTTTTAAAATTAAATAATTTTGATTTGGAATACCTATTAAAACATCGGCATTTATGTTATTAAATTCACATTTTCTTGCTAATTTAATAGCATTTATTGCTTGTTTTTTTGTGTTTTTTCTTCCGATTATTTTTAGACATTTATTATTTAAAGATTGTACACCAAAACTAATTCTATTTATTCCACAATTTTTATAACATAATAATTTGTTTTTATTTATTGAACATGGATTTGCTTCAATTGTTATTTCGGCATTTTTTAATATATTAAAATTTTTATATAATTCTTCAATAATTGTTTTTATATATTTTTCATCAACGCTAGATGGAGTTCCACCACCTATATAAATTGATGAAATATTTATATTTTTATTTTTATTTAATTTTATTTCTTCTGTTAATTTTAAAAAATAATTTTTTTTTATTTTTTCACTATAAATAGACGAGCAAAAATTGCAGTAATAACATTTACTGTCGCAAAATGGAATATGAACATAAATCATTTTACTAGTCATTGTCATCTGTTTTAAGTATGCTTATAAATGCTTCGCTTGGAAGTTCGACCGAACCAAATTGACGCATACGTTTTTTGCCGGCTTTTTGTTTTTCTAGAAGTTTTCTTTTTCTTGAAATATCTCCACCATAGCATTTTGCAAGAACATCTTTTCGCATTGCACTAACAGTTTCTCTTGCAATAATTTTGCCACCAACACAAGCTTGTATTGGCACTTCAAAAAGTTGTCTTGGAATAACTTTTTTTAATTTTTCTGCTATTTGTCTTCCCCTTGCATATGCCTTATCTTTGTGTGTTATTAAACTAAGTGCATCACAAATTTCACCATTTAGCATTATGTCCAATTTAACAAGGTCGCTTGGCATAAAACCATAAATTTCATAATCTAAGCTTGCATAACCTCTGGTTCTTGATTTTAAATTATCAAAAAAGTCATAAATCATTTCTGCAAGTGGCATATGATATTTCATAACAACTCTTGTTTTTTCAATATATTGCATGTCTATAAACACGCCACGCTTGTCTTGACACAAATCCATTATTGCACCAACATATTCCGGTGGTGTGTAAACATTCAATTTTATCATTGGTTCTTCAATTCTATCTATTTCACTAATCGGTGGAAGCATAGAGGGGTTTGAAACTTCAAGCATTTCTCCATTTGTTTTATAAACGTGATAACTAACACTTGGTGCAGTTGTAATTATGTCTAAATTAAATTCTCTTTCTAACCTTTCGGTTATTATTTCCATGTGAAGTAGGCCTAAAAATCCACATCTAAAACCAAAACCAAGTGCAATAGATGTTTCTGGCATAAACACAAGAGACGCATCGTTTAATTTTAATTTTTCTAGTGCATCTTTAAGTTCTCCATATTTTGCTCCATCAACAGGAAAAATCCCACTAAACACAACGGATTGAACTTCTTTGTAGCCGGCGAGCGCTTCTTTTGTTGGATTTAATGCATCTGTAATTGTGTCTCCAACTTTTGTATCAGACAAATTTTTTATGCTTGCACAAATATATCCAACATCTCCACTAGATAAAATATCTGTTTGTTTCATCGCAGGACAAAAAACACCAACTTCTGTCACTTCATAAGTTTTTCCTGTTTTCATCATCATAATTTGACTGCCAACTTTAACTGTGCCATCAAAAATTCTTACAAAGCATATCGCACCTTTAAAATTATCATAAAAACTATCAAAAATTAGTGCCTTTAAACTTGAGTTTATATCGCCTTTTGGACATGGTATTTTTTCAACAATTTGATTTAACACATCGTCAATATTAATACCATCTTTTGCAGAAATACAAGGAATATCATCTGCAGGAAGGCCAATTATATCCTCTATTTCTTTTTTACATTTCTCTATATTTGCACTAGGCAAATCTATTTTGTTCAACACCGGCAATATTTCTAGATTGTTGTCAAGTGCTAGGTATGTGTTTGCAATTGTTTGTGCTTCTACGCCTTGAGAAGCATCAACAATTAAAATTGCGCCTTCGCAAGCAGCAAGCGACCTTGACACTTCATAAGTAAAGTCAACATGTCCTGGTGTGTCTATAAGATTTAATGTATATTCTTCGCCTTTATAATTATAGAACATTCTTGTAGGAGTAAGTTTTATTGTTATTCCCCTTTCTCGCTCAATGTCCATACTATCTAATAATTGTTCACTCATTTCCCGCTTTGAAACAGTTCCGGTTTTTTCAATAAGTCTATCAGCAAGTGTACTCTTACCATGGTCTATATGTGCAATTATACAAAAGTTTCTAATTTTTTTTTGTCTATCGTTCATGTATACTCCTAAAATAATTTATTTAATTATATATAAAAATACAAAAATAATCAAATAATAATAAAAAGTAGACATATTTTTTAGCATATGTTAATATACATTTTAGGAGAAGCAAATGGATATTTTTAAAACATGGCTTGTTGAAAGATGTATTGCTCATCGTGGTTTACATAATGAAGTATACCCTGAAAATTCTTTGGGAGCTTTTGAGAACGCAATAATAAACGGTTATCCAATTGAATTAGATGTTCACCTTACTTGCGATGGGACAATTGTTGTTTTTCATGATGATACCTTATCTAGAATGACACAAAAAGATGGTTATGTTAAAAATTTAACAAAAGAAGCACTTGCAAATTATCATCTTTTAAACACAAAATATACAATCCCTACAATAGAAGAAGTGCTTAATCTTGTAAATGGTCAAGTTCCCGTTTTGATTGAAATAAAAAACACTTCAAAAGTTGGAGAACTTGAAAGCAAACTTTTAAAAATTTTAAATGAATACAATGGTGATTTTGCAATACAATCATTTAATCCTTTTGTTGTTGAATGGTTTAAAAATAATGCGCCAACCATTTTGCGTGGTCAACTTGCTGGATATTTTAAAGGCGAAAAAATGTCATTTGTTAGAAAATTTGCTTTAAAAAGAATGCTACTTAACAAAAAAGCAAAACCTGATTTTATTTCTTATGATGCAAGAAATGTGCCAAATAGATTTGTGCGAAAATATAATAGGCTTCCACTTTTAGTGTGGTGTGTAAGAAGTCAAGAAGAATACATGAAAGTTGTAAAATATTGCGATAATATTATATTTGAAAATTTCGAACCTAAAATATAAAAAAATCTCAAAATTATATTGAGATTTTTTATTTTAATGTGACATTATCTTTTTTAAATATTCTTCTTTACTTTGTTCTTTAATAGCGATATTAAAACCTAAATTTTTTGCTTTAAAAATACTTTCATCATCTTTAAAGTGCATACAATAAACTTGTTTTCTTGTTTTTTCATCATAAATTTCAGTTAACGTATCTAGGTCTATATGATGCGTGCTATTATTTCCACAACAATCAGTATAAACTAAATCATTGTCACCTAATTTTTTTGCAATATTTTTTTGATATCTTTCATCATTATTATCGCCCAAATAATATATCTTTTTATCAACAAACGACATTTCTATAGCAAACGATTTTAATAGTTCATTATGTTTTATTTGTTTGTATGTAAATTTAAGCATATTATCAAAAACAAAGGTATCTTCATCATTAATTAAATTATATTTATCATTTACTAAACCTTGCAAAAACAAGAAATTAACTATATCTTGCTTTTGTTCTTCATCCTCACAAGGAACAATTATATTTGGCACTATTTTTTTGTTATTTAAATAAAATACCAAACTTGCAAGAGCACCAACATGGTCTGGATGCATATGTGTTATTGCAATATAAACAGTGTCTATATCGTCAAATAAATTTAATTCCAACATTCTTTTAAAAGACATAACACCACAATCAATTAAAAGCATTTTGTTTTCTTTTTTTATGTATGCACTTGTGTTTAATAAATCACTGTTTAATAAATCTCCAACTCCAATAAATTTTAACATTTTTATCTCCTTTACTTAAATTTTTTTCTTACTAAATTTTTTTCTTTTCCATTATTACTTGGAACATAATATATTTTGTCTTTTAAACTATCTGGCAAATATTGTTGCTTTACATAACCTCCATAATCGTGTGGGTATTTGTATTTTGTTTTAGGTCCATTTATTGATGGGTGATTTTTAAGATGGTTTGGAATGTTGTCATCTTTAACATTTTCTGCGTCATCTTTCGCCGCATTTAACGCTACTACAACCGAATTTGATTTTTCTGCTTCGCAAGCATAAATAATTGCGTGACTAAGTGGTATCAAACATTCAGGAAGCCCTAAATTTTGCACGGCATACATGGCACTTGTTGCAAGTAATAGTGCATTGCTGTCTGCCATTCCTATATCTTCACTTGCATGAGCTATAAGCCTTCTTGCAATAATTAAAGGGTCGCAACCTGCACATATTAATCTTTGCGAATAGTAAAGTGCCGCATCGGTATCACTTCCCCTTATACTTTTACAAAAACAACTGAGCATATCATAAAATTGCGTTTCGTCAATAGATAGTGCTTTTTTTTGTATACTTTGTTCTGCAACAGTTTTATCAATCACTATTTTTTTATCTTTATTAAGTGGTGTTGTTTTCACAGCGAGTTCCAATGCATTTAGTGCCATTCTTAAATCGCCCGAACTTGCCCACGCCAAATGTTTTAAAGCATCTTCACTGACTTCAACATTTAAGTTGCCAAGTCCATTTGTTTTGTCTAAAACTGCTTTTTTCATTGCACTAATTAAATCTTCTTGTGATAATGGTTTAAATTCAAAAACTCTACACCTGGAAACAATCGCCCTTGTCATAGAAATAAAAGGATTTTCAGTTGTTGAGCCAATAAAAATTATACTGCCATCTTCTATTGCCGATAAAACACAATCGCTTTGTGCTTTGTTCCATCTATGACATTCATCTAAAAGCAAGTAAGTTTGTTTGCTATATAAAGTTTTGTTTTTTCGTGCTTCTTCAATTACTTGTTTAGCATCACTAACACCACTTGAAACAGCATTAAGTTTTCTAAAATTTCCATTTAATGTATTTGATATTATGTTAGCAAGTGTTGTTTTACCTGTTCCTGGTGGACCATAAAAAATACAACTTCCAATCTCTCCCATCATAATAGCACGATTGAGTAGCATATTTTTACCAACAATATGTTTTTGGCCAACAAAATCATCAAGTGTTTTTGGTCTCATTCTTTCGGCAAGTGGTATTTTTTCCATATTTTCTCCAACAATATATTAACATAAAATACATTAAACTACAAGCATAAGTTTATCAATTTTATCAAGATTTTGTTTTGATATTACGTTATAGTTATAAAATTTTACATCGTTTATAACCATATATTTTTTGCTTTTTGCATCATAATTAAATAAAATTTCTTTTGTTTTTTGATTGTAATGGTAATATACCGTAAAGTTCTCTTTCAGTAATGGAGAAAATTTTATAAAATTTTCATTTTCAATAATACCTAAATAATATGTTTTTAGCCATAAATAAAAATTTAGACTAGACATTTTTTTTTGCTTATACAAAAAATAACCTTCTTCAAAAGTTTCAATGTTAAATTTTTCAATTCTGTTTACATCTTCAAGTATGATTCTATTTGGTAAATAATAATTAACCAAATACTCTAATTTTTTATTTCTACATTTTATTTTTAAATTTATAATTTCTCTTATTTTTTTGTTGTATAATTCAATACTTTCTAAAAGGTTGTTTTTACTTAATTGTTTATTGCCTATATACAAAATAAATTTTTTTTCGCAATATTGTGTTAAAGTAAATTTCTTTGAAATTTTTAAAAATGGTAATGGTATTTCATCGCAAAAATTATTAGGATAAAAATATTTTAACTTTGTATTATCAATAAAAAATATTTTGTTATTTTGCAAAATTTCTCTAACACATAAACCATTTGTTATTTTACAAAATTCATAATATTTCCCTTCTAATTTATAATTATAATTTAATTCAACTTTTTGTGTTACATTTGATTTATTCAAAATCTTAAAACATAAATACTCCCCATCATTCACGAATTTTTTAACTTCAATGTTTACGTTGTTATTGTTGTAATCATCACATAAAAAGTTGTTTTCAATTTTCGAACTAGGAAAAATCACTTCATTGTTATTTTTTATTTCAAATTTATTAACATTTTCCATTTTTTTGACCTTAAATTTATCTTTTGCATTTATGTTTAAAGCCATAATATTGTTTAATAATTTAATACTTGCAAAATTTGTGTTTAAAATAAAAAATTTTAGGTTTTTTAAAATCTTAAAATATTTAAAATTATCTTCATTAAATATTAAATTGAAACCTACATATTTAATTGATAAAACTAAAAATTTTAAATATGCTTTATCATAATTTTTAACATAAAAAATTGGTAAATTTAGATTAATGCCAAAATTTTTAAGAAGAGTTTTGTCTATTTCTAAATTATATGTTACAGGAGTTTTATATAATACACATGAAACTATATGGTCAATTTCTTTTAAATTTTTTAGAGATTTAAACATATTAACATTTTTTACATTAAAATAATTTAGCATTAAACAAATGCTTGTAAATGTTTGTAATTTTGGTTTTGCTAGTGCATATTTTTTGTTGTTTTTTAACATTTTTTGTTTATTGTTATGATTTATTATTTTTAACAATACAAAAATCAACATAGTAAAACTTAAACTAATTAAAATGACCATAACAAATTATTGACACAAAAAAAAGTATGTAATCAGATTACATACTTTTTTTGATAGTTAGTCTATAAGCCGAGTTCTGTTTTAGATGGTCATCTATCTAGTTATATTGTTTCCAATATAATCAAGCGGTGTTTTTAAGAAACAATGCGAACAACATATGCGTTTCTTTTAACCTTGCTTCGAGTGGGGTTTACAATGCCTTGTTTGTTACCAAACAAGCGGTGGTCTCTTACACCTCCATTTCAACCTTACCTATTTAAAGGCGGTATATTTTCTGTTGCACTTTCCTTAGAGTCGCCTCCACCAGCAGTTAACTGGCACCCTGTTCTGTGAAGCTCGGACTTTCCTCATTATAGCCGTCACGACTATACTGTAACCATCTGGCTAACTACCACACTAGTTTATTACAAACATGAAAAAAAGTCAAGATTAACCAACGGTAAATATTGGTTTTACTTTATTATTTTTTCTATCCTTAATAAAACCTTGCATAATTCCATCAGCAGAGATTTTTATTGCAACACCATATTTTGCCAAAGTTTTTGTTGCTGCCAGTCTTCCACCACCAGAAGAACCTGCTTCAATTTGAACAATAGCACCCACTGCAATTATTGTTCCGTCATTATCTATTATAGTTGCACCATCAACACTGGTTATTTCTTGTCGTAATTTTCGATTTAATTCGTGAAATTTTCTATTGTCAATACATTCTCTTAAACATTCGGATTTAACTAATTTATATTGGTCAATATATTCTTTAAAAGTTATATTTTCATCAAATGGTAATGGATTTCCAATATTGTATAATTTGTGAGATTCTTCTATCATTTGTTTCTTTTTTATTTCAAAGTATTTTTCATCCATTATATCGTTTATATCAATATGTGTTAAAGCATTTTCAAGTTCATCTTTGTTTAGATATACCAAACAACCACCACTGCCAGCAAATGAACAATCAAGTGCAGTAAAATATATTGCCTTTCTTATTTCTTTTATTGTGTGAGTTGTTCTATTTGACAAAAGTTGGATAATTTCATCGTGAAAATAACTTCCCCATACACCCCTTCTCTTGCAAAACATAAGTTCATGATTTTTAAATAAAAGGATTTCGCCACTTTCAAGAAGAATTATACCAATTCTTTTTTCACCACAATATTTAGCCACATTTATATAATCATAAGGAGATATAGTTGGAGCAAACCGTAATTTTTCAAAAAGTACATGTCCTAAAACATACCCTTCTTTGTCAATTTCTACACAACTTTGAATGCCATTTGACATTACAGCAAAAAAATCTTTTCTGAATAAATTTTGATAAAATAAATTTGAAGATTTATTTTGACAAACATTATATTCATTGATAATAATACCAAATTTTATTCTGTGTCCTTCATATGTTTTTCTTGCACAACTGTCAAGTTCTGCAATAACACCTAAAAGAGTATCACTTGACACCTCAGTTAATGACTTACAGATTGCTTTCTCCATTGCAAGAGTTTGCAACCTTTGTTTGTATGTTGCATCTGTTATGTTAAACTCATTTATGTTGTCTAGTTCATGAATAATTGCCTGCATAAGTTCAATGTCTGCATTTTTAAACGGCTGACTTCTTTTTATAATTAATCTATATTCATCTTCTTTATGTGGTTTAACAAGCATACTTCCATTTGCACCTTGTGCAACTTCGTTATCTCTTACGCTTGAAACATCTTCACCTGCAATATGAGAACCTGTAAACAGAGGCAAAACAAGTTCTTGAACATATTTAATAAATATTTCTTTTGTCATTTTTTATCCTTATATTTTTAATATATATTATTTTATTTTTATTTTCAATATATTTTACATTTATTTTTTTAAATTTATAAAAAATCTTCATCATTCATATTATTTCTTATAATTTGAAGTGCTTTTGTTTCTATTCTGGAAATATACGACCTTGAAATTCCTAATTTTTGTGCCACTTCTCTTTGAGTTAATGCCGGTGTTCCATTTATACCATATCTTAATTTAATTATCGTAGCTTCTCTTTCTGTTAAGTGTTTACTAATTATATCCAAAATTTTTTCTGTTAGTATGTTATTTTCAACAACACTAAACACTTCTTCTTCACAAGATGGAATAATATCAGCGAGTTCAATATCGTTTCCGTCTTTATCTTGCCCCAAACTTTCTTCAAGAGAATAAACTTTTTTGTGCTTTTTGTTTAATCTTAGTAACATTAATATTTCATTTTCAATACATCTTGCAGCATATGTTGATAATTGTGTTCCCTTTCCATATTCAAATGAATTAATAGCTTTAATTAATCCAATTGAACCAACAGAAATTAAATCGTCAGCCTCGCCACTCCCCGAATATTTTTTAACTATATGTGCAACAAGTCGCAAATTATGGTTTATGAGTTTATCTCGTGCAGACAAATCTCCTGCTTTAAATTTTGCAAAATATTCTTTTTCTTCTTCACTTGTAAGTGGTTTAGGAAAGCCTTGTGCGTTATTTATATAAGATGAAAACATTAAAATTTTGTTCATAAATAACACAAAATTTTCAAATATCATACAATCTCCTTTGAGATTATATATATGTTGAAAAAAGTCGAATTTTGCTTGTACAAAAAAATAAGTTGAAATATATCTTTTTTATTTAAATTTAATTTTTTTACAAAAAAAATAGGACGCCGTCCTATTTTTAAAATAAATTATCAATAAATTCTTTGGCATCAAATTTTTCTAAGTCGTCTATTTGTTCTCCTGTTCCAACAAACACAACAGGAAGATGCAAATCTTTTGCAATACTAAACACAACACCACCCTTTGCAGTTCCGTCTAGTTTTGTGAGTATTATTCCAGAAAGATTTACATATTCATTAAAATGATTTATTTGGCTTAGTGCGTTTTGGCCTGTTGTTGCGTCCAACACAATAAATGTGTATTTGTTAGCATCAGGGTCTTCTTTAGTAATTACTTTGTCTATTTTTCTTAGTTCTTCCATTAAATTTGTTTTGGTTTGCAACCTTCCCGCTGTGTCAACTATTAAAACATCTGTTTTTTTTGCCTTTGCACTAGAAATTCCATCAAACACAACTGCCGCAGCATCAGCACCTTCAGTGTGCTTTACAATTCTAACCTTATTTCTGTTTGCCCATTCACTAAGTTGGTCGCTTGCTGCCGCTCTAAAAGTGTCGCCAGCCACAAGAGTTACATCTTTTTTTTGTGATTTAAAATATGATGCAAGTTTCCCAATAGTCGTTGTTTTCCCAACACCATTTACTCCAACAATTGTGATAACTGCTGGATATTTTATTTCGACTTGTGATGTTTCTTGCATTATTTCGTTTAAAATAATTTTTAATGCTTGTTTAACTTCTTCTGCCTTTCTTATTTTGTTTTTTCTTGCATAAACTCTTAGTCTATCAACAATCTCTTCACTACAAGAGTAGCCCACATCACTTGAAATTAAAATGTCAGTTAATTCTTCAAAAAAATCATCATCAAGCTCGCCACCAGAAAGCAAACTATCTAATTTTCTAGAAAATGCTTCTTTTGTTCTTTTTAGTGCTTGTGCAATTTTTTTAAATATGCCCATTATTTATTCTCCTCTGTTACATTTTTTAATGCGTCACTAAGTTGAACGCTTACCATTTTTGATACACCTTTTTCTTCCATTGTAACACCATACAAACAGTCAGCAAGTTCCATTGTTGGTTTTCTGTGAGTAATTACAATAAATTGCGTTACCTTGCTAAATCTTCTTAAATATTCAGCAAATCTTCCAACATTGGAGTCATCTAGCGCTGCTTCAATTTCGTCTAGTAAGCAGAATGGCATTGGTTTTAGTTTTAATATTGCAAACAAGATTGCAATGGCTGTAAGTGCCTTTTCTCCACCAGATAAAAGTGTTATGTTTTGAAGTTTTTTGCCAGGTGGTTCTGCAACAATATCTACACCAGATTCTAACAAATTTGTTGGATCAGTGAGTTCAAGTCTTGCATTTCCACCACCAAACAATTCTCTAAATGTTATTTTAAAGTTTTCGTTGATTTTATTAAATTCGGTTTCAAATCTTGATTTCATTTCGCCAGACAATTCTTCAATAACTTTTGTTAAATTATCTTCGGCTTTTGTTAGGTCGTCAGTTTGTTCTTTTAGTCCATCATATCTTTCCATTAAAAGTTTAACATCTTCAATGGCGTGAACATTTACATAGCCAAGTTTACTTATTTCTTTCTTTAAATTGCTAATTTCTGGCATTGCTTCATCGATATTAAAATCTTGTCTAACAAACTCTTGACACGAACTATATGTAAGTGAATATTCTTCATATATTCTTTCTTGCATTTGTTCAATTTCGATGTCTACTTTTTCGAGTTGATGTTCACACGAATTTTTTCTATCGTTTAGTTTTGACATTTCGTTCATTATTTGCATTTTTTTATCATTTAGCAATTTTATATTGTCTTGCAATTCTTGTTTTTGATTTTCAAAGCCTTGCATTTTTTCACGAAGTGCGTTTAGTTTATCTTTTGCTTCTTTGTTTGCTTGTGTTTCTATTTGTTGTCTAATTATATTTTCTGCTTCAAATATAGTTTTTTCAATTTTACTTAATTCTTGCTCGTTTGAATTTTTAAGTAAAGTATTTACTCTAATTTCTTCATTTAAACGGTCGAAATCTTGTTCAAAAGATGTTTTTTGTGCTTCAAGAGAGGCTATTTCTACCTTTATTTTTGTCATAGATTCATTTACTTGGTCTCTCTTTTCTTTCAACTGGGCAAATTTTGCTTGTCTTTCAGCAATAAATTTATTTGCCGATGTTCTATTTTGCATTGCAGTGTTTTCGAGTTCATCAATGCTTGCAAGTTCTTTTGTTAATACTTCAATTCTAATCAAAGTGTTATTTTTTTGTTGTTCAATTTGATTTTTTTCTTCAACAATTTCGTTTAAACTTGTTTCAAATGAATTTAATTTTTCATTTTCTTTTGCAAAACTAATTTCTGTGGTATTTTTTGTGTCAAATAGTTTGTTCATATTAAACTTTAATGAATCTAATTCTTTTTGCAAATTGTTTATTAAATTTGTTTTGCTTAAAAAATCTGCTTTTAATTTTTCTAGTTCATCTGTAAGAGTTTTAATTTCTCTATCCCTACTAATTAAATTTGCTGCTTCGTTCTTTTTTGAACCACCTGTCATAGAACCTTGTGGATTGATAACATCTCCGTCCAGAGTTACAATTTTGTAAGATAACTTGGTTTTGTTTGAAATTGCTATTGCGTTGTCGAGATTGTCAACAATTATTGTTGCACCCAAAAGATTTGAAACAATATCTTTTATATTATTGTTATATGATATCAAATCGCTAGCAAGTCCAAAACAACCTTGACTGTTTAATGCTTTTTCGTCTTCTTGTGCTATTGATTTTGGTCTTATTTTTGAAATTGGTAAGAATGTTGCTCTACCAAACTGATTTGTTTTTAAAAAATAAATTAAGTCTTTTGCATTTTGTTCATCAAAAGTAACAATGTTTTGAACTGCGTTGCCAAGAGCAATTTCTATTGCAGTTTCATATTTTTCTGGAACTTGGATTAGTGAAGCGAGAACACCGAGCATTTTGCTTTTTATTTGCTGATTTCTTTCGCTTTCTTTAAGCAATTTTTTTACTGCATATTGATAGCCATCATATTCTTTTTGCATTTCTTCAAGCATACTTTTTCTGTTTTCATAAACTTGAATTTTTGAGTTTGTTCTATATCTATCTTCCTGCGCTTCTTTTATATTTGTTGTAAGTTCTTCTTGTCTTTTTTGAGCATTTAATAAATTTTCTTGTGCCAAAACCTTTTCTTGTTCTAGTTTTGTTACATAATTTCGTATATCATTTTTAGTTTTTTGCTTATCTTCTATTGAGATATTTATGTTTTTTAATCTTTGTTCAAGTTCACTAGCGCTATTTAAAAGCATTTCTTTTTCTGCTTGATATTTGCCAAAATTTGCTTTAATATCACTAAGTTTATTTAGTGCATCAAACATTTTTTGTTGAGAATCTTGCGTTTGGTCTTCGTGCAAACTGAGTTCATCAACAATTTTTAAATATTCATTTGAAATTTCATCATAAGACAAATTTAATTTTTGCAAAGTTTCAACAACATCATCATATTTTTCTTTTTTAAAGTGAAGTTCTGCATTGTCTTTTTCTATTGTGTTTTTGTTATTTAATAAATCTACACTTATTTTTGATTTTGTTTCATTCATGTTTGCAATTCTTTCACGAATTACATTTGCTTGACCACTTTGTTTTTCAAGTTCAACCGTTAAATGCAATATTGATTCATGAGATTGTGCAATTTCGTTATCAATATTTTGTACTTTTTGTGTGCAATCGTCATAACTATTTGATGCATTTGTTAATTCATTTGCCCGATTTTGCAATTCTTCTATTATTGCATTTAGTTTTGTGTTTATTTGTTGTTTTTCTGTGTTTGCATTGTTATATCTATAAACATAAGCATTTACTTCCAAATCTTGCAATCTATCTCGATATCCAAGCCATAATTTTGCATTTTCTGCTTGTTTTTTTAGTGGACCCATTTGTCTTTCAAGTTCACCCAAAATATCGTTTGCTCTTTGCAAATTGTCTCTTGTTCGTTCAAGTTTTCGCTCTGCGTCTACTTTTCTTGATTTGAATTTTGCAATTCCGGCAGCATCTTCAAAAATTGTTCTTCTGTTTTCTGGTTTTGAAGAGATTATTTCTTCAACTTTTCCTTGTCCAATTATTGAATATCCATCTCTACCAATTCCTGAGTCATACAACAAATTTACAATATCTTTTAATCTAACAGGAGTTCTATTAATTAAATATGCACTTTCACCACTTCTATATAGTTTTCTTGTTATTGCAATTTCGTCATTATCATAATTAAAGTATCTGTCTGTGTTGTTAAAGATTAAAGTAACTTCACAATATGACAAACTCTTTCTCTTTTCTGTTCCATTAAAAATAACATCTTGCATGCTTGAACCACGCAAAAGTTTGCTACTTTGTTCTCCTAAAACCCACCTTATTGCATCAGAAACATTACTTTTTCCACACCCATTTGGTCCAACAATTGCTGTTATTCCCGAGTCGAATTTTATTTCAGTTCTATCTGCAAACGATTTGAATCCCGAAAGTTCTATTTGCTTAAAATTCATTAGTTATTCTCCTTGCTTAATAAATCAAGTATTTTTTTTGCTGCTAGTTGTTCGGCAATCTGTTTACTTCCACTTTCAGCAGTGGCACTATAATCTCCTACACTTGCTTTAACCACAAATGTTGGTTTATGAGACATTCCTTTTTGCTCCAACAATTCATATTGTACAACTTGTTTATTACTTTGAGCAATTTCTTGTAATTTTGATTTGCTATCTAAAAGCTCCACATTTGCAAAATCTTCTAAAAATATGTTGTCTATTATAAAATTTTCGCAAGTTTGCAAATTAGAGTCAAGATATATACTTGCAATCACTGCTTCAAACATATCACACTTAATTGATTTTGTAAGTTCTTTACAACTTTTTCCCAATTTTACATAACTTCCAAGTTGTAAATTATCAAAAACTTTGCAAAGGTTATCTTCTGATACAAAGTGCGAACGCATTTTTGTTAGCAATCCCTCATTTAAAGATGTTTTTTCAAAAAAGTATTTTGCGACAATAAAATCTAAAATGCTATCACCCAAAAACTCTAACCTTTCGTAGTTTTCAGTGCTATACGAAGAATGAGTTAATGCTCTTTCTATTAAATCACAATTTTTAAACTCATAGTCGCCTATTTTAATCATTGTGTTCTCCCAAATCAAGTTCAGGTAATGCTTCAATTTTTTGCATTATTTTTTCGTTAACCTTGTTGTTTTCAAGTTTGATGATTTGCTCAATGGCAGCGCAAATTGTAACATCTTTACTTGAACCATGCGACTTTATTATTGTTTTTTTGCAACCAACAAAGAATGAACCACCATATTTATTATAATCAAGTTTGTCTTTTACTTTTTTTAATGCACTTTTGCAAAGTAGTGCACCAATTTTGCTTTTAAGTGTGCTCATCATTGCTTCTTTTATTACACCTGTTGTAAATTTTACAGAGCCTTCAACAGATTTTAAAAGTACATTGCCTGCAAATCCATCACACACAACAACATCATAGTCACCTGTCATAAAATATCTTGCTTCCATGTTTCCAACAAAATTTATTGGGAGTTGTTTTAAAAGTGGAAAAACAGTTTTAACAAGTTCGTTTCCTTTTTTATCTTCAACGCCATTGGAAAGAAGTGCAACTCTTGGGTGTTCAACATTAAACATTGTTTTAAAATATTCCGACCCCATAAGTGCAAAATGACATAAATTTATTGGTTTACAATCTACATTTGCTCCACAATCAATCAAAACTACTTGTCCACCCGTTCTGGTTGGAAAAAGTGGTGCAAGTGCTGGACGAGAAACACCTTTCATTCGTCCAATCTTTAAAAATCCACCTGTGAGTACTGCACCTGTTGAACCTGCACTAATTAGACCTTTACAATCATCATTATTTTTTAAATAATCAAGTGCAACAACAAGCGATGAATTTTTTTTATGTCTAATTGCGTCAGTTGGCACATCATCGTTAGTTATTACTTCTGGTGCATCTATTATTTCAATACGACTTTTATCATACTTCTTGTTTTTCAACTTTTCATTTAAAACTTTTTCATCACCTGTTAGCACAACTTGTAAATCTTTAAATTTATCAAGTGCCATAATTGTTCCATCTATCACACACATAGGTGAATTATCGCCACCAAAGGCATCTATAACTATTTTCATTTTTTACTCCGTTTTGTTTTATTAAACACTCTAACCAATTTATTATAAGAAAAATAAATAAAAAAAGCAAGTATAAATATACTTGCTTTAATATAAACAAAAACTTTTATACTTTAATTATGAATTTTTTGTTTTTTTCTCAGTATCTAAAACTTTTTTGCCATTGTAATATCCACAACTTGGGCAAACCTTGTGTGGTTGTTTTTTTGCATGACATTCAGGGCACTCAACAAGTGTTGGCACTGCTGATTTAAAGTTTGCTGAATTTCTTGTATTTCTTCTTGCTTTTGAAACTTTACATTTTGGAACTGCCATTTTTTCCTCCTATATATCAACATGCCTAAAATAAGGCAGTTATTTAACTTTACTTAGTATATATACATTTTGTTGTGTTGTCAACAAAAATTTTAATTTATTTGCAAAGTCTTACGCAATCCCTTGCAATCACTAATTCTTCATTTGTTGGAATTCTATAAACTTTTACTTTTGAAGATTTTGATGATATTTCTTCAACTGTTCCCCTTGACAAATGATAGTTTTTATCTTTGTCAAGTTCTATTCCCAAAAATTGAAGTCCTTCCGTTGCATAATCTCTTACATCTTCTTGGTTTTCACCTACACCACCAGTAAATGCAATCCCATCAAGTCCACCCATTGCTGCAGCATAAGAACCAATATATTTTTTAATTTTATATGAAAGCATGTCAATTACAAGTTTTGCACGCTTGTTTCCTGCTTCTATTTGAGCGTTGTTGTCTCTCATATCTCCTGAAACGCCATTTATACCAAGAATACCACTTTTCTTGTTTAAATAGTTTGTTATTTGGTGAATATCCCAACCTGTTTTATCTGCAATATATTCAAGAACTGATGCATCTAAATCTCCGCATCTTGTTCCCATAACTAATCCTTCAAGTGGAGTAAATCCCATTGAAGTATCAATGCTTTTGCCATTTTTTACAGCACAAATACTTGAACCATTGCCAAGATGAATTGTAATTAATTTTAGTTCTTCAATTGGTTTACCCATTACTTTTGCAAGTTCACCAGAAACATATTTATGTGATGTTCCATGGAATCCATACTTTCTAATTTTCCAATTTTCATATGCATCATATGGAAGACCATACAAATAGGCATAATCTGGCATTGTTTGATGGAATGCAGTATCAAAAACTGCAACATTTGGTTTACCTTTGCAAACTTCCATACAAGACCTAATTCCTGCAATGTTGGCTGGCATATGAAGTGGGCCAAGTGGTTTTAATGTTTCAAGATTTTTTAATACTTCTTCATCAACAATAACAGAATCTTTATAAATTTCGCCACCATGAAGCACTCTGTGTCCAAAAGCTTCAACTTCGTCAAGTGATTTTAATACACCTATTTCTTTATCTGTTAAAACTTTTAAAACTTGTTGCATTGCTTCTTGATGAGTTGGCATGTAAACATCAATAATTTTTTCCATGCCATTTGCTTTGTACACAACAAAAGAATCTTCTGATCCTATTTTTTCACAATTACCTTTTGCGATAACTTTTTCGCCGTCCATATCAAATAACTGATACTTTAAAGAACTACTACCTGCATTTATTACTAATACCTTCATTATTTTCTCCTTATTTTTTAATCACACTGCAAAACTGTTATTGCAGTTAAATAAATTATGTCTTTTACTGTTGCACCCCTAGATAAATCATTTACAGGTTTTTGTAAGCCAACAGTTATTGGACCAATTGCATAAAGGTTTCCAAAATATGAAATTGCCTTATACCCTATATTTGCCGAATTTAGTTCGGGAAATACCAAAACATTAGCTTTGCCATAATATTTTGCATCATCGCCGAGTTTTGTTTTTGCAACACGCTCAATTAGCGCTGCATCAAGTTGAATTTCTCCTTGACTTAAAACATTTGGACATGATGATGAAAATTTGTTATATGCTTCTTTAACTTTTAAAGTTGAATCACTATTTGCACTGCCATATGTTGAATATGACAAAAATGCAACCTTTGGTGTTAAACTTGTAAACTTTTTAAGCTCACCACAAACTCTTTCTGCCATTATAGCAAGTTCGTTTGATGTTGGATTTTCACATAGTCCACAATCAGTTAAAAAGAAAGGATTAGATGTTATTTTGTTTTCTCCTACCATAATCATGTATGAATTTACAAAATTATCTTTGCCATTTTTAAGAATTTGAAGTGCTGGTTTTAAATTTCTTGCTGTTGAAACTTCTGCACCACCAACCATTCCGTCTGCATATCCTTTTTTTACAAGCATGGTAGAAAAATAAAATGGATCTAAAATAAGGTTTTTTGCATCTTCTAAGGACAATCCTTTTTCTTTTCTTATTTCATATAAATCTTGTGCTAATTCTTGGGTATGTGCAAATGTTTTTGGATTTATTATCTTAAAATTTTTAAGCTTTTTATTTCGCATAATATGAGAACTTTCATCGCCAATTAAAATAACATTGGCCAAGTTATGCTTTTTTATATATAAAACTGCTTTTATTATTCTATCGCTAAATGCTGATTCTGGAAAAACAATTGTTTTTTGTTTTTGTTTTGCTAGTTTTAAAAGATTTTTTGTAAATTTCATTATGCTTTCTTCTATACTCCCAACTAATTTCATATAGTACAATATAATGCAAATTTTGTCAAAAATTTTTTTTAAAAAAAATATGATTTTATCTATTGTAGTTTTTTTTGTGCTGCTTTTGATAATAATTTCACCACAAAAATATATAAGTGTTTCATTTAATGCAATAGAAGTTTGGTACAAAGTTCTTCTTCCAAGTTTGTTCCCATTTTTTGTGTTTTCAAAACTCTTAACATCATTTGGATATGTTAAAAATATATCTTCATGTTTTGAAAAGGTATCTTATAAATTATATAAAACTCCACCAATTAGTTCATATGTGTTTTTTATGAGCATATTAACAGGGTATCCTGTTGGAAGTAAACTGTGCAGTGATTTATATAAAGACGGCTATCTTTCTAAAAGTGATGCAAAAAAATGTATAACATACACATCAAATAGTGGCCCAATGTTTATCATTGGAAGCGTTGGCATTGGTATGCTTATAAGTAAACAAGCTGGATATATTATTTTAATTTCGCATATTATTGGAGCGCTATTAAATGGACTATTATACAGAAATTTAAAATATGAAACAAAACAAACAAAAAACATTTATTCTAATAAAGATGTAGAAAGCAGTTTATCGTCTTGCGTTATGGATTCAATTTTTTCTATTCTACTTATTGGTGGAATTGTTGTTGTAGCATTTATTTTTATTGAAGTTTTAAATAACATTGGCATTTTTAATCCTATAATTTATATATTTTCAAAATTGGGAGTAGACGAAAATATAACCACTGCAATTGTCAACGGATTTTTTGAAATAACAAAAGGTTGTTTATCAGTTTCTTCTCTTAATTTAAGTTTAAGTGCTAAAACAATTTTGTCTTGTGCCATCATCTCTTTTGGTGGAATATCAACAACTATGCAAGCTATGGCATTTATTAAAGACATTGTTACATATAAATTTTTTATTGGACAAAAAATAACACATATGATTTTGTCGACAATCATATGTGCAATTCTTTGTTTTATATTTTTTTAGTCTTGATAAAATTCAATGAGTTTTGCTTTTAATTCTTTTGTTAAAAATTTTAAAGATTTAATAGGCTTAAACACATATTCAACTGCCACAATATAAGCACTTAAATTATTTGTATCTTTTTTTTCACAACAATTTAATATTGCATTTAATAAATATAGTGCATCACTTTTTAATTCTGACTGAACCTTTTTGTCAAATTGCAACTCATCCATCATTTGTTTAGCAACTATTGATACACCACTTGTAAACCAATCAACTTTTTGATTGACTTCTTCATCTTCTTTGTTAGGTTCTTCTTCTTTTACATCTTGTAATTGTTCTTCGTTATTTTCTGCTTGTTTATCGCCCTCTTCTTCTAAATTTTTTACAGTTTCACTTTTATTTTCGTCAATATCAAAACAATACATTATTGCATTTTTAAATGGCAAAATCAAAGTTTGTGCAAAATTTTCAAATTCGCTTATATTTTCGCTCGTAAAATAATTTTTTAAAAATTCATGAAAATTAATTTTTTTATCTCTTATATCAACCAAAATACAAAAAACTAGTGGCAAAACAATAGCTTTACTTTCTGGCATTATAAAATAACCATCTTTTGTTGGAAGTTTAACTTTTGCTCTGTTAAATTCACGGTCAAAGTTAAAATTTTTCATACATTCGGCAATAAGTCCGTAAATTTCTGGCGAATCACTTATATTTTGAAGTATTTTAGATATTATGTTTTCGGCAAAAATAAACCTTCCATTTATTAATTCATCACAACTTGCAAGGCACGCTCTTACATCTTTTAATGCTTTATCTGTTAGCATTTTTTTCTCCTTTGTGTTTTTATTTTTTTTAATGATAACACAATATAAACAAAAATAAAAGTGAATTGTAAAATTTGTTGTTTGACTATGCCCTGACTATGTGATAATATATTATATAGACTTATGGAGAAATAATATGGATATACACGAGCAAGACTCAACGGTAAACAAACTTATTGTCCTTTTTGTTTTAGAAAAAATAGAAATTCCACTAACCGAGCAATCAATAATTGATATTTGCTATGGCAAAAACAACTGGATAAAAAATTACATGGAATGCAAAGAAATAATATACAACCTTGTTGATGCAGGCTTTATATATAAAACAAATGGAAACAGCGAAGAAGATAGATACACAATAACATATACAGGCAGAAATTGTTTATCGCACTTTTATCAAAGAATAAATCAAGAACTTAGAGAACAAATTGCAGAATATGTAAAAGAAAATAGAATTGCCTTTAAGCGTTCTCAAGAGTATGTAAGCACAATAGATAGAAATAGTGATGGAAGTTATACAGTTTGTTTAAAAATTAGGTCTGCTCTTATTGACGAACCAATGTTTGAACTAAAAATAAAAGCACCATCAAGACAGAGTGCAATCGGTGCAACAAATATATGGAAAGAAAAAGCACACTTAATTTATGAAAATGCATATGAAACACTAATTGATAATGAAGAATAAAATGGAGAATAATTGTGATAAAAAACAATAACACAAATTCAAATTCTAATAAGTCCTACACAGTTAGGAGTTTTCTTGATGTTGAAAATGAAAATAAAACACAACAACCTACAAATATAGCAGAAACAAAACAAAAAGTTGAACCAAATTTGATAAAAAACAGAGAACAAAATAATCAAATTCCTATGCCAGCAGAACATGCTGTGCAAAGTACAGATGTTCAACGTGTAACTTCTCAAAACGAAAACAATTTGCAACAAAGAGGTCCAAAACCGATTTTAAGCATAAAAAATTTAACAAAAAAATATGGTGAAAGAATTGCAGTAAACAACATTTCATTAAATTTGTACGCAGGTCAAATAATAGGATTTTTAGGTGCAAATGGTGCTGGTAAAAGTACCACAATAAAAATGCTTACAGGCCTTGCCAGAATAACAAGTGGCGATGTTTATATTTGTGGACATTCAATTAAAGAGGGTTTTGAAAATGCAATAAAGCATGTAGGAGCAATGATTGAAATTCCTCATTTTTATAACTATCTTTCAGGCTATAACAATCTTAAATATTTTGCTAAACTATCTGGCAATATAAATATTTCTAGAATAAATGAAGTTGCTTCACTTGTTGGATTAAGCAACAGAATTAAGGACAAAGTTGGCAACTATTCACTTGGAATGAAACAAAGGCTCGGTGTTGCACAAGCACTACTCAATAAACCAAAACTCTTAATTTTAGACGAACCAACAAATGGACTTGATGCAAATGGAATTAGAGAATTTAGAATGATGCTTAAAACTCTTGCATATAAAGAAGGTATTGCAATTTTAATTTCAAGCCATATTTTAGGCGAAATGGAAAACTTGTGCGATATGGTTGCAATAATAGATAATGGAAAAATTATACAAGTTCAAACAATGGAGCAAATTAAAAAGAACTTTTCTATTGTTGGTTCACAATATATAAAATGTAACGCCCCTAACCTTGCCGGAAAAATTTTAATGCAAAAATTTAATTGCAAAGTAAAACTTCAAGGCAACAAAGTCTATATTGATTCTGGCGATATGACATTACTTTCTAGAATGATTGTTGAACTTACAAAAAACAAAATTCTCGTTTATGCTGCTGGTGAAGTAGATTACTCACTTGAAGATGTATTTTTAAATATTATCAACAAAAACCATGCAACCACTTCAATAAATTAACAGGAGAAAATATGAAAAAAGTTTTTAGACTTGCAAAAGCCGAATTTAATAAAATATTTTATAGGCCTTCTATATTTATTTTGACGGCACTTTTGATTATTGCAATTGTTGTAACAAGTTTAGTTTATACACCAACAAGCAAAACAGTAAAATTAAGTTATGAAGCAAATACAGTTTCGGAAATCTACTCACAATTTTTAAGCACATCTCAAACAACAACAAATAAACTTTCTATTGATAAAAGTTTAACCGACGCATATAACGAGATAAAAAGCCAATATGAAAGCATAACAAAAGACGATAAATTAAAAACACTTACCGATAAAACTGTTTCTCTAAAAAAATATTTTCCAAACACAACAGATAACACAAAAGGTTTAATTCAAGACGAAGTTTTAAAAATATCAACATATACCGATAGAGAATTTAATGCAAACAAAAGCGTTACCATAGAATTGTTTAATTCATTAAAAACCGACTTATCAGACTTGATGAACTATTTAGCAAAAATACAAAGCGAAACATTAAACTTTTATTTTTATCAAACCGACTACGATAAAATGTATGAAAGTATAAATAAAATATACAATGCCCTACCAAACAACTATGAGCAATATGATAAAAATGCTTTTATCAGTTTAGGCAACACAATAGCAACTGAATACAACATTGATGAAGCAATTAAAATAGTGTCAACTCTTAAAACATTTACAATAAATCAAGAAGACTACGATGCTATTATTGAAACTTATTACATTAAAGCAACACAAAATTTAGAAAATATATATTTTTCACAAATTGTAGACTTTTACAATGAATATGAAGATAGTAAAGAAGAAAGCGATAAAGCACAAATAAATGAATATATCGCAAACTACTATTCTTATGCACAAATGAACAAATCAGTTATGCAAGACAGGTTTATTCTTTTACGAATAAGTGATGTAAAAGATACAGAACTTAATGGACTTATTGGATACACACAAGTTTATAGATATAAAATAAATGAAGAAATTCAAATATTTGATTACCTAATTGAAAATCAAACATTTGATTACAACTATTTATCTTCTTTTAATTTTAACACTGCATCATCATATAGTCCGAATGCTTTCGATTACACAGTATATTCAATGCAAATTTTAATAATTTTAATAATTGTGTTTACAATTTTTTATGCTTGCAGTTCAATTGCTGGCGATCAAAGTAATGGAACAATGAAAATGATTGCAATAAGACCTTATACAAGAAACAAACTATTTACAGGAAAATACCTTTCTTGTTTAATGTTTGGCATAATGCTTATTTTAATATCAATGATTGCTTCTTTTGTTGTTGGTGCAGTATCTTATGGAATAACGTTTGATAATTGTTTAGTTGTATTTAACTCGTCAACAATTATAACAATAAGTCCATTCGTTATGCTTTTAATGTATTTTCTATCACTTGTTGTCAACTTACTTTTCTATATTTCACTTGCAATGCTTATTAGTTTAATTTTTAAATCAAATGCATTATCTGTGTTTATTTCAACTCTTATATATGGAACACAAATTGTTCTTTGTGGCACAGTTTCAAGTGCATGGTTAAATTACACACCATTTGGACATTTTGATTTGTTTAAATATTTTGGAAACAGCAAAACAGGATTTTTAAGCATGAATATTCTTCCTGATGCAAACTTTATAACAAGTGCAATTGTTATAGGCTCTTGTATAGTGCTATTTAATATAATTTCTCATTTTATATTTAAACGCAGAGACATTGCATAACTATTTCTTTAACGCTTGATTTTTAAGGTACTCAATTAAGAGTGCCTTATTTTTTGATGCGTAACTCACACACTCTTGATGTGCTTCATCAACTCTTTTTGTGCCATGAGTTTTGCTGTTTAAAAAATGTATGCAAGTATGCCCACCCTCTCCATTATCTATAAGCGAAAATCCGTGTGGCATACCATTGGTTGAACCTGCAAAAAATTGACCATCAATTTCAACCCAAACGGGACGTCTAACCCATGACCATTCTCCACCATATATTTCTTTAAATATTTTTGTGTTTTCATAATCTATTGTTTGAACATCTGCATGATTATATCCACCTAGCCTTTGAACAAAATACTCTCTTTGTGATTTTATATCAATTACCCTAACAGTAACATATTTTGTAAAATGCTTGTCCATAAATTCAAACCAGTCATATGATAATACTTCAATATTTTCGTATGGTGATGTAACATTTGTTGTTTCATCTTCTTCTTTATCGTTTATGATTTGTTGATCGTTTGCGAATATGTAATTAGAACTATAAAAATTTGGATATGGCAAAACACTTGCTATACACATAGAACAAAACATAATTAAAAATACTATGCAAACAATTTTTGAATTCATATTTATATTTTATATAAAATGCAAATTTTTATTATAAAAATATTTTTTCAATAATAAATATATAATATGAAACAATTAAAAATTGTACTACTTATTATTGGCACAATTATAGGTGCTGGATTTGTATCTGGAAAAGAAATTAGTTCTTTTTTTAGTATTTTTGGATATTATTCTTTTATTTTTATTATTCCAATATTTTTTTTATTGTATTATTTAATAAATAAATTACTAATTTTAGGTTCAATTAATAGAATAAATAATATAGATAAATTAAATTTAATTATATTTAAAAAAAACAATAAAATAATAAAAATATTTACCTTTATTTCTTTTATTATTTTATCATCAACTATGATGAGTGCCATTCCAACTGCATTTAATATAAAAATGTACTCTTTTATGCACATATTAACTATTATTTTTATAATAATAATATCGTGCATAGCAATTTACAAAGATATTTCCTTTATAAAAAACTTATGCACGATTATTGTTCCAATTATTTTAATTTTAATGGTTGTTGTATGTTTTGTAAATATTAAACAACCATCAAATATTCTTCTTTCAAATATTATTTTACTTCCATACAATGTTTTAACTTATGTTTGCAGAAATATATTTCTTTCTTACTTTGTTATTGCAAAATCTAGTTATGGCCTTAAATCAAAAGAATGCAAACAAATAAGTTTAATCACTTCTATTATTTTAAGTTTTATAATGGCATTTGTAATATATATCGAATTAGGAAACGCCGACTATCTTACTTCAAGTATGCCACTTTTATTCTTATCTCAAAAATATAATATTTTATATATTTTATATTTAATTGTTTTACAATTTGC
This sequence comes from uncultured Clostridia bacterium, assembly GCA_944384395.1. Taxonomy (GTDB): domain Bacteria; phylum Bacillota; class Clostridia; order Christensenellales; family UBA1242; genus UBA5893. Next base: position 37,595 of record CALWTD010000017.1, read on the forward strand.
AATTTTTACAACTTTAATTTCTACACTTTTAACACTAAAATCGTTTTTTAAATTTAAACACAAAATTTTTAATGTTATTGTTCCAACACTTATTTGTGCAATTTTGTCATTTATTTCATTCGATTATTTTGTAATATACTTGTACCCTGTTATTGGAATTTTCGGTTTTTATTTATTATTTTATTTAATGCCTTTTAACTTTTCTTTCCAAAATACCAACCAAAATATACATAAGGCAAGCCAAGAAACACAAAACAACAGTGGAAGACATAACTAAATCCAGTTTAAACACTTGACCACCATAAACAATTAAATAACCAAGCCCTGCTTTACTAACTAAATATTCGCCCATTATTGTACCTACCCAACTCATTCCAACATTTATCTTTAAAACAGATACAAATTCACCAAAAGAGTTTGGAAGTATCAGTTTAAATAAAATCTGGAACTTGTTTGCCCCCATAGATTTCATAAGTGCTATTTTATCTTTGTCACAAGACAAAAATGACGAAAGCATACTAAGTGTTGTTATTACAATACAAATTAAAATACACATCGTTATTATTGCAGGTGTTCCAGCACCGACCCAAATAATTATAACAGGTCCTAGTGCGATTTTTGGCAAAGCATTAAGTACTACAATATATGGGTCTAAAATGTTTCTAAGTTTATTGCTCCACCAAAGAAGTATAGCAATAAATGTACCAAGTGCCGTTGCCAAAATAAAGCCAACAATTGTTTCGTATAGTGTTATTCCAATATGGTATAACAAATTTCCATTTTTAAATGTGTCAACAAGTGTTACAAAAATTCGAGAAGGAGAACTTAGGAAAAATGGATCTAATACTTTTGTTGCTGTAAGTAATTCCCATAGTCCAATAATTGCACAAAAAATTAGTATTTGAGCAATTAGTGTTGTTGTTTTATCTACTTTTATTTTTTTTAAATATTTTTTATGTTCGAGCGAATAGTTATTTAACTTCCTCTTTTTTTTCATTTGATAACTCCTTCCATATTAAATCGAAGTATTTAGGAAATATAGTACTCTCTCTGCGTTTTAATGGAGTTTTAATATCTTGCAATTTAATATCTTGAATATATTTTACTTTTGAAGGTCTATTTGTTAGCACAACAATTCTATCAGACATCGATATTGCCTCACTTATGTCATGCGTAACAGCAATAACCGTTTGTTTTTCATTAGTAATTATTTGATGAACATCATCGCATACACTTAATTTTGTTTGATAATCAAGTGCAGAAAATGGTTCATCTAAAAGCAAAATTTTTGGTTGAAGTGCAAGCGTTCTAATTAGTGCAGCACGCTGACGCATTCCCCCAGAAAGTTGATATGGATAGCTATTTTTAAAATCGTATAATCCGTATTTTTTTAATAAATCATCAACTCTTTCAATGCTTTCTTTATCTTTTGATTTTCCGTTTAATTCCAAGCCCAAAATAACATTTTTGTATATTGTTCGCCATTCAAAAAGATGGTCTCGTTGAAACATATAACCAATGGTAGTATTTTTATCAATAGGTTTATTCTCTAACAAAACTTCACCACCACTTGGCTTTAATAATCCAGCTATTAGTGAAAGAATAGTTGTTTTTCCACAACCACTAGGTCCCACAATAGACAAATATTCATTCTTTTTTACAGAAAATGTTATATTATCTAGTGCAAGTACTTCTTTCTCTTTTGTATGGTATGAAAGTGAAACATCTTTTAATTGTAAATAATTGTCCATTTTTTCACTTTGTCCTCCTCAAATCATTGTACTAACAATAATAAAAAAATGTTAAAAAAATACAGCGTTAGCTGTATTTTTATTTAATATTGAATTATATAAAATATTCAACAACTCTATTTGCTATTGTATTGTCTACAACATCGCTAAACTTAACTTTTTCATCAAGTTCGCCCGCAGATATTATTATGTCTTGAAGTCTGTCAAAAGCCGTTTGAGTCATTGCTGGATTATCTACCCATGCATCACAACTAACATAACTTTGAATAGCAGTTACTATATTTTGATCAGAAAAACCTTGAAAAGATGGCTTTAAACTTTTTGCAATATCTTCAATGCTTGCTTTTAATAAAAATCTATAACCTCTATAAACAGCTCTTAAAAATCGTTCAACATCTTGCGAATTTTCCTCAATATAACCTTTTTTTGCTATAAAAGCAGTATATGGAACTTCGCCACTGAGCTGGCCTACTGATGCAACAATGTGATAGCCTTTTTCTTCACAAAGTTCACTTGCCGTTGGTTCAAAAAGAGTACAAAAATCTGCATCAGTCGAATCAAATACGCTTGCAGTTAGGTCAAAAGCAACATCAGTCCTTAAATTAACATGATTTTGTCCTGTACCAATAGTAAGTCCTGCTTGCTTTATTGCATATTCAAGAGTCATTGCAGGAACACCACCCTTTCTTCCACCAATAATTTCCTTACCCACTAAATCTGCAAGTGTAAAGTTTTCATATGGCATTTTAGACACAATAAAAGAGCCATCTCTTTTGGTAAGTTGACCAAATACAACAGGTTTATCTTGTGCCCCACCTTCTGTTACATATATTGCTGCTTCTGGTCCCATAAGACCAATATCGGCATCTCCAGAGAGAAGTGCTGTCATAGATTTATCTGCACCACCACCATTTGTTAATTCAACTTTTAAACCTTCTTGTTCAAAATAGCCATTGTTTATTGCAACATAAAGTGGTGCATAAAAAATACTATGCGTTACTTCGTTTACTTTAATTGTTTTTAATGTTTCATTTTCACCTTCACCACAACCATAAAGCGTAAATGTAAGCATAAGCATAAAAGCAATTAAAAGGACGCTTATTTTTTTCATTTATTCCTCCTTACTAAAAATATACTATTCTAAAATTTGTCAATTTGTTAAAAAGTAAACTGACGCAATACAAAAATAAATTTTTCTAACAAATCAATAAAATAAAATTATTACAATTATTACAAATTTTGTATTGAAATTTTATTTTATAAGTGTTATACTTAATATAGTTTTAGGAGGATATATGTTGACATTACTTTTACAAGCAACATTAGTTGAGTTTTTATCTACACCAAACAAACTTGTTGGTATAATCCTTGCCATATTGGGTTTTGCACTTTCAATACTTGCAAAAAACATAACAAAAGTTGCAAGAAAAACGGACACAGTAAGCAGTAAAGACCCATTATATTTAATACTTTTGGCTGTTGCACTGTGTTTAATTATGGTAGGAATGATTGTAACTATATTTTAATATAAAAAACCCTAAAAAAAGGGTTTTTTTATTTTTATATTATTTTATTTATATTGACTTAATATTAAATTTATTACATAATAAAAACATGAAAAATATAATTCTCTACACAGATGGTGCGTGTTCAGGAAATCCAGGAATTGGTGGCTGGGGTTGCATTTTGGAATATAAAAATAATAAAAAAGAATTTTCAGGATATGAAGAAAACACCACAAATAACAGAATGGAACTAATGGCAGTGATAAAAGGCTTAAAAGCATTAAAAGAACCTTGTAATGTTGATGTTTATTCCGATTCTGCGTATGTTGTAAATGCTTTTAAAGAAAAATGGTTAGAGTCTTGGCAACTAAATAATTGGAGAACAGCAAACAAAAAATTAGTCAAAAATGTTGACCTTTGGCAAGAACTTTTAAATCTTATGCAAGTTCACAAAATAACATGGAACAAAGTTAAAGGACATTCAGATAATGAATACAACAATAGATGTGATTTTCTTGCAACAAACGAAATAGCAAAATTTAAACAAAATAATCAATAAAAAAATGTGATTATCAATCACATTTTTTTATTCAAAATATATAATTCTTCTACAATGTTCGCACTCTAAAAAGCCATTTTCTTTCAGTTTTTGCAAACTTGCTGATGGCAATTCCATTCTACAACCACCACAAGTTTTATCGATTAGTGGAACTAATACTGGATACATTTTATCTGCCCTTCTTTGTTTGTACTTTGCTAAATACACAGGGTCAATGCCACTTTCTAGTTTTTTTATTTCTTGTCTTTTCTTTTCTATTTCTGGCATAATTTCACTTTGTTTTTTCTCATATGCTGTTTTGTGTGCAGAATATTTTTGTTTTGCAACATTATATCTCTTTTTAGTATTTTCAAATTCGCTTAAAATTGCGTTTACTCTTTCTGCCAAATACATTAACTTTTTCTCTAAAATTGACATATTATTAATTAAATCACTAGCAACTGTGCTGACATTTGTTAAATCATTTTCGCTTATTTTGTCTAATTTAGTGTTTAAAACAACACCACAAGACTTTAAATTTTCGTTATATGTTTTTTCAAGATTTTTATATTCTTGAATTAAAGCATTTGCTTCTTTGTCTAGTGATGTTGATTTGTTTTGTGCATCCTTAACAACACCTATCATGCTTTGATAGATTTTTTTATCTTCATTGTTTTCAAGTTGTCTTTCAAGTTTTATTATATCAAAATCTTTTTTTTGATATTCCAATATTTTTTCTATTTTCATGAGTTCTCCTAATAATAAGAATAATTGCTTTTATTCCATAAAGTCAACAAGTTTTTTACTTCTGTTTGGATTTCTTAATTTTCTTAGTGCTTTTGCTTCAATTTGTCTAATTCTTTCTCTTGTTACATTAAATTCTTTTCCAACTTCTTCTAGTGTTCTTGGATGTGAATCGTCTAGTCCATATCTTAATCTTATTACCTTTTGTTCCCTTGGTGTAAGCGTTTCAATAACACCTAACAGTTGTTCTCTTAACAAATTTTGAGTTGCAACTTCAACAGGTGATTTTACTGATTCGTCTTCAATAAAATCTGCCATTTTACTGTCTTCCTCTTCACCAACAGGATTATCTAGTGAAATAGGTTCTTGTGCTATTTTTTGAATTTCTGCAACTTTTTCTTCTGGAATGTCCATAGCTTTTGCAATTTCTTCACTTGTTGGGTCTCTGCCAAGGTCTTGAATAAGCTGTCTTTTTACTCTTGTTAGTTTATGAATTGTTTCAACCATATGAACTGGAATTCTAATAGTTCTGGCTTGATCTGCCATTGCACGAGTTATTGATTGTCTTATCCACCATGTTGCATATGTTGAAAATCTAAATCCTTTTGTATGATCAAATTTTTCAACTGCTTTAAGAAGTCCAATATTACCTTCTTGAATTAAATCCAAAAATTGCATACTTGTCCTACCAGCATATCTTTTTGCTATACTTACAACAAGTCTTAAATTTGCTTCGGAAAGTTTTGCCTTTGCGTATTCATCACCATTAAGCATTCTTTTTGCAAGTTCAATTTCTTCATCACACGAAAGTAGTGGAACTTTACCTATGTCTTTTAAATACATTTTAACAGGGTCATCAACATTAACTTGTGCAACCAATTCGCTAAAATCTTCTTTTTCAATATCAGGGTTTTCAGCTTTGATAATTTTTATATTTGCCTTTTCTATTGCATTTGTAACTTGTTCTATTTCTTCTGCTGATGCTTCATGCTTTAAAAGACGAAACATTATATCCTCTTCGTTTAACGAACCTTTTTTTGTTCCAATTTCTAATAATTTTTTTAATTCTTGTTCTATTTTGTCTCTCAAAATTTAATCCTCCAAAATTTTATTCCTTAGTTTTTTCTGTAACTCGCTTATTTGTTTTATTGTTTCTAGCCTTTTTTGTGTATCATCAATTTTCATGCTTTGTTCACTTAGATTTTTAATCATGCTTTTTAAATAATTTTCTCGTACCTTCCAAATACATTCGTTATAATATATTTTTGGATTGTCAACAAGTTCAAAATTATAATCAATTATATCCTTTATGTTTGGCTCATTTTCAACATCAAATAAATCATATAAAAAACTAATTAAAAATTTTTCATTTTTATCATTATACTCTTTTAAAATTTCATACAATTTTATATATGATGGATTTACAAGATATTTTTTTAAATCAAAATCAAAATTCGCATAATCTTTTTTATAACACAAACTTGCCAAAATAAATTTTATTGATTTTACTTCTGCATCTTCGGTATAAACAACAGGTTGTTGCTGTGATATTTTTTCTTCTTTTTTATCTATTAAATCTCGTTTTAAAACATCTGTTGGCACACCCGACAATTTTTTTATTACATCTAAATATACCTGTTTTTCACTATTTGTATTCAATTCATTTACAATATTTAAGGCACTTTTTACAAATTTTGCTTTTTCGTCAACTTTGTTTAAATCAAATTGTTCCAATTTATTGATAATTTTAAACTCAACATAGTCGACTGCATTATCTAAAAGTTTTTGATATTCTTCTTTGCTATATTTTTTTATGTATTCGTCAGGGTCCATATTTTCGGGAATCTTTATTGCTCTTACATTTAACCCCTCACTAACCAATGTATCAATAGTTCTAATTGTTGCTTTTTGACCTGCAAAATCGCCATCAAGTGAAACAATAACATTATTACTTATATTTTTTAACATTCTTGCATGAAGTGGAGTTAGTGCTGTTCCAAGGCAAGCAACACAATTACAAAATCCTGCTTGATTTAACGCAATGACATCCATTTGCCCTTCAACAATGATTATGTAGTCGACATTTTGTTCTTGTTTTAATTTTTTAACAATGTTGATTCCATATAAATTTTTGCTTTTGTCAAAAACAATATTATTTGCTGAATTTTTATATTTTGCGTAGTCTGTTGGAACCAAACTTCTTGCGCTAAAACCAATGCATTCATCATGAATATTATATATTGGAAAAATCAATCTCTCGCCCATAGTATCATAATATCTTCCATCTTTTTGATTTGCGATGCCTGCTAAAACTATTTCTTCCTCTTTAAATCCTTTTGATTTTAAATATGTAACCATTTCGGTCCAATCAACAGAATAACCAATATGAAACTTGTCCAATTCTTTTTTGGTAAGTTTTCTTTTTTTAACATATTCTTGTGCTTTTACACTTGTCTTTCTATATAAATTTTCTTCATAGTGTTTTGATGCTATATCCAATATTTTAAGTATTGTGTCTTTTGATTTTTTCTTTTCTTTTATATTATCATCCATGTAAAACGATGGTATTTCCATATTTGCATTTTTTGCCAAAATTTCCACTGCTGTCATAAAATCGCAACTTTCCATCTTTTGAACAAATGTAATTACATCGCCATGCTCCTTACAACCAAAGCAATGATAAAATTGTTCATATCCATTTACACAAAACGAAGGTGTTTTTTCATGATGAAAAGGACAACAAGCCCAATAATTTTTACCTTTTTGTTGCAACGAAAAATATCGCGACATTACTGAAATAATATCGTTTTTTGCCTTTAATTGTTCTAGCCAAGTTTCGTCAAAGCCTTTATTCAAAAGAAAAAATACCTCTTTTAATCAAATACAACAACATTATTCGACACTAAAAAGGTATTTCCTTTATTTTTTTAAAATTTTGTTATAAAAATATTACATAAGTTTCTTTTAGTCAGTTATAATCACAACAGTATCATTGTAATTTACTTGTGTACCTGCTGGTGGCAATTGCTTTACGATTGTTCCACCTTCACCGTCAACTTCGTAACTTACACCCATAGAATTTAATGTTGTACAAGCGTTTAACAATGACATATTAACCAAATTTGGCATTTTAAAATATTTTGATTCCACTTGTTTTATAGGTGCAATATTTAAATGGTCAAACATTTTTGAAAATATTTCTTTTGCATATGGTGAAGCAACAACGCTTCCATAATATGCACCTGCACCCGGTTCGTCAACCAAAAGTAGCATAACATAATCTGGATTACTAGCAGGATAAGTACCAATAAAACTAGAAATATATTTGCCTCTTGCAATTGCTCCATTTTCATATTTTTGCGCTGTACCTGTTTTCCCACCAACATCATACCCTTCAACAAAACTATATTCTTCTGTTTTATTTACAACTTTTTTTAACATTTCGTTTATTATTTTTGATGTACTTTGTGATATTACTTGCCTTTTTACGTTTTGTGTTGCAAAAGTTTTAATAACATCAGCGTTAGATGTTGTCTTTTTTATAATTGTTGGAGTATACAAAGTTCCACCATTAACAACTGCAGAAACAGCAGTTACAAGTTGCAGTGGTGTAACAGCAATCGCTTGACCAAATCCAATTCTGGCTAAATCAACATTTTTAACACTTGTCTCATTCATTAATATTCCACTGCTTTCTGACGCAATTTCTATGCCTGTTTTACTTCCAAGTCCAAAATTTTTTAAATAATTATAAAAAGTTTGCGTTCCCATTCTTTGAGATAATGCCATAAACACGCAGTTACATGAATTTACTAACCCCGTTGTCAAATCCTGAGACCCATGTCCTGTTGTTTTCCAACATTTAATTTTTTGACCATCAACAATGCTATAACCACTACAATAAAAATGGTCATCTAGTTTTGCATTGCCACTTTCAATAGCCGATGACATTGTTAATATTTTAAATGTTGAACCAGGTTCGTAAACATCAACAACAATTTTATTTTTTGTCATTTCCATAAGCAAACTTGCATCATCTCTTGGAATATCGTTTAAATTAAAACTAGGTTTTGAAGAACTTGCCACAATTTCTCCATTTCTAGCGTTCATAATAATACATGAAGCAGATTTGCATTTTTGTTCAACCATTATCTTTTCAAGGGTATCTTCGACAATTTTTTGAATGTTTACATCTATTGTTAAGTAGATATTATCACCACCAACAGGCTCAATATAAGTTCTAAGTGAGTTTTCAATTTCTTTTCCTTGCAAATCACTTTGCACTAAAAAATAACCATTTTTACCCGACAATACTTCATTAAAATATGCTTCAATTCCTGCTTGACCAATATTATCAATTGTTGTAAAGCCCAAAATTTGTGTTAATAAATCACCATAAGGATAGTATCTTTTTATACTTTCAGATAAAAATACACCTTTTAAATCTTCTTTTGCAATTTCTTTTGCAGTATTTGCATCAACCTGTAATTTTACCAAAACTTCGGATACTGTTTTGATATTTACTTTATCATATAAAACATTGTAATCCATATTTAATTTTTTACTTAATACACTTGCAACTTTGGTTGCATCAGTAACTTCCCTTCCCCTTACATATATGTCATAGGTTGTAAAAGAAACCGCCAAAGTTGCTCCGTTTGCGTCATAAATTTTCCCTCTTTCAGCAGTTATTTTTAAATCTCTTGTCCACTGATTATATGCTTTTAATTGTAAAAAACCACTATTAAAAATTTGAACATAAGCAAGTCTTGCAATCAGTGCAAAAAAAAGAAAGGATATCGCAAGTATAAATGCAGATATCCTCTTTCGTAATGAATGTAATGAAAACTCATTATCAGTCAAAGTATTAGCCTCCAAATAAATTTTTTAACCAATTACAAATCTTATCAAACCAATTACTTTCTTGTTCGTAGGCTGTTGTGTCTTCAAGTGGTTGTGGTGTTATTGGAATAATTTCATCTATTGGCAACAACGAACCATCTTCTGGGTTTGGTGGCGTTTGGTTAACATTGTCATCAAGTTTTCCAATTTTTGTTAAATATTCAATAATATTTACTTGATATTCTTCGCCTTTTTTAATTTCAGTAGCAATTTGAGAAGTTGTAGAAGAAATTTCCACTGTGTTACCAATTATCCAACCTCCTAAAATTGCGAGCAAGCAACAGAAAACACTCGTTAATAACCTAAATTTAAATTTATAATCATTTGATTTTTTTGAATATGTACTCAATTCTTTTTCTATAACTTCTTCGCCGGTTTGCTCCAATGATAAACTAGAATTATAAAGTGTTTCCACTTTTTCTTCTATTTCTTCTTTATTCTCTCCTGTATTTTCTAATTCTTCTTTTTGTTGATTTTCTTGTTTTTCTTCTTTTTGTATAGTTTCAATTGGTTTATTTTCTTTTTTTAATTGCTTTTCAACAACCGTTGATTTAGTATAATCAGGAGCGTTGTTACTGTGAGATACATCATCTTGAGTTTCTACTTGTTTTTCAACATTTGTATTTTGCAAAATTTCTTTTGAAAAAAGATTTAATTTTTTTAAAGTTTCATCTTGTTCTGCACTAGTTTGCTCAACTTTTTCATTTTCTTCTTTTTCCAAAACAGCAGTTCTAGCATAATCTCTTATTTTTTGCAATTTTGAATTATCTTGTCCCATAATATAATTACTCCTTCTTTTGTAATTTTATTACAAATAATTTATCACATTTTTACAACATTTGCAATTAACAAAAATAAAAAATGTGTGAACTTAAATTTATATTTTTTCAATTATTCTCAATTTTGCAGATGTTGACCTTGGATTTTCCTTTTGTTCTTCTTCACTTGCAATAATTGGCTTTTTATTAACTAAATTTATTGTTTTTTTATGTCCACAAATACATATAGGTGTTTTTGGTGGACACAAACAATCGGTAGCATTAATTTTAAAAACATTTTTAACAATTCTATCTTCAAGTGAGTGAAAGGTTAAAATTGCCATTTTTCCACCACTTTTTAGTTTTGTAATTAAAAAGTTAATAGTTTCAAACAAAAAATCAAGTTCCTTATTTACTTCTATTCTAATTGCTTGAAATGTTTTTTTATGAGCACCATTTCTTGTGTATACAACTTTTGTTGGCATACTTTTTTCAATAATTAAAGCAAGTTCTTTTGTTGTTTTAATTGGTCTATTTTTAACAATGTTTTTTGCAATACTACTTGCATATTCTTCTTCTCCATATTCTTTAATAATTCTTGTTAAGTGTTGTAAAGAATATGAGTTAACAACTTCATATGCAGAAAGTTGTTGTGATTGATCCATTCTCATATCAAGTTTTGCATCAAATCTAAAACTAAATCCCCGTTCTTTATTGTCTAGTTGATACGAACTTACACCTAAATCAATTAAAACTCCATCTAAACTTTCAATTTTTAAATCATTTAATACATTTTCAATATTTTTAAAATCAGACTTAACAAGAATAACATTTTTATAGTCTTTTAATCTTTCTTTACAAACATTTATTGCGTCTTGATCTTTATCAATACCAATAAGAAGTCCTTTACTACTAAGTTTTTTTATAATTTCTTTAGAATGTCCTGCACCACCAATAGTACAATCCAAATAAATACCATCGGGGTTTATAGAAAGCCCCGACAGTATCTCTTTTAACATTATAGGTTTATGAATAAATTCCATTTTATCCTTCGTTTTTTGGCAATTTTGATAACAAATCCAACCAGTCAATTTGTCCTTGTGGATAATCGTCAATTAAATCTGTTACATAAGTGCCTATATTTTCATCATTTTCTACAAATTCAAGCATTGCATCATATGATTGTTTAAACACACCATCACTGTTTGCATTATCTTGAAGTTTGTTTAAAAGATTGGCAAGATTTTCTGCATTCTCGCCTGTTGCCATATCTTGTAAATTAAAGTCTGGTGCTGTGATGTCTGTTATAATTTCACTAACAGCACCTAAAACATCAACAACTTGTGAAATTTCGTCACTATCTAAACTACTTATTATTGAAGTTATAACATCTCCATATGGTCCAACAACTTGCTTTATTTGTTCATTTATTTTGTTTACAACCATAACGCCAATTGGTTCAAATATTTTGCTTTTCATAAGTGGCTCAAATATATTTGTTAAATCTGCACTGTTTATTTGTTCAAAAATAGTTTTCCAACCGTCTTGTTCGTCGCCTATTTGGATTATATACTCAATTAAAGCAAAACTTTGATTATCAACAATAATTTGTTTGTTTAAAAGTTCATCAACTATTGGCGTAATTTTTTCAAATTCATTGTTGAACGAAAATGTGCTTTCTTTAAAACAAGCAAAATTAACATATTGAGAAAACTCAGTATTTATTAAGGCATCAACAAAGTTTGTGTAAATACCTTCAACATTTTTGCCATTAACTTGTTTATCTGCAAATAATAAAGAATTTTTCACAAAGTCCATGCAACTACCAAGTTGAACCAAATTGGAATTTAATATTGTTTTAAAAGGATTCTCGTATAAATCGTCTATATTTAAATTTTGAACATATAATGCAATATTATCAATAAAAGAAAAAATATTTTCCTTTTCACTCTCACTATGCAAGTATTCATAATTTATGTCGCCAAGTTTTGTGCTCCCATCAATTTTTGAACCCAAATCGTTTATAATAATATTTAATTTCTCAAAACCAAAATCAATAATTTTTTTACAAGCATTGCTGTTGTATAGTGGTTCTATAATTTGTCTAATAAGAGTTTTATTTTGTCCGTTAACTTCAGTTTTTTGTGTTAAATTTCTTAATATTTTTGTAATATTTTCATTAGTTACTTCGTATTTATCGCCAACTTTATCAATATAACTAATTATTTTTGATTCATCAATTTTTTCTAAAACTTCACTTAATATTTTTGATTCATTAAGCCAAGTGTTATCATTTTTTAAAATTTCAAAATCAATAAATTTTTGGTATTCTGTTGAAGTGAGTGCAGTCATTATATTGTCGTATATTTCTGTGTCATTAAATACTGCCATTTTTTGCACAACATTCATTGCAGAACCTATATTTGTTACAATATTTGATAAATTCATATCAAATAACAATCTATAATCATTTTTAATTGCATTAAAATCAACATCTACAAAATCCTTCATCAAATTAATTGCATTACTTAACAAATTTTGCACTTCTGCTTTTTTCAATGTAGTTTTATTGTCATTTATATCTATTCTGCCGATGTTTAATGTTTCATCACTTGTCATTTCTTTTAATGTTTCTTCAACTTTATCGACACCAATATTTAATACATAAATAACACCCTTGTTAAGTGCCTTTGAATTAAATAATTGCTCTATTAAATTGTTAAACACTTTTTTATTGTCATTTGTTAAAATATTTAAAATATTTTTCAAATTTTTATTTGTAAATGTTTTCTCGCCAAGTGGCATTTCATCAAATAATTTACTTTCAACTAAAATTTTGCAAGAACCAACAATAGAAGACAACTCAGTTTTTAAATTATTCATAACATCATCATTAGATTTTATTTCACTTTGAATTGATTTCAAAAGCTCAGTTAAATCTTGATTGTTTTTAATATCTTGCAATTCTAGTATTTTATCAAATCCATAATCAACAAGTTCGGGCATTGTCGCTTTTAGTATATTAGAATTAAAAATGTAATTTATGGCATTATCTAATTTATTATAATCTAAAACTTTTAACGTTTCTAAACTAGAAAAATCAACATTAAATAAAAACTCAACATTATCATAAACTTTTGCTATGTTTATAACTTCTGTTCTTAATGAAATTTTAATATTTTCGACAGTTATTGTTGAAACATTGTTAAAACACACATCGTCAAAATTTAAAAATCCACTCATTTTTGCGATTGCAGAAGAACCATATGCATCAAAAATATTTTGTATTTCAACAGGAATATAATCTTTTATAAATTGTGCTGATGGCGAGATGTTAGAATTTTGAATTTGTTCCTGTGCCTGAACAGTTGACATAGTTAAATCATTCACCATTCCAATCAATCCACTAAATGGCAAAAAAGTAATAAAAACAAAAACCAAACCTTGCAATGCACCTATTAAACCGCCTAAAATTCTATATTTTTTTGTTTTAACCTTTATTACATTTCCTTTCTCGTCTTTTATTTTTTCATCTTTTTTAATAAATACTGATGCTAAAACTAAATAAACTATCCAAGACAAAAATGCAAAAACATAAGTAAGAATAACAAAAATAAAAACATTGCCAACCATCAGAGGAATATTTTGAATTAAAACCTGCATTGTGGGACTTGCATTTGTTACTTCTGCAATTTGTGGCGAACTATTTAAATATGACAATATAATATCATTTAAACTCATTAAACTTCCATTATAAGTTATTTTTATTTGCATAATAGATTTTGAAATTACGGGCGTTAAAAAAATAGCAAATACAACAGCCACAATAAAACAAATAAATTTTAGTCCAGATTTCTTTAAGCCTTTAAGTCCAATCAAAAAACCAACAACAATAAATAAGGCAAAAACTATGTTAAGAATTAAAATTATTAGTCCTTTATCCACATTTATCTCCTTTTATTTTGTAATTTTAACTAATTTATTTTTTAATAAATCACATGAAGTTAAGTAAAAATTTATGCCAAACAATTTTTCATATAACTTATATTTTCCTAAACATGCGTGAATATGTCCAAAAATACAAAAATCGACATTATATTCTTGCAATAATTTTATAATTTCATTATTTTCTTTATTTGAGTTGTATGGTGGATAATGAAGCATACATATAATAATTTCACCATTAGTCTTTAAATGTTTTGCACTTTCTAGTGCCATTTTTAATCTTATGAGTTCTCTGTTATAAATCTTTTTATCTTCACTAGTTGCAAATTGTTTTTCTGGAACAGTCCATCCACGTGTACCACAAAAAATATATTTTCCTATTTTAATTGCATCGTTTTGTAATGCAAAAGAATTGTTTGGTAAACTATTTCTCACTGCCGAAATACTTTGCCACCAATAGTCGTGATTTCCTCGAATAAAAATTTTATATCCTTTTAAATCATCAAAATACTTTAGGTCATTTTTGGCTGTTTCCAGTTTCATTGCCCAAGATATATCCCCACATATAATAACAACATCTTCTTCTTTAACCTTATCTTTCCAATCTTGTTTTATTTTTTCTTGATAATCAGTCCAATCTCCACCAAAAATTTCCATTGGTTTTTCACCACTATTGCAAAGATGAAAATCGCTTATCGCATACACTTTCATAAATATTCTCTTTAAATACTCTTTAAAACTTCTTGTACTAATCTCATATCGCATTTTCCTGCGTAGTTTGTTTTAAAATATTTCATTACATTTGGTATTGATTTATCATCTAATTTCAAAATAATATTTTTTATTTCTTCACTGTCCATCATTTTTGGTAAATATTTTTTTACAATTTCAATTTGCTTTGAAATGTTATTAGCTTCTTCGTTATTATTTACTTTTTTATAATTTTCTAATTCATCAGAAAGTTCCTTAATAGTTTTTTGCAAAATTTGTACAGCATCAACATCAGTAAGTTCTAAATGTTGTTCTCTTTTTTTGATATTCTCAAGCATAAATTTATTCAATAAAACACTATATATACTTCTTGCCACAGTGTCCTTTTCTTTTATTGCCATTACATTGGCTTTTTTTATTTCATCATATATCATCATAATCTCCTTAACATCTTTATTAGAATAACACAACATAAAAAATAACACAACTTTTATAATAAATTTGTCTGCAAACAAAAGCATAAAAATAATTTGACCTACAATATAAAAATAGTACATAATTGAATAATTATTCAACTAAATTGTCTTATAGTTGAAATATAAATCAATTTTGTGGCGCAATTTTTGATTTATGTGCAACTAAAATAATTGATATATAAAATAAGATAATATATAATAAAATAGTTTACAAGGAGAAAAAAATGACAAAAGTAGCAATAGTAACAGACAGTAATTCAGGAATATCAATAAATGAACAAAATGAAGATTTATTTGTATTACCAATGCCATTTATAATTGATGGCGAAGAATATTTTGAAGAAGTATCTCTTTCACAAGAAGATTTTTATAAGAAACTTACAGGTAATGCAAACATTTCAACATCTCAACCATCACCTTACGCCGTTACAGAACTTTGGGATAAAGCACTAAAAACACATGATGAGATTGTATATATTCCAATGTCAAGTGGACTTAGTGAATCATGTAATACTGCAAAATCTCTTGCAAAAAATTACGATAATAAGGTTTTTGTTGTAAATAATCAAAGAATATCAGTAACACAAAAAGAAAGTGTATATGAAGCACTAGAACTTGCAAAACAAGGAAAAAGTGCAAAAGAAATAAAAGATTACTTAAAACAAACAAAAATGGATTCAAGTATATACATAACGGTTGCAACATTATCATATTTAAAAAAGGGTGGAAGAATTACCCCTGCCGCAGCACTACTTGGTTCACTATTTAACATAAAACCAATTTTACAAATTCATGGTGGAAAGTTAGATGCTTACGCAAAAGTTTTAAGTTTTGGTCAAGCTAAAGTTCGTATGATAAATGCAATAAAAAAAGATTTAGAAACAACATTTAATGAATATTATAAAAATGGCGAAATGGTGTTAGAAATTGCACACACAAACAATTTTGAAGAAGCTGAAAAATTTAAACAAGAAGTACAACGAGCTTTTCCAGACTTGACAGTTACATATGTTGATCAATTATCACTTAGTGTCGCTTGCCATATTGGTCCGGGTTCACTAGCTATTGCAACATCAAGAATTGCAAAAAAATAATAAAAAACACACAAAAATGAAGTGAACCCCGAAGGGGTCACTCAAAATAAAAAACCACTAGGAAGAAATTTTAGATTTCTTCCTATTTTTTAATCTCTTTGTATTGTAAAATTCTATCCAATCTTCAACTAATGCTTGATATT